>JAJZHK010000001.1 GCA_021804565.1 Pseudomonadota bacterium | reverse complement strand
TCGTACTCGATGCCTAAAGCGATACGCAACAGCTCACCCGACTTGCGTCAGCAAAGTGCGCGCCTCTTCCTGCTGCTCGTTATTGCCGTCCTCGATGACTTCTTGCAGGATGTCGCGGGCCCCTTCTGCGTCACCCATATCGATATAGGCTCGCGCCAGGTCGATCTTGGTGGCGTTTTCATCGGCATCGGCCAGGAAGTCAAATTCCGCACCGAGGTCGAAGCTTTCCTCCACTGCCGCTTCGGTGGCGACCTCCTCGTCACCCGCAGCTGCGTCTACCGATGCCGGCTCAGACGCCTCGATACCCTGAACCGGCAAAGCCAGATCAAATTCAGCAGCGCTGAAATCGCTGTCTGCCTCATGCGCAGCAGCGGGCTGGTACTCGGCCGGATGATTGAGCGGCTCATCTTGCATCAAAGCCGGCAACTCCTCCTCGTCCTGACCTTCCCGGAGGGAGGCCAGATCGATATCGGCACCACCGGACTCATGCTCGAGGTCGAAGTCATCATCAAGCGCAAAGGACTCCAGTTCATCGACGGAAGGCAATTCATCCAGTTCCAGAGCCGCCAGCTCCTCATCTGCGGCCAGGCTGTCCTGCGGCAATCCAGCCGACGCCTGCAAGGTAGGCTCGGGCTCATCGAGGGCGCTCAGATCCAGGTCCAGCGCATCGAGATCAAGACTGTCGTCATGGGCAGCGACCGGGGTGCTCACCTCTTCAGCCAGAGGCTCACCAAAATTGAGGGCTACGGCAGACACCAAGCCATCGCTGCCGGCAGGCTCGGGGGCCGGCTCAGCGTCGAAATGCAGCGCGTCATCGAGCCCAAGATCCAGGTCATGATCCAGAGCCTCATGCGGCTCGAGAGCCACTTCGGTCTGCGCGACCGGCTCCAGCATAGGCTCGCCATCGCGATCGGAGGACGCTGGCGGCGAACTCGCCGAACCCAAGGACGGAACGAAGTCGAGATCCAGCGGATCATCGTGGACTTCCGCGCTTGGCGCTGCACTGGCCGGCTGCTGAGCAAAATCGAGATCTTGCAGGTCAAAATCGAGATCTGCGAGGTCATCGACAGCTGCCGAGGCTGGGCTGGCGGCTGCCGGCTCAGCCGACGCACCCAGGCTCTGCGGCTGGGCAAAGTCGAGAGCCACATCGGGATCCTGATGCAGGCTGACTAAAGGTGCTTCTTCGCTCCGCACTTGCGGCAAACGGCCGCGGAGCTCTTCAACGATTTCCAGGGTCTCGAGATCCCCCGCCTGGATTTGACTTTCCTGTTCAGCAAAGCCCTCATGGTCACCGACTTCTGCCAGGGCTTCCATCATCATGATGCGCAGATCATCACGCTGCGGCTGTTGCCGCAGCGCCTTGCTGAGCACGCCGATGGCTTGCGGATAAAGCTGACGCTGCATCAGGTCATGCGCTTCGACCATGGCGTCCTGCTCCGGCGCCACATTCTCAGCACCTGCATAGTCGTGCAGATCGTCCAAGGGCAGATCGTCGACAGGCTCATCCAGCGGCAAATCCAGGCCCTGATGCTCGGACAAGGACTCAGCCTGCGGTGCGTTGCGTGTCAATTCATGGATTTGCTGTGACTCATGACGACGACGCCGAGCGATCAGACCGCCGACCAAAGCCGCCAGCGCAGCCAGCGCTGCTGCCCCCCACAGCACGATATGCGAGGATGAAGTCGCCGTGGCCTCAGGCACAGGGGCCAGGGGCAGCGCTGGGGTGACCGGGGGCTTGACCGGCGGCTTGCTCAAAGAGGCCTTGACCACCGGCGCAGGAGCGGGAGCCGCAGCTGGGGCCGACGACGCTTGGGCGACACGGGGCTGCACCGGCGGCTTCACGACGGGGGCTGGCGCCTGCGGCGCAGCGAGCGGCTTTTTATCCTGCTGCTGATGCAGCTTCAAAGCCTGTTCCAGCTCGGCCAGCTTGGCATCCTGCACCTTGATCTGTTGCAGCTGCGCCTGCAGCTTGTCCTGATCTTGCTGCAAAGCCTGCTTAAGCTGGGTGTTTTCCTGCTCGACCTGAGCCACCTTGGCGTTGCCGGCAATCTGTGCAGCGGCATGCGCCTTGTCTTGGGAGCCTGGGGCCAGCAGGTGCACCTGACCCTGACTGCCCGCCGCTGCCGCGGCAGGCTCGGCCAAAGGCTGAGCACTGACCTGCTCTTTTTCCAAAGACCTGGCCGTGTCTGTCTGATGGCGGCGCCAAGCTTGGTCCTGACGCTCTACCTCAGCGGCAGCATCACGCGCATTGATGCGTCGTATTTCTTCCAGACTGGGGATGACGAGCACACGATTGGCCGCCAGCTGATTGATATTGGCGCCGGGGAAGGCATCGGGATTACGTTTTTGCAGAGCGATCATCATCTGCTCGGTGCTCACCTTGGCCGGACGCCAGTGATGGGCGATGGACCAGAGGTTTTCTCCCGAACGGCTGCGCACCTGCCGGGGCGCGTTCTGCGCACGGGGGCGGCTGGTCGTCGTACTCGACGCCGGGGACGGCTGCTCGGCCTGCGGAGCTGCGGCCGGCGCCACCGTCGTCGGCGCACTCACCGCAGGCGTGGCGACCGGACTGGCGGCCACCTTTGCGGAAGGCAGGTCGAGCAGCGCGACAAACTCACGCATACTGGTGTTGCCCGGCCAACTGACGCGCAATACAAAATCCAGATCGGGTTCGGTCACCGGATGGTTGCTGGTGACCCGTATCACCGCACTGCCATCCTCTTTTTTGAGCACCTGGAAGTGCAGCTCGCTGAGTTGGCTGGACCAGTCCACCCCCATCTGGCGAAACTCTTCCGGGGTGGCCATGTCGACACGTATTTCATCAGCGCTCAAATCCCCGACATCGGAGAGAACAACCTCGCCAAGAAAGGGCTCATTGAGAGCAGAGCGTGTTTTGATATCGCCTATAGCCAAAGCATGCGACAAGCCCGGCAATAAAACGCCCACACCCAATAAGGCAACCGCCAATTTACGCAGGACCATGGTCTGTTCCTTTGATCTTTCTTATTCCATCGCCAAACCGGCCATCCCAAGCATCTCCCCGACACCTCTGGCCAGCCTGCCCCACCGATCTTTCATCGCTTCTCGAATTAGTATCACAATTAAGGTGTAACTTCCAATAATTAAAGTAGTTTTTCTAGGTTTTGCAGAAGTTCACACAAATTTTTCACCACACTGAAGCGTAAATTGTCGACACCTGCATAAAGCTGCCAATGACTTGCATCATGCCCTTCTTGCAC
The DNA here is from genome assembly GCA_021804565.1 of Pseudomonadota bacterium. Classification (GTDB taxonomy): domain Bacteria; phylum Pseudomonadota; class Gammaproteobacteria; order Pseudomonadales; family Moraxellaceae; genus JAJZHK01. The sequence goes on along the minus strand of JAJZHK010000001.1, from coordinate 111,490 downwards.
ATGACAGATCAATGCCGGCGTCGCTTCACTGTGCGCCAGGAGCTGTGCAGGGGTGGTCGCAGCCGCCGATTCGCTGACCTGAAAGTCGACCAGGCGCAGCGACTCGACGATCGCATCGAGCCCCCAAGGGCGCTTGAAATGCAAAGAAAAAGCCTGCCATAAGCCATAAAAAACAGGAACCTGCACGCGCAGCACCTGGACATCGATGGCCCCGGCGTCGAGATGGCGCAAGATGCCCTGGCGCAGGTCCTGCTGTTGTTGAGCCGGGATGGGACTGACATTGAAAGCCAGCTGCTGAGCATAAGCATCTTCAGGCAGTCCTCGGCCACTGAGCAGATCCACCGTCTCCTTAACCAGGTATTGCGGCGCTGTCAAGGACAGCATGGAGACCGGCTCCATGCTGCTCAGGCAGACCTGCTGCAAACCCAGTGAGCGCAGCGCATGCAGCACCCGCAAGCTCAAATCCAGGGCCGGTGAAGGCAAGGTATGCCAACGCGCCAGCTGCAGGGCATTGAGCGCCGCGCTGTCCTGAGCGGACAGGTCGACCACCTGCAGGGCCGGATGCTGCATCAAAGACGCCGCCCCCTGCGGCCAGGGGGCCAGCAGCACGAGGATGTCGATGTCCTCCAGATCCAGCGCAGCGCTCGGCAAGGACTGGCGGCGAAACCAGACGCCTTCCTGCTCGTGCTCCTCTTCGTCGTCCGCAAAATCAGGCGCTTCCTCGCCCTCACGTAGCGCATAAACCTCGAACTGCAACAAAGGCTCCAGGGCCTGCAACAAAGACCGGCCCTGCTCATTGCTCAACCCACCCCACAACCCCAAGCGGCAACTCAAGACGATCTAGCCTCCAGCAAAAGACGCAGCATACGCCGTAGCGGCTCGGCGGCGCCCCAGAGCAACTGGTCGCCACAGGTGAAAGCGCTCAGATACTGGGGCCCCATATTCATTTTACGCAAACGCCCCACCGGCACCCGCAGCGTACCGGACACCGCCGCCGGTGTCAGTTCCCGCATGCTCGCCTCACGACTGTTTTCGACGACCTGCACCCAGGGGTTGCTGGCCGCAATCTCCGCCTCGATATCCGCCAAGGGAATATCCTGGTTCAGCTTGATGGTCAGGGCCTGGGCGTGGCAGCGCATGGCACCGACACGCACACACAGCCCGTCGATGGGTAGTATCTGCTGACGCCCCAAGATCTTGTTGGTCTCAGCCTGCCCCTTCCACTCTTCCTTGCTCTGACCATTGTCGAGTTGCTTGTCGATATAGGGAATCAGACTACCGGCCAGGGGCACACCGAAGTAACGCGCCGGGAAGTCCTCGCCACGCTGCATCTGCGTGACCCGGCGATCGATATCGAGGATCGCCGCAGCCGGATCGGCAAGAAGATCCGCCACCCCGGCGTGCAAATGACCCATGCCGGCGAGCAGCTCACGCATATTGTTGGCGCCCGCCCCGGAGGCCGCCTGATAGGTCATCGCCGACATCCACTCCACCCAGCCACGCCGGTAGAGCGCGCCCAAAGCCATCAACATCAAAGAGACGGTACAGTTACCGCCGATGAAATTGAGCACGCCACGCGCCAGCCCGGCCTGAATGACGTCGAGATTGACGGGGTCGAGCACGATGATCGCATCATCCTGCATGCGCAGGGTGGATGCGGCGTCGATCCAGTAGCCACGCCAGCCACTGGCGCGCAGACGCGGAAAGACCTCCTGGGTGTACTCCCCGCCCTGGCAACTGATGATGACCTGCATGGCCGCCAGCGCCTGGATATCGTAGGCATCCTGCAAGGCCGGCACGTCACGGCCAAGGCCGCTAGGGCCGGCGGCCCCGACCTGTGAAGTCGAGAAAAAAACCGGATCGATCAGGGCAAAATCACCCTCAGCCTGCATGCGTTGCATGAGCACCGAACCTACCATACCGCGCCAACCGACCAGACCCGTACGCATCATAAACCCTCGTCTATCAAAGAGCAGCAGCTTGCTCACGCAAGGCCGCCACCACCGCTTGCCCCATGGCCCGCGTCCCCACCGTCGCCTGCCCGGCCTCGGCGATATCAGCCGTACGCAGGCCGCGATCGAGGACCTGACCGACCGCCTGCTCGATGGCTCGCGCCGCCTGCTCCTGCCTTAGGGTGTAGCGCAGCATCATCGCCACCGAGAGGATGGTCGCCAAAGGATTGGCCACATCCTTACCGGCGATATCAGGCGCCGATCCATGACAGGGCTCATAGAGACCCTTGCCCCGCTCATCCAGCGAGGCTGAGGGCAGCATGCCGATTGAGCCGGTCAGCATGGCGGCTTCATCGGAAAGAATATCACCAAAAAGATTGCCCGTAACGATGACATCAAACTGACGAGGCGCACGCACCAGCTGCATCGCTGCATTATCGACGTACATATGCGTCAGGCTGACCTCGGGGTAGTCGCGACCGACCTCACTCACCACCTCCTTCCACAGCTCGGTGACTTCGAGGACATTGGCCTTATCAACCGACAGCAGTCGGCCTTGACGCAAACGCGCCATCTCAAAGGCGACGCGGGCGATACGGCGAATTTCCGACTCGCTGTAGACATCGGTGTTATAGCCCTGACGCTCACCATTTTCGAGCGTTCTGACGCCACGCGGCTGACCAAAGTAGATACCGCCGGTCAATTCTCGCACGATGAGAATGTCGAGACCGCTGACCACCTCCGGTTTCAGGGTCGAGGCACCGGCCAACTGCGGATAAAGGATGGCCGGACGCAAATTGGCGAACAGGCCGAGGTCGGCACGTATCGCCAACAAACCCCGCTCAGGGCGGATCGAGCGCTCGATGTGATCCCAGCGCGGGCCACCGACGGCACCGAGCAGCACCGCATCGGCGGTACGTACCGCCTTTTGTGTCGGCTCCGGATAAGGCAGGCCATAAGCATCGATCGCCGCCCCCCCAAGCACGTGCTGCTCATGGGTGATGCCGAGGGCAAAACGGGTATTCACTTCATCGAGCACGGCGACGGCCTGCGCCATGATTTCCGGACCGATGCCATCACCTGGCAAAATAACGATATGGGCCATGTTTTTTACCCCCCTCAAAGACGATCGATGGCATTGAAGACCCAAGGAGCACGCTGGCGATGGCGGCTTTCAAAACTGCGTATGGCCTCAGCCCGCTGCAAGGTCAGGCCGATGTCATCGAGACCCTGCAAAAGGCAATGACGACGGAAGTCATCGACCTCGAAAGACCAGCTTTGCCCGCGGTCATCACGCACGCACTGGGCCTGCAGATCCACTTCAAGATGGTAGTCCGGCGTCTGCACCGCCTGCACCAGCAGGGATGCAATCACCTCAGCCGGCAAAATGATAGGCAAGAGACCGTTTTTGAAGCAGTTGTTGTAAAAGATGTCGGCAAAGGACGGTGCCATGATGACCTTGAAGCCATACTCCTGCAAAGCCCAGGGCGCATGCTCACGCGATGAGCCACAACCAAAGTTGTCGCGGCTGATCAAGATGGAGGCACCCTGATAACGTGGCTGGTTGAGCACAAAATCAGGGTTGAGCGAGCGCCGGCTGACGTCCTGGCCAGGATAACCTTCATCCAGATAGCGCCACTCGTCGAAGAGATGGACGCCGTAGCCGGTGCGAAAGATGCTCTTGAGAAACTGCTTGGGGATGATCTGGTCGGTATCGACATTGACGCGATCCAAAGGCGCTACCAAACCACGAAAAGTTATGAACTTTTGCATAAGTCCTCCTCAGAACTCACGAACATCAACAAAATGACCGGCAAGCGCTGCCGCCGCCGCCATCGCCGGACTGACCAGATGGGTACGCCCGCCCTGTCCCTGGCGCCCCTCGAAATTGCGATTCGAGGTTGAGGCGCAGTGCTCACCGGCGCCCAGGCGATCGGCGTTCATCGCCAGGCACATCGAACAGCCCGGCAAACGCCACTCAAAGCCGGCGGCCGTAAAAATCGCATCGAGGCCTTCGGCCTCGGCCTGGCGCTTGACCTGTCCGGAACCGGGGACCACCAAGGCCTGCTTGACCGATGCCGCCACCCGACGTCCACGGATCACGGCGGCCGCGGCACGCAGATCCTCAATACGCGAGTTGGTGCAGGAGCCGATGAAAACCCGATCGACCGGGATGTCACTGACTTTCATGCCCGGACGCAGACCCATGTATTCATAAGCACGACGCCAGGCAGCGGCGCGCACCGCATCCGTCTGCGCCGGGTCGGGCAGCGTCGCATGGATGGGCAGCACCATCTCTGGCGAGGTGCCCCAGCTGACTTGCGGAGCGATGCTCTGCGCATCGAGGCGCACCACCGCGTCAAAATGGGCATCTTCATCCGAGTGCAGGGTACGCCAGTAGGCCACTGCCGCCTCCCACTGCGCTCCTTGGGGTGCGTAAGGCCGTGTCCGCACATACTCGAGGGTCGTGTCATCGACAGCCACCATGCCGACCCGGGCGCCCGCCTCGATGGCCATATTGCATAGCGTCATGCGACCTTCCATGCTCAAAGCTTGCACCGCTGAACCGGCAAACTCGATGGCATAACCGGTGCCGCCGGCTGTCCCCAGATGAGCGATGATGGCCAGGATCATGTCCTTGGCGCTCACCCCGGGGCCGAGCTGGCCTTCCACGCGCACCTGCATATTGCGTGACTTCTTCTGGATCAGACATTGGGTGGCCAGCACGTGCTCGACCTCAGACGTGCCTATACCATGCGCCAGACAAGCCAAAGCCCCTATCGTCGCGGTGTGGGAGTCACCGCACACCACCGTCATGCCCGGCAAGGTCAGTCCCTGCTCGGGACCGATCACGTGCACGATACCCTGACGCGCGTCATTGATCGAAAACTCGGGTATGGAAAATTCGCGACAGTTTTCGTCCAGGGTCTGCACCTGCAGGCGCGACGTGGCATCGATGATACCCGCGACACCATGCTGTCGCTGCTCGCTGTCGGTGGGGACATTGTGGTCGGGGGTGGCGACATTGGCCTCACGCCGCCAGGGTTGCCGTCCTGCCAGCTTGAGGCCCTCAAAAGCCTGCGGCGAGGTCACCTCGTGCAGGAGCTGTCGATCGACGTAGATCAAAGCGGAGCCGTCGTCGCGCTCCTCGACCAGATGATCCTGCCACAATTTATCGTAGAGTGTCTGAGCTGCCATGATGTTTTCCTCAAGTCGAGCCTGTAGCCCTTGACAGTAAGCTAAAGCAAGGCTTCAAATAAATCCAATTCATATTTTTAATACGACCGATTCCAAAAGGTTATCTATGGATGATGCCACGTTTCAGGCCCTGGTCAGCGTCGTCGACACCTTGTCGTTCTCGGAGGCGGCACGCCGTCTGCACCTGACACAACCGGCCATCAGCAAGCGTATCGCCAGCCTCGAAGCGCAGCTCAATATCAAGCTTTTGGAAAGGTACGGTCGCAAGGTGCGCCTGACGGAGACCGGGCGCGAACTGATGCCGCGCATACGCCAGATCCTCGATGAGATGGAAGGACTGCGCCGCCAGGCGGTCAGCCGCTTGCCGGAAGTCAGCGGCACCCTGCTGATGGGCACCAGCCACCACATCGGTCTTTATCGGCTGCCGCCGGTGTTGCGCGCCTATCGCCAGCGCCATCCTCAGGCGCATCTTGATCTGCGCTTTGTCGATTCCGAGGAGGCTTACGCTGCGGTACGCCGCGGGGATCTCGAGCTCGGCCTGGTGACCCTGCCACCGACACCCGATCCGAGCCTGCTCAGCATTCCGGTCTGGCAGGATGAACTGCTCTTCGTAGCGGCACCTGAACATCCCCTGGCCGCCCAGGCGCAAGGTCTGAGCATCAGCGATCTGGCCGCTTGGCCGGCCCTCATGCCAGCTCCCTTGACTTTTACCCGACAGATCGTAGAAGCGGTTTTTCGTGACCGGAAACTGCGCCTGCAGGTCGACATGACCACCCATCACCTCGACACCTTGCGCATGATGGTCGGCATAGGCCTGGGCTGGAGCGTGCTACCGGCGAGCATGGTCAGCACCGATTTATGCATCCTGCAGGTCGACACCCCGGCCCTGCGGCGTGAGCTGGGCGTCGTCCGGCATCCCGAGCGGACGCTTTCACGGGCAGCCCGCGCCATGCAGGAACTGCTCCATGAACACACACCGTGAAGCGACTCAGGAGTACTTGGCAAGCAGACCGCGCACCTCGGCCATCACATCCACCTGCGCCGGCGAGGACGGCTCGGCATGCAGGACGTTATGCTCGATGACGCAGGCCATCATCTCAAAAAATGCCCGATCCAGGGCCTTGCGGGCCGCGGTCATCTGCTGCAGAACCTTCTCACACTCCACGCTCTCATCCATGAGCTTTTGTATCCCTCGCAACTGACCCTCGATACGCGCCAGACGCTTTTTCATGTCGGCGCGGTGCTGGGGATCGCTCATCAATTCGATCATGGCCCTACCCTCAAATACCCCCTCTAGTATAAGCAGAAGAAGACCGATCGGCTAGTCAAGATCTGCAACCCAGTGTGCCCAGGCCTGCTCCTCCTCACGACTCGGTCTGCCGAGCAGGTCCAAGGCATGGCGCAGGCGCGCGCGCACCATGTCCTGGCCCAAAATAGCCATGGCCTCCATGACCGGGGTGCTCGATGAGGCTCCGGAGATGGCCAAAAACAAGGGGGCCATGAAGTCGCGCAACTTGATCTCCATCCTTTGCGCCAGGGTCTGGCAGAGAAACTGTACTCGCTCATGATCCCAGAGCATGGACTGCTCACAGGCCCACAGCAGGCACTGCAATATGCTCCGTACCTGGGTGCTCGACAGTTTTTTATGAACAAACTGTTCGGCCTGCAAGGACAGCTGGCCGCGGAAGAAGAAGCCGCCCCAATCGACAATATCCGAGAGGCGCTGCAGACGTCCCTGAACCTGGGCCAGCACCTGCTCAATATATGCCGGCTGAAAGCGCCAGCGGATCAAGGCCTGCATGAAGTCCTGTGGATTCATCTCACGTATCCACAAGGCATTCAGCCAGTCCAACTTGTCGAGGGCAAAGATGGGCCCGCCCAAAGACACCCGACTCAGATCGAAAGCTTCGATCATGTCCTGCAGGCTGAATTTCTCCCGCTCATCAGGCATCGACCAACCCATACGCCCCAAATAGTTGAGCAAGGCCTCAGGCAGGTAGCCCATACGCTGATAGTGCAGGATCGAGGTGGGATTCTTGCGCTTGGAGAGTTTGCTTTTGTCCGGGTTACGCAGCAAAGGCATATGACACAGCGTCGGCATTTGCCAGCCCAGATAATGGTAGAGCAGCTGATGTTTGGGCGCCGAGTTGATCCATTCTTCGCCACGGATGACGTGGCTGATCTGCATCAGATGATCATCGACGACATTGGCCAGATGATAGGTCGGCAGTCCATCGGCCTTGAGCAGAACCTGCATGTCAACCTGTGACCATGGAATCTCGATACGACCACGCAGCAGGTCATCAAAACAGCAGACACCTTCCCGCGGGACCTTCATACGGATGACCGAGCTCTCGCCGGAGGCCAGCCGCTCACTGACCTCAGCCTGCGAAAGCTGCAGACAGTGTCCGTCATAGCCAGGATTTTCACCACGCGCCTGTTGCTGCTGGCGCAGGGCCTCCAGTCGCTCCGCCTTGCAAAAACAATGAAAGGCATGGCCTTCATGCACCAGCTTGTGCGCATACTCAAGGTAGATCGCACCACGCTCGCTTTGCCGGTAAGGCGCGTGCGGGCCACCGACGTCCGGACCCTCGTCCCAGTTCAGGCCGGCCCAGCGCAAGGCCTCGAGTATCTTCTGCTCGGACTCCGGGGTTGAACGCTGCTGGTCGGTATCTTCGATACGCAGGATGAACTGACCGCCATGCTGACGAGCAAAACAGAAATTGAACAGGGCAATGTAAGCCGTCCCTACATGCGGCTCACCGGTCGGTGAGGGGGCGATACGCGTACGCACTATGGTCATCGAGATTCTCCTCAGAGGCCGCCATTATACGGCCGACCGGGAGCACGACAAGTGCCGTCATGACCGGGATGGAGATCAGCGGGTCCGCTTCAATGCTCGCACCCTGGCGCGTACAGCGGGAGGGCGTTTCGGTGCAAAGCTGGGCTTGGTTTCAGGTCGCCAGAAACTGCTCCAGCTGTGCGAGCACCTCGGCACTGGCCGACTCGATGCTCGCCAGATAAGACGGCAGCGAAATATCGCTGCCATTGACCAGACCATCTTCCAACTGCCGGCAGAGATCACTCAGCCGGTGAGCGCCGATATTGGCGCTCGAACCCTTGAAGCTATGCGCGGCGCGGCGCAAAGCGTCCAGATCTCCCTGCTGCTGGGCATTGTGCAACACCTGGCAGCGCAGTCTGGCGTCCTTGACGAAGGTTTCGATCAAGTCATGAAAGTCATCCTGCATGATGTCACGCAGGCTCTCGAGAACATCTCGATCCAGACAAGGAAGGTCGCTATCGATGATGCTGGATGTGGACATAAGCTACTCCCAACGATAGACCGCACGCACACGGTTGCCGCAGCCGAGGTAAGTAAGATCCGTGCACAAAGAGCGTATCAGCGACAGGCCACGGCCACTATAACCCTGCTGTTTGGCCTTGAAGGAGGCGCCCTGGTGGTCGAATCCCGGTCCACTATCGGCAATCTCGAGGATCAGCTCGCCACCTCGTCCCTGCGGACGATGCTCCATGCGCACCTCAATATGCGCCGTCTGCACCGCCGCCAACCTTTGCACCCGCATCTGATAATAGCTGGCAAAACCCTCCGGCGAGCCTTTCAAGGTGGAGTCCAGTCCTAAGATGCCGTGATCCAGGGCATTGGAGTACAACTCCGCGAGCAGAGTATAGATCTGGCTGAAACGCTCACGCAAACCCGGGACCTCCATGAGCATATGCACCAGCAGGGGCAGGGGATCAAAATTGGCCAAGGACTGGTTGCGCAGTTCAAACAGGAAACGCCAGTCACGCGCTCCGCTGACCAAGCCCGACTCGCCCAGGTTCTCGGCCTCGTCGGCCAGGTCTGCCGCTGACAGCATACTGACCTCGAGCAGGGTATGATCGTCATGGCGTTGGCCGTCGGCGGCAAAACTGGCCACCCGCTCGACCAGCGCATCAAAAGCCTGGTCACGCGTGTCCGGATCATGAAACACCTGCATCAGTCGCTCTTCGCCGAACATCTCCCCTTCACTATTGCCGGTCTCGACGATGCCGTCTGACCACAGATAGAGCACATCATCGGCATCCATGCTGAAGAAGTAGGGTTCGTAACGAAAACGCTCCGGCTGCAGCACCCCCAAAGGCATGTGTTTGGAACGCAAGACATGGATGTGTCGGGTGCGCCGATTGTAGATGACATTGTCCGGCAAGCCGCCACACCAGACTTCTATCGTCCGATTTCGAAAATTGAGGTCGATCAGATTGGCACAGCAAAAAATACCCAGTGGCAGTATGTTTTTCAGCTTGCGGTTGATTTCGGCAGTGATCTCGCGCAAAGCGAAACCCTTGTTGGTCATCCCATAAAAAATCTCTGATACCGGCATCGCCCCGATGGCTGCCGGCAAGCCATGGCCGGTGAAATCGCCGAGGAGAATGGACAGGCCACCGGAGGGCTGCCGTGCCACCAGCATGACATCGCCATTGAAAATGGACATCGGTGAAATCAGATAGCGCACATTGGGCAGATGCATGGCGCCATGGTGAACGATGGAATCGAACACCGACTTGGCGACAGCCTGTTCGCGCACCAGGTGGGCCCTTTGCTGCACGACCTGCGCATGCAGGGCCCGCATACGTCCAAACGCCTGAATCTTGGCCTGCAATATGACCCGATTGTAAGGCTTGGAAAGAAAGTCATCGCCACCGGCATCCAGACAGTCGGCGAGTTCATCAGCGGCATGCAGCGAGGACAAGAAGATGATGGGCACCAGATCATCGCCAGCCCGTTGCTTGATGATCCAGGCGGCTTGCTGGCCATCCATATTGGGCATGAAAACGTCCATCAGGATGATGTCAGGATGGTGCGCTTCGAACATGGCCACCGCTTGCTGGCCATCCGCGGCTTCGATGACTTCGTGGCCCAGGCGCTTGACGATAGCGCGCAAGATCATGCGATCGCTGGTATTGTCGTCAGCGATCAACACGGTCAGTGCCGCCATAGCCCCTCCCTGCGCGCCTCATCAGCGCCACCTATGCTCTATTGTATGGCGAACAGCTCTTCAAAATTGGAGATCGTCAAAATCTTGCGTACGTCTGGATTGCAGTGTGTGATGCGTATCTGGGCGTGATCACCACCGGCATGGTCGCGCAGGAGCAGCAACATACCCAGTGCCGAGCTGTCCAGATAAGTCGCTTCCTTGAGATCAACCTCGAAGTCACGTGTTCCGGGCGCTGCATTCTCGTAAGCTGAGCGAAACTCCTGATGCGTACTGAAGTCAAAACGACCACGTACACGGATCACCACCCCACCTCCACCGGCCGCCGCCGTGGCCACGACGCTCATAAAGCACCTCCTCGCTATTGCTTACCCAAGCATAGAACAGCCTTGCCAAATTGCTCGTCGAATCATCCACATCGTCGGTACAGGGTCTGCCCATACTCGCCGTACAGCTGCGCCAGCTCGGTGCCTATGGTTTCCGCATGACCGAGCGCCAGATAGGACTGCGGCAACTGCACACGGGCAAACTGGCTGATCAGGCGCTGCCTTTGGGCCGGACTAAAATAGATCATGACATTGCGACAAAATATGACGTCCCAAGTCTCGCCAGCGCCGCCAGGCTCGAGCAGATTGCCCGGTCGAAAGCTGATCATGCTGGCCAGATCGCGGTGCACCTGGTAGAGCCCGTCGTGGCGCCGCGAGAAGAAGCGACGCTGCCGCTCAGGATGCAGACCGATCACCCGTTCGGGCGCATAGACCCCGGCACAAGCCTGGGCCAGAACCTCGACGTCGACATCGGTCGCCAGGATCTGCACGTCCCAATCGGCGAAGCGTCCATACTCCTGGACGGCCATCGCCAGGGAGTAAGCCTCCTCACCACTCGAACAGGCGGCACACCACAGGCGCAGTCGACGCCGGCTGCCCTGGCGCTCCTCCAAAGCAGGAAAGATCTTTGCCTGCAGGGCGGTGAAATGGTGCTCCTCACGAAAAAAAGCGGTCAGATGGGTGGTGATGGCATGGATAAAATGAGGCATCTCATCGCCGCCCTCATCTTGCAGGAGCCGACAGTAAGCGGCAAAGTCGGGAAGCCGCCGCTGACGCAGGCGACGGGCGAGACGGCTGTAGACCATCTCCGCCTTGCTGAGCGACAGCATCAGCCCCAGTCGCCGTTCAGCGAGTGCAGCCAAGAACGCAAAATCCTGCCGGCTGAAAGAAAACTCGCGGCGCAGAAACCCGTCGTCCCATGCCTCCATCACCTACTGCCCTGCTGTGAAGCGAACTGCTCCTGAGACAAGTTTAGTTCATGCCGACATCGCCGCGGCGACGCTGTGCGAATTCATCGAGCTCGGCCTGCTCTCGACGACGCTCCAGCCTTTGCAGCTCATCGTCTTGCCGGGCTGCCAGGAGGTCCAGGGACTGTGCCCGAACTTGTGCAGCCTGCCAACGCAGACGCTGCTCCTGCAAGCGTGCGGCATAAAACTCGCACTGTTGACGCTGTTGCGCCCAAGCCTCACGCAACTTGCTCAAAAACAGGCTGCGCTCTTCCAGCTGGCGCGCATGCTCCGCCAGCAGGGGCTGGGCATAGCTGGCCTGCTCATAGGCGCCCAGCTCGTGCAGGCGCCGCTGCGCCTCGTGCAGATGGGCTTGCATGGCGGCCCATTGACGCCCTTGCGCATCCGCCTCTTCCTGAGCCCGGGTCCGCAGATGCTGCAGGGTGCGCTTGTCCATCAGGAAGCCACGCCCTGCAAGAGCCGCTCAAGGCGCAGGCGAGCTTCATCGAGGCTGCTTTTTTCAAGCATGCCCTGGCGCAGAAAATCGAGGATGACGGAACGATGCTCGATATAAAAATCGGTATCGACATCGGAACCTCGGGCATAGGCACCGATAGCGATCAAGTCGCGATTTTGTTGATAGCGCGAGGACATCTGCTTGAAACGCAAAGCCCGACGAAGTTGCTCAGGGGTCGACAGCACCGGCATCAGTCGGGAGATCGATGCCTCGATATCTATAGCCGGAAAATGTCCCTCGTCGGCCAAGCGGCGCGAAAGCACCAGGTGGCCATCGAGAATGGCACGGGCGGCGTCGGCGATAGGATCCTGAAGGTCGTCACCTTCGGTCAGCACGGTGTAGAACGCGGTCATCGAGCCGACACCCTGCAAGCCATTGCCAGCACGTTCGACCAGCGCCGGCAACTTGGCAAAAGCCGAAGGCGGATAACCCTTGGTGGCCGGCGGCTCACCGACCGCCAGTCCGATTTCCCGCTGCGCTTGCGCGTAGCGGGTCAAGGAGTCCATGAGCAGGAGCACGTGCTGCCCTTGATCACGAAAATTCTCTGCCAAGGCGGTGGCCAAGGCCGCTGCATGCAAGCGCAACAAAGGCGGGTCATCGGCGGGCGCCGCCACCACGACCGCCTTACGCATGCCCTCTTCACCGAGGATATCGTGGATGAACTCCTTGACTTCCCGACCACGCTCACCGATCAGGCCGACGACGATGACGTCGGCCTGGGCGTGGCGCGCCATCATGCCCAGGAGCACGCTTTTACCGACCCCCGAGCCGGCGAACAAACCCATGCGCTGGCCACGACCGACGGTGGTCAGCGCGTTGATGGCACGCACCCCGACGTCCATCGCTGTGGTGATCGGCTGCCGGTGCAAAGGATTGATCACCTGACCTTGCAATCCGACCGACTCCTGGGTACGCAAGGGACCATGGCCATCGAGAGGACGCCCACGACCGTCGATCACCCGCCCGAGCAGGGCCAGGCCCGCTGGAAACTGCGCCACACCTGCGGCCGCCTGGACCGGTGCACCAGGACGCAGACCCTCGATACCGCTGACCGGCATCAGGTAGGTAAGATCGCCATGGAAACCGAGCACCTCCGCCTCAATCGGCTCCCCCTCTTCGCGCATGATCAGACAGCGCCCCCCGGTGACACTGTTCAGCCCCACCGCCTCCAAAGTCATGCCCACCATGCGTGTCAGTCTGCCGGCGACGCGTAGCGGTGGTGCCGTGATCGCCTGACGCTGCAGACGCAAGCGCTCAAGCAGATCCATGGGCACTGTCCAGGCTGGCAAAGACCTGCTCCCGCCGCTCATCCATGCGCGCATCCAGATAGTGGGTGGGGGTTTCGATGATGCAGCCGCCTTGCGTCAGCAAGGGATTCTCAGTGATGCGCCACTGCTCCTGCCAGAGTGCTTGCGCCTGCAACTGCTCACGCAAAAGACGCGCATCCTCAGGGTTGAGCTGCAGGGTCAGCGCCTGCGCGCGCGCATCGATCTGCTGCAAGGCGCGCATGATGATGGCTTGCAAGGCCGCGCTGGAGGTTCGCACCTCCTGCTCGATCACCGCTTGCGCCAGATCCTTGCTCATCTGCACCAGCTCGTGGGCCAAGGCCTCGCCCTGCTGCTCGATGGGATGGGTATAGGCATGAATGAGCGCCGCCAAGCGTGCCGCTTGTGCAGCCACCTCGGCCTGCCCCTGCTGCAGTCCTTCTTGCCGGCCCTGCTGCAAACCCTGCTCACGACCACTGGCGTAGCCTGCCTCATGCGCCTGCCGGCGCAGATCCTCGAGTTCCTCAGCGGTCGGCAGGCGCATACGCTCCTGCACCACGGCCGATCGTTGGGCTTGAGGCTCATCCAGGCTGGGAATCTCCCAGCGCTCATAGGCGCTGAGCCGCCCCTGAGCACTCATATCGCTACGCTCAGCCATGCTGCCTCCACGCTCCATACCCTTATGGCGTTCAAATCATCTGCTCGCCGCCTTTGCCACCCAAAGCCAGCTCACCGGCATCCGACAGGCGCCGCGCCACCGCCAAAATTTCCTTCTGCGCCGTTTGCACATCGCTGACCTTGACCGGTCCGCGATTTTCGAGATCATCCTTGAGCAGCTCGGCGGCACGCTTGGACATATTACGGAAGATCTTCTCACGCAGCTCGTCGTCGACGCCTTTGAGCGCCACGATCAAGGTCTCCGAAGCCACTTCGCGCAACAAAGTCTGTATGCCCCGATCATCGACATCCTTGAGATTCTCGAACACAAACATCAGGTCGGCGATCGCCGCGGCCACCCCTTCGTCCTGGCTGTTGAGATCCTCCATGATTTTGGCCTCCACCGCGGTATCCAGATAATTCATGATATCCGCCGCGCACTTGACGCCGCCCAATCCTTTTTGGGGGGCATTGCTGGCCGAGAACTGCTTTTCGAGGATGTCGTTGAGCTCCTGTATCGCCGTGGGCTGTATCGTGGTCAGCTTGGCAATACGCATGATCAGATCGACACGCACATTTTCCGGCATACTCTGCAGAACCTCAGCGGCCTGATCGGATTCCAGGTAGGAAATGACGATGGCCTGGATCTGTGGATGCTCATAACGGATGAGCTCACTGACACTGCGCGCATCCAGCCACTTCAAGGTGTCCAGACCCTTGGTGTTGCCGCCCAGCAAGATACGGTCGATCAAGGATCCGGCCCGGTCTTCACCAAGAGCCGACACCAGCATCTTGCGGATGTACTCTTCATTACCGACCCCAAGGCCGGTCTGCTCACGGACGACACCGATAAAATCGTTGAACACACCCTCGACACTGCCACGCTGGACGTTGGCCAAGGTCGCCATGGTGGTACCCAAACGCTGCACCTCACGCGGCGAGAGATGTTTGAGCACGGCGGCAGCATCCTGCTCGCCGACAGTCATCAGCAACACCGCGGCACGTTCCAGTGCGTTCATTTTGCTGGCGACCAAGCCTTGCTCGCCTTTATCGCTGTCAGCCACGATCATTCACCTCAGGAGGCTTCTGCATTGATCCAGTCTTTCACCACTTGCGCCACCCGACCAGGGTCTTCGGCGATCATCGCCTTGACGGCAGCCAGCTGACTCTCAAAGCCTTCATGCGGCCCGGGTAACATCAGGTCCTCACCGGCGCCACTCAAGGTCACCCGGCCACCCTCATCGGCCTCACCATGCCCGGACAGACCGAGTTCATGCAAGGCCGCCTCTTCTTCCTCATTTTGCGCCTGCACATCCTTTTGCGAAAGATTTTTCATAATCGGCCGCAACACCGCAAAAACCAGCAGCAGGATGAACAAGGCACCGAGACCCTGGCGCAACAGCGTGAAGAACCAGGGCTGCTTCCAGAAGGGGGTTGCTTCCTGGGCCGAGGTCGCCTCCAGCGCATTCATATCGACAAAAGGCTGGTTGACCACCGACACCTGATCACCACGGGTGGCATCATAGCCCACCGAATCCCGCACCAGGGTGCTCAGCCGCGCCAACTGCTGCGCATTGAGCGGCACCCTCTGGGTCTTCGTGCCCTTGCCGGTCTTGACCACCGTAAACATATTATCGACCACCACCGCCACCGACAAACGCTTGATGGCGCCGATCTGCTGCTGCACATGGCTGACGGTATGATCGAGCTCAAAGTTTTTGGTCGACTCCTGCCTGGCACTGCCCGGCGAACTGCTGGTGCCTGAGCTGGCACTGGCGGTATTGGCCGCCGCCGCATTGTTGGCACCCGGGCCGGTCTTGGGCTGGCTGGCGGCGTTCGTCGTCGCCGGCGCACTGCCGCCGGCCGGTGGTTGATTGGACAAGGCCCCAGGCACACCGACAGCACCACTACCGGCTGTTTGCGTCTCCTCAACCGTCTGTTCGCTGCGCAGCGCAGGGAGATCCGGATTGTAGTTTTCTGCGGTCTGCTCGACGCGATTGAAATCAAGGTCGGCGGAAACTTCAACATGGAAGCCACCGGGCCCGAGTATGGGGGTCAACATGTCCTGCACACGCTGGCGCAGATCACTCTCCATACGCTTTTGGTACTGCAACTGGTGCTCAGAAAGCAGCGCACCAGGATCATTGTCCTCGTTCGACAGGAGATGGCCGCTCTGATCGACCAAGGTCACATCTTCGGGGCGCATATTCGGCACACTCGACGCCACCAGATGCACGATGGCCGCCACCTGTGAACGATCCACCGGCTGCAGTCCTATCTGACTGACAAAAACCGAAGCCGAAGGGCGGCTGTCGTCACCGACAAAAACCGAATGCTTGGGTATGGCCAGGTGGACCCGCGCGTCGCGTATGCCGGCCATGGCGCTGATGGTGCGCGCCAACTCACCTTCCACCGAGCGGTAGTAACGCGCCGTCTCCATGAACTGGCTGCTGCCAAAAGGCTCGTTGTCGAGCAGTTCGTAGCCCGGGTTGGCTTTCGGCGCCAGACCGCTGCTGGCCAGTTTGAGTTTGGCCTCGTCCAGCTTGCGCCCATCGACCATGATGACACCGCTGTCGGGGTCGATGCGGTAATCGATGTGCGACTGCGCCAAGAGGGTGCCGATCTGGGCGGCCGCCTGGGCATCCGGCTGGGTCACCAGCGCCTCGTAAGGGGTATCCCGCGACCAAAGAACAACCGCCACGCCAAGGGCAACGCTGGCTGCCAGGCCGATCAGCAGACCGGCCTGCTTGAGCACCCCCAAACGGGTCAGCCCTTCGAGAAAAGGCACCGGCAGGGTCGCCGGGGTGCTGGGATTGACGATCTCATTCATGGTTCATGCACCTCAAATCGACATGCTCATGATTTCCTTGTAAGCATCGATCAGCTTGTTGCGCACCTGGGTCATGCCTTCAAAAGCCAGATTGGCCTTTTGCAAGGTCACCATGACCTGGGTCAGATCGACCTTGCTGTCTCCCATCTCAAAGGCTTTTTGCATCGCATCCGCATGTTGCTGCAGTTGATTGACCTGTCCTATAGCGCCTTTGAAGACCGCACCAAAATCAGCTCCGGCTGGCGCCGAGTGCGCACCAGCGACAGGCCCTTGCGGGCTGGCCAAGGCCTTCATGCGGTCCATTTCAGCCAAAAGCTGAGAAAGATGCCCTACGCCCTGTATCATGATGATCGCCTCCGCTGAGCCATTTTTATGGCGCTATGCTGCCTGTCCAATAACTATGCAAACAGCAGGCCAAGTTCACAGATCGGGGCTTGAGGGCGCGACGGGGTGCTGCCGCATGACCTGCTTTTGTCTTTTCAATCAGCGCCAGAAGGAAGATCATAGGAGCCCCTGCCAGGCGAGAGCGCAAGACCATGACCCTGTCCACGATCGACAAAAATACGGCACTCATCGTCATTGATCTGCAAAAAGGCATTTTGGCGATGGTCGGCGAAGTGCAACGCCGCGCCGTCCTCACCCAGACCCGCGCCCTGCTCGATACCTTTCGCGCCCTGAACCTGCCGGTCGTCCTGGTCCAGGTGATCGGCGCCGCACCAGGACGGGTGGAGCAAAAGCGCCCCCACAGCCCACGCGCTGAAGACTGGGACGAACTGGCCGCCGAGCTTGCCGTCCAGCCCAGCGATTATCGGCTCAGCAAAGAGCGTTGGGGGGCATTTAGCAACAGCAAACTGCACCCTTATCTGCAAGAGCGTGGGGTGACCCAGATCGTTCTGGCCGGCATCTCGACCAGCATAGGGGTGGAATCCAGCGCGCGCTCAGCCTACGCGTTGGGCTACCACGTCACGCTGGCCATCGACGCCATGGCGGACACCAACGCCGAGGCGCACGACAACAGCCTACGCAGAATCTTTCCTCGCCTGGGGGAAACCGGCAGCACGGCCGAGATCATCGCCCTGCTTCAGCAAAGCCACGCTTGAGCCACCGGCCATGCTGAGCAACAAGCATCGAACTGCGCAACGGAGCTAAGGTGCTGTCTACCTTTCGCGCCTTACGAGGCCGCAACTACAGACGATGGGCTGCCGGGGCTTTTCTGTCCAACATCGGTACCTGGATGCAGCGTACGGCACAGGACTGGCTGGTCCTGGTCGAACTCACCCACCACCAGGCCACCCAGGTGGGTCTCGTCATGGCCCTGCAGTTTGGCCCGCAGCTTCTCCTGCTGCCGGTGACCGGCTATGCAGCCGATCGTTACGATCGCCGGCATCTGATTTTCGTGACCCAGGCGGGGATGGGTCTGCTCGCCTTAGGGCTAGGCCTCCTCACCCTCGCCGGGATGGTGAAGCTCTGGCAGGTCGACGCCTTTGCCCTGGCGCTCGGTTGTCTGTCGGCCTTTGATGCCCCGGCCCGGCAAACCTTCATTTCTGATCTGGTGGCCGATACCGAGCTGGCCAATGCCGTCGCCCTCAACTCAGCCTCCTTTCACAGCGCTCGTCTGATCGGCCCGGCTCTCGCCGGGCTGATGATTGCGAGCATCGGCAGCGGCGGGGTGTTTCTGATCAATGCCCTCTCTTTCGTCGCGGTGCTGATCGCCCTGACCCATCTCAAACTCCATCCCGAGCGGCCCACAGCGACACATCAGCCGCCGCAAGGCGGACTGGCCGCCGGATTTCTCTACCTAGGCAGGCGCAAGGATCTGCTGGTTTTGATGGTCATGATCTTTATCGTCGGTACCTTTGGCCTGAATTTTCCGATCTTCATCTCGACCATGTGTGTCAGCGTCTTTCACGCTGACGCCCGCACCTACGGCTACCTGAGCTCCGTCATGGCCCTAGGTTCGCTATCGGGGGCCCTGTATTCGGCAAGTCGCATGCAGCCCAGTCAGCGCCTGCTGCTCTGGGCGGTCAGTCTTTTTGCGCTGGGCTGCTGTGCGGCGGCCTTCATGCCCGACAGTTTTTTCTTCGGCGTCCTCCTCGTTCTGGTCGGTGCCAGCGCGCAGATCTACAACACCTCCAGCAACAGCATGATCCAGCTGTCTTGCGACCCGGCCATGCGTGGCCGTGTCCTCGCCATCATGCTCGCCCTGTTCCTTGGCGGCACCCCTTTGGGTGCTCCGGTGATCGGCTACATCGCCGATCATCTCGGTCCCCGCTGGGCGATGCTGAGCGGCGGCATGGCGGCGCTGCTGGCCAGCGGCATCGGCATCCTCTATCTGGCCCGATTCAGCCGCCAGCCTGAGTCCGCCACAGCCCAGTAAGGTCCACTCAAACGACATAGCCCTGCTCACGCATCTGCGACAGCTTGTAGCGCAGGGTACGATCACTGATACCCAGACGCTGGGCAGCCACTTTCTTGCTGACCGCCTGCGCCAGCACCTCGGCGATGAGTTCGAACTCTCGCTGCTGCACATCGCTATGCAGATCGTTGCCACGCGCAGGCTCGACGCAAGGTGCCGCTGTGCCCTGCGCATCAAAGATGATGTCCTCGCCCTGGATCAGGCCCCCGACATGCAAGACCAGGGCGCGCTGGATGACATTGCTCAACTCACGGACATTGCCCGGCCAGTCATGCTGGCGCAGGCGCGCCACCGCCTCGCTGCTCAAGCGCGGGAGGGGTTGATAACGACGAGCATGTTCGCCGATAAAATACTCAGCCAGCTCAGCGATATCGTCACGACGCTCGCGCAAAGGCGTGCACTGCAAGGGAAAGACATTGAGCCTGTAATAAAGATCTTCACGAAATCGTCCCTGGGCGATCTCCTCGGAAAGCTTGCGGTTGCTGGTCGCCAGAACACGCAGGTCAAGGGCGATAGGATGCCGGCCACCCAGCCTTTCCACCTCGCGTTCCTGCAGGACGCGCAAGAGCTTGGCCTGCAGGCTCAAGGGCATTTCAGAAATCTCATCGAGCAGCAGGGTCCCCCCCTGAGCCTGCTCAAACTTACCCGCCTGGGTGCTGTAGGCGCCGGTAAATGCACCTTTTTCATAGCCGAAAAGCAGTGATTCCAGCATGTTTTCGGGAATGGCGGCGCAATTGATGGCGACGAAAGACTTGTCCGCGCGCGCCGAGTGCCGGTGGATATAGCGCGCCAGCACTTCTTTACCCGTGCCTGATTCGCCGGTGATCAGTACGCTGACATCGGCATCGGCGACCTTGCGGGCGATCGCCAATAAACGCTGGGTGCTGGCGCTGCTGGCCACCGGCTCCTGGCCGTTCGGAGTACGCCGTGCGTACTGCAACACCCGCGTCATCAGGGCATCCGGTGTAAAAGGTTTGGCCAGATAGTCCACCGCACCTTCCTGCAGGGCATCGACGGCGGCGCCTATACTGGCGTAGGCGGTCATCATCAGCACCGGCAGGCTGGGATCGATCTGGCGTAAACGACGCAAGAGTGACCAGCCATCGCGTCCGGGCATATTGATATCGGAAACCACCATGGCATAGGTGGCGGCCAGCACGCAGCGCTCTGCCTCTTCGCCATCACCGGCGACATCGACATCGATACCCGCCAGCAGCAAGGTGTCCGCCAAAGCCTGACGCAGGGCAGCGTCATCCTCAACCACCAGAAGACGTAGACCACTCATGATGACTTCTCCTCCAACAAAGGTAAAACCAGCGTAAAAACGCTGCCCTCACCACATTGACTGTCGACCTCCAGGCGTCCGGCATGGGCGGTGATGATGCTGCGCACCAGGGCCAAGCCCAGACCATGTCCACCAGTTTTGCTGCTATAAAAGGGTCGTTCGATAGCGACCATGGCCTGGGCATCGAGACCGGGTCCCTGGTCGTGAACCTGGATCAACAGCTCATTCTGGCGCCGGCTGCAGCTGAGACGGACCTGTCCGGGGGAGACCTCTTCTGCATTGCGGATCAGATTGCCCAGGGCCTCGTCCAGGGCCTGGGCATGCACCAGCACCTGGGCCTGCTCGAGATCAGCAGGCAAAGGCAGACCTGATGACTGCGGCCAACGCGCGGACCAGGAGCTGACCAGCTCCTGCAGGGTCAGGCGATCACAAAGCGGCAGTTCACGACGCGCCAGCAACAGGAGCGTGCGGATCTGACTCTCCATGGCTGCCAGCTGCTTGACCAGCTGAGCGGCAAAATATTGTTGTTGCTCGGCTTGCAGCTGGGTGTGTGCCAGGTGTGAGGCATAGAGTGTCGCCGTGCTCAACGGGGTACGTAGCTGATGAGCCAGCGTTGCCGCCATCTGTCCCAGCGCGAACACGCGCTGGTCATGAGCCACTTTATCCTGCCAGGCGCGCGATTCTGTCAAATCGATCAGCTGCACCAGCTGTCCCTGTGCCGAAGGCAGGGCCTCGGTGACGATACGCACACGTCGACCATCGCGTAAAGACACCTCATGGCCATCATCCTGACGCGGCATAAAGGCCCGTCCAATGACCGAGGACCAGTACTCATTGAGCAGGGGGGCACCGAGCATATCGAGGGCCCCAGCGTTGCAGTCCCCCACCCGGCCATCACAGCAAACGATGAGCGCACCACCGGGCAGTGTCGCCATCAAAGCCTCGGCCTCATGGCGGACTTTTGACGCATCGGACCGGGAAGGTGACGGAAACGCATGAATTTGCGCTCTTGCAGATGTCAAGCTCATGGCACGGTGTACCCTATGGATATCTCGAGCACTACCCTGCAAGGCTCATACCAACTTTAGTGTAAGGGTCGCGATACGCTGCCACGCAAGAGCTGCCAGGTACGATAGACCTTGTCGATATAACGCCGACGCTCGCTCGGCGAACCGCCATGGTAGGCCCCTATCGCCGCCCAGCGGCGTCCCTGTGCGTGCATCGCCTGAGCCAGTATCCAGGCGCCAACCCGCAAGGAGGTGCAGGCGTCAAAAAGATCCGCCGGCTGCAGGCCGGCCTGACGCAGCCGCGGCCACCACAGGCTGTTGACCTGCATCAGGCCCCGGTCCTCGCTACCGTCATGGTTGCGGTGCCAGGCCTGCGTATGGCCACCGCTTTCGACCATGACGATCGCCCATAGCAGGCTCTGCGGCACCGCCAGGTCATGGGCCGCACGCTGCCAGCAGTCCCCCTGTCCGGCTGGAGACAGCAACAGGCCCAGCAAAAGCATCCGTAGTCCTGACACCGCCCAGCCCTCCTTGCATGGACACTGCTCGCAAATTAGAGCCTGTCGATGACGGGATTATGGCGGTCCTTCGTCTTCATGACGCGGCTGCGCCTCGGCCGCAGCCGCCAGGCGCAAGCTGCGTTTACGCCAGAGGACATAGGCCAGGGCCGCCGCCAGCGCCGACAGCAGCAGGGCCGCCAGCCCTCCCAGCAGCCAGGGCCAAAGCGCACGGTGCCGCGCGGCGACCTGTGCTGCTGGCTTCGGCGCGACGCTTGGTGATACTGGCGGTGGCAGCTCTCCCGGGTGCGCAGTGACATGCAGCACCTGATCGAATTCACGCGCAAAAGCCCCGCACTGCAGTGTGTAACGAAGAATCGTATCGCCCGCTTGCGGCTGACGGGGCAGGGTGTCTTTGAAATGCCCGTCCTCAGGGATCATCACCGAGCCTTGCTGGGGACCATCATAGAGCAGCTCCTGCTCGAGCAACTGGCCAGGCCGACCGCTATCACGGCGCAGGCGGCAGTGCTCGAGCAAAGCGCTATCGAGCACCACGCCGTGGGCGTCATGCAAGCTGATGTCGAGCTCAGGCTGACTGTTTTCGGCGACATTGGCCGGCAGACCCGTCACCTGCAGCGCCAGATCACTGAGCACGCTCAAGCGGTCGTTGCCGCTCAGGTCGGCGTCAAGGTGCCAGACACCGGCGGCCGGTTTGCGCACCTCGACGAGTTCATAGTCCGTCTCGTTCTCCCAAAGCACGCTGGCGGGATGCTCTTGCCGGCTCCATCGATGGCCCTGTGGATCGATCAGGTGGCCGACCGGTCGCTGGCGCCCCAACCATAGCAGGGTCATCGCCCCGACCTGATCATCGACACTAAAAGCCCGTCCTTGTACCGGCAGGTGCTGGGCAGGAGCGGCCACATCGAGGATCTGCATCAACGCTGCACTCAGATCATGGCTGTCGACAGCGAGGAAACGCCCACCGCTGCCCAGCGCCAGATGACGCAACAAAGGCTCGTCGGCCGCCCCGCCCAAACCCAGGGTGTGCATGTGCACCCCGAGACGCCGTGCCAGGTCGAGATCCTGCTGCCAGACCCTGGCCCGCGACGTGGCATCAGCGGCCGGCCCCTGCCCCAGCTCGATATAGCCGTCCGTCAACAAGACCAGATGGCGCCTGGGCGCTGCTCGCCGGGCCAGATCCTGCAGGGCCACTTGCAAGGCGGCGTCGATGTCCGTCCAGGCGCCGTGCTCATCGATGGCCTGCAGGCTCTGCAAAGCTTGCGGCAACTGCCCGGCGCTCCAGCTCGTACTGCTCCACAGGCGTTGCGGGTGTGCCGCGAAACGCCACAGGGAGACCTCGCTAGCGGCAGGCAAAAGATGCAGGAGAAGACGCAGGGCGCGCAGGCGCGCATGGTCAGGATCGTTGTGGCGCATGCTGCCGGAGACATCGACGACCACAGCCAGCTGCAAGGCCTCGGCCGAGGCTGACAGCGCCGTCCAGCTGAGGACCATCAACAGCAGCACGGTGCGCACATAGCACCCCATCATGAGATCTTCCTTAGCTGGGCCTCCACCTAGGTATAGCAGATCCTCAAGCTCTACGGTGGTCAGGACGATCGCCGGGCGGGCAAGACCCAGGCTAGCAGGGCGCTGACCAAGGTCGCGGTGACGCCGAGCGACAGCAGGGCGCGCAAAACCCCCAAACGCGAGTGTGACAACAGCTCAAACAGCACGGTCACGCTGGCCGGCGCAAAATTCTGGAAGTCCGCATCGGTGGGCGTTGGCGTCAATAGAAGTACCAGCAGAGTCGCCATCAGGGCGCGCGGCACGTGGCCCAGCCAGCGCAAGGCCAGCTGATAACTGAGCAGCAGGACCACCGCAGCGGCCAGCGCGTAGATCAAGCAGGCACCGAGCAACGACATTGAGATCATAAGCCCTTCCACTTCACGACATAATCTTCAAGATCGGCATCCGGCAACTCCGCCTCCGAGATGCAGCGACCGACCACGCTGATACCGGCTCTTTGTACACTCAAAGGCGTACCTGAAAGCAGCGGGTGCCAATCGTACAAAGGCCGCCCCAAAGACCGCAAGCGATAAGCGCAGGTGCGCGGCAACCAGGACAGCCGGGCGATGTTGTCGGCGCTGAGGCTGACACAGTCCGGCACCCTGTCACGACGCCGGGCATAATCGGAGCAGCCCCCCGCGGGGCGCAGCAGGGCACACGCGACACGGGTATAGACCACCTCGCCTGTTTCTTCATCTTCCAACTTGTTCAGGCAGCAACGCCCGCAGCCATCACACAAGGCCTCCCACTCATCAGCCTGCAGCTCGGCCAGGGGGAAACGCTCCCAAAACTTCACCCTCATCGGCCTACCTCACGCTGACGCTGCTTGAGCTGCGCCACCTCAGGGTCATCGGCAGGTGGCATCTGCAGGTAATAGCCCTGTTCAAGCAGCACCTGGCGCAGGTGCGCTGCATCGACGCGAGCCAGCTGCCGCTCTGAACGCAAAGGCAGGTCCATGACATGACGGGGCTGCGGCCCCATCAGGTCGAGCAGGGCCTGCGGCACCCGCTGCAGGGCCTCCTGCTTGATCACATAAAGATAGGTCTGCGGCCGACGGCGCGACTCATAGACCGAACAGATCAAAAGACTCGTACTCATCGACGCTCCTGGTCCCATTGCCGCAAGGTCTGGCGCTGTTCATCGAAGACACGCATCACCGGGACCCAAACCTCTTCCCGGCGCCAGCCTTGAAAGCGCGCTGAGGGCTCGGCATCGGCCAAGTAAAGATCGAGCAGCTGCTCGTATTGTCGTTTACGGATCAAGACATCCACCGGCAAACCCAGAGCCTGCGCCCGTGCACTGAGCAGGTCCCGGCAGGTGCCCATGATATCACGCATCTCGCGCGGCCAAGGCCGCGGCAACAGGGCTGGACGCAAGTCCTCGGGGGTGGACGCGGCATCATCGATCAACTGCAAGATGCCCTCCGCCTCCCGCCGCAAAATACGCGGACTCATCCCCTCGATGGATTCCAGCTGGTGAAAGTTGCGCGGTTGCCGGGCTGCCAGCTGCAAGAGGCTTTCGTTCTTGAGCAAGAAACCTCGCGGAATATTACGCTCACGCGCCTGACGCTCACGCCAAGCGCACAAAGCCCGTAAGACGGCCAGCTGCTGACGCGACAAACGCCAGGCGCCATGGACCTCTCGCCACAACTCGTCGGCATCGATCGTCTCGGCAAACTCGATCAAGATGAGCTTATTGTCTTCTTCGACCCGCTCCCAGTGACCGAGCTCGATGAGCCGTTCACGCATCGCTTCATAAAGCGGCAACAGGTAGCGAACATCCTGCACGGCATACTGCAGCTGCTGGCCGCTGAGCGGACGATGCAACCAGTCGGAGCGGGATTCTTCTTTGCTGATCACGATACCAAGCTCGGCCTGCAAAAGCCGCTGATAGCCGACCTGCAAACCATAGCCCAAATAGGACGCCGCCAGCTGGGTGTCGAAGACCTCTCGCACCTGCAAACCGGAAAGCTGCTGGATCACCTCAAGGTCTTCGTAACAGGCGTGCAAAATTTTAAGCGGCCGCTGGGCATAGAACAATCGGGCCAGTTCCAGAGGCTGCGGCAGGGCCAAAGGATCGATCAGCCAAGCCTGTTCAGCGTCCGCCAGCTGCAACAGGCCAGGAATGGGATAGAAGGTATCGACACGCAAAAACTCGGTGTCCACAGCGAGGAGCGAGCATGTTTCGAGCTCACGCACCAGAGAGCGCAGACGCCCCGGTGTTGATATCCACTCAAAATCCATGCCCCATTCGCCTATGCTCACTGACAGCGATAGCATAGCCTCTTTTAATGAAAAGGTCGCTCGTCAAGCCGACTTTAAAGCCCCAACTGGCGGGCGATAAGCTCATTCATGATCTCGTAGGTGCCCCCTCCGATGGACAAGATACGGGCGTCACGATAGAGCCGTTCGACCAAAGTACCACGCATATAACCGGCGCCTCCGAAGATCTGCACAGCGTCGTAGGTGACACGGTCGCATACGGAGGTGGCAAAGTTCTTGGCCATGGATACTTCCATCACCTGCGCCACACCGGCACGCAGATTGCGCGCCACCTGCAGATTGTACTGACGGCAAACCGCCACCTGCGTCGCCATCTCAGCCAGCTTGTGCTTGAGCACCTGAAAGGAAGCGATCTTGCGCCCAAAAGCCTCACGTTGCTGGGCGTACTCGAGACTGGCCTGCAAAGCCATATCAGCGCTGGCCGCCGCCATCACGGCCAAGCTCAGCCTCTCCATCTGAAAATTGGACATCAAGACATAAAAGCCGCCATTTTCCGGACCGATCAGCTGATCTGCAGGAACCCTGAGCTCATCAAAGAACAGCTCCGCCGTATCACTGGCCCACCAGCCCATCTTGCGCAGGGGCGCGCTGCGCGTCAGACCGGCTCTGTCGGTCTCGATCAGGAGCAGGCTGATGCCCCCGGAACCGGGCTCACCGGTACGGACCGCCACGGTCAGATAATCTGCTCGGCAGCCACTGGTGATGAAGGTCTTCTGGCCACTGACGACGTACTCGTCACCTTCACGGCGGGCGCGGGTTTGCAGATGGGCCACATCCGAACCGCCGCCCGGCTCGGTGACGGCCAAAGCGATGATCTTCTCACCACGCAAGACCTCAGGCATGACGCGTTTTTTTAAGGCTGCGCTGCCCCAACGGGCGATCGGCGGCAAGCCGATGCCCAAAGACCCCAAAGAAGCGACCAGACCGCCACTGCCACAGCGCATCAACTCTTCGGTCATGGCCATCACCGCCAGAGGATCTTCACCCATCCCGCCATCTTCTTCGGCAAAGCCCAGACCGAGAAAGCCCGCCTCTCCAGCCTGCCGGTACAGATCACGAGGAAACTGTCCCTCTTCCTCCCAGCGATCGATATTCGGCAAGATCTCCCGCTGAACAAAGCGCCGTAAGGACGCCCGCAACAGTTCGATTTCATCATCACTCATGTTTTATCCCGTCCCTAGTGTCCTCGCCACAACATATTAGATGATGTACGTCCGTTTTGTATATTGTTGGGACGGACTCGTGATGAGCGGGCACCTCGCTGAGGCAAGAAAAACGGGCTGTCTCTGGGCTCAGAGCAAACCGCTCGGAGGGCTGCGCATCGGCTTCGCCACGGGGAAAGGCCAAGCTGAAGGAGCTGGATCCACAAGACTTGCTTGAAGAATACCCTGAAAAAATGACCGTCCCGGCCACACCGTCACCTGGATGAACGGCTGCCGCTACGCGGCCACTGCACAGCCACGAGCCTCAGCGAGCAAACCCTGGTGCTTGCCCAGGTGTCTGCGCTGGGTGCTGAC
This sequence comes from Pseudomonadota bacterium, assembly GCA_021804565.1. Classification (GTDB taxonomy): domain Bacteria; phylum Pseudomonadota; class Gammaproteobacteria; order Pseudomonadales; family Moraxellaceae; genus JAJZHK01. Next base: position 84,234 of record JAJZHK010000001.1, on the reverse strand, counting down.
GATCATGCCATGGCTCATCGTTCTTATCCTCGTTCGCTTGAGCCGGCAAACCCAACCTTAGCGAAGATGCGCGATGACCCAGCTCCCCCCCTTTTACACCTCGCCCTGGGACACGATCGCTCGGGCTCGGGGCTGCTTGGTCTGCGGAGGGGGAAGCGAATCAACCCACCATTTTCTTGAAGGCCTCGAGCACCGCTTCGCCCTTGAACGGCTTGACGATCCAACCTTTGATGCCCGCTGCCTTGCCGCGCTCCTTCATGCTCGGGCTGCTTTCCGTGGTGAGCATGATGATATTGACCGAGGCATTCCCCAACTCCCCACGTATTTTCTCAACCATGGTCAAGCCGTCCATATTGGGCATATTGACATCGCTGACCACCAGCTTGATCCCAGGATCGGCCTTGAGCTTGGCCAGGCCATCCTTACCATCCACGGCGGTGGCAACATCCAGACCGGCTTTACGCAGAAAGCCTGCCACTTCATCCCTGACCGTACTCGAGTCGTCCACGACCAAAATTTTTGCCATTACGGCTCTCCCCTTCGATCAAAAAAATTCCAGCTCGCCGGAGCTGACCAGTTCATCAAATTCGCTCACTTCCTTGAAGTCTTCAGGCGACCAGCTCAGGTTGAAAATGAAGCGCTGGTACATCACAAAAGCTTCCCCACTGGCCTCGTCACGCAAAGTGTAGCGAAAGCATAGCTGCGGGTTCTCGGTACCGAAAGAAATATACTTGTGCTTGTGGTTGATAATCAGCGGGATCTTGATGCGCGTATTGTTCTCGCTGGGCTCGCCGATGAAGCGACTTTTGAAGGAGCCCCAGATCATATTGGTCACTTCACCGAGAAAGCTGTTGACCTCACGAAAATCCTGCTCTGAGGATACGCTGCGATGCTTGAGGATGCCGCGTATGGGCAATTCTTCGATCTGCAACATCATATAACCACGACACCAAGGGCTCTCGATCTCCATCAGGCTGAAGACCTCGCCATAGATCAGTCGATCGCGCACGATATAGGGGACGTCGCAGTTCACCTGCATGGGTTGGAACTGGTCGATCAATACCGTCTCGCTCAACTCGGCGATGCCACGCACCAGGGCACTTGGATAGACCAGGCTGAAGATGTACTCGTCAACCAGGGTTTTTAGATGCTCCTGCTCATCCCAGCTGAAGACCCCGCACAGATAGCTTTGCAAGGGTTCCGCCAGATCCTGCAAGCGCTTACGTGTAGCGCTGCTCAAAAAAATCGGCAATTCGCGGCGGGCGTGATGAATCAGCGCGGCGATATCACGTGCCTCTTCATCATGACGTCCATAGTCCTCGTCGAGGAGGACGGCACCGAGGTCGATGTTGGAACTCAGGATGCCCTGCAAGGACTGCCGATTGACGCGCAAGGGCAACAAACCGCGCTCTTCACAAAAAGCCTTGATCAGCTCGTCATGAGTATTACTCTCATCGAGCACCAATACTTTACTTAATAACACATGTTCACTCATCACCTGTCCTCTCGATCTGGGCTCGAATCAAAATAGCTCTAACTCACCGGTGTCTTCGCTGCTGTGGGTATCGACATGGATCGTGGTGATGTCTTCATCCTCACACAGACACAAGGTGGCATGCAGATGCACGTCATCACGAATATCGATACGGTAACTCGCCAGGAAGCCGGGTTTGAGCTCCTGGATAAAGGCCATGCAACTGCGCCCCAGCACATAGGGCGTCGACATCCCCAAATGGGAAAATGTTTTCAGGAGCTCACGGTTCATGGCACCACAAAACAGGTTGGCGATCTCACCAAAGGCGTCGATAAAGGACTGTTCACTCTTCTCCTGCTGAAAATAGCCGCGGGTCACCGAGTCATCGTCGATATGAAAAATCATCAGCAGGCGAAAAGTGAACGAGGAGATCGTCAAGATCAGAACCTGACGCTCAGGAAAATCCAAAGCCTGGGTGCCCGGCAGTGGCGTAATGCTGATGACATCGTCCTGCGACAAGGCCAAGGTCGACTTGGCAGCGTACAGGAACATCGTCTCCAGGGCATTTTGTGCTTGTGAACTGATCATGACCTAGTCCAACTTTTGCTGCAGCTGATGCACCAAAGCTTCCAGGGTGCTCAGGGCAGCCATCATCATCTTGCCACCGGCCTGGATGTCCTGAAACGTCGAGGTGGTGGTCAGGTCATTCATATGCAGACTGCGGCTGTAGTCTTTGGAAAGCTCCTCCGACTGGTCGGCCAGCTTGCGCACCTCATCGGCCACCACCGCGAAACCGCGTCCGGCCTCGCCGGCACGAGCGGCCTCGATCGATGCATTGAGGGCGAGAATGATGACATTCTTGACGATCGAGCCAAACTCCTGGTTTTTGGCGTGCATATTCCGGTTTTGATCCATCAGCGAAATCATGTCTTCATGCCAGCGCTCAAAGATATGGGCCATCTTGCGCAACTGCTCGGACTCCCGCACCAAGGGCATGGCCTGTGCGTGCAGATCAGCCTTGAAAGCCGCGATCCTTTCCTGCGCTTCGAGCAAGTCCTTGCGCATACTCTGACGCTCCTGATCCAGGGCACTGGCCTGGTCACGAAAGCGTGTCTCCTGAGCATTCGCTTGCTCTTGCAAAGCGTCATAACGGCGTCGACTCAGGTCCAGGTCCTCTTGCTGACGCTGTGTCTGGATACGGTTTGCACGCTGCTGCTCCTCCAGCTTGGCACGCAGGCGCTGCGTTTCTGCATCCATCTGGCGCAGCGCCCTTTTATGCCGGTAAGCATCGCTCAAACCCACAACCACAGCAGCCAACATCGCACCCAGCAACAACCCCAGCCATCCTGCCATCATGAACTACCCTCCTGCAGCGGTCTCAGGACATACTGAGCGCCGCAGCAGGCAGCTCAATGAGAAAAGCGAAAGGACAAAAATCCAGGCCATGCGGCTCATGCAATTCGATGCTGACGCGACCACCTTGCTCCTCGATGAAGGTGCGTACGGCATCCATGCCCACCCCACGACCCGAGACCTGGCTGAGCTGCTCCGCTGTCGACAGGCCCGAGCGGAAGATCAGCTCGGCCACTTCGGCGGGGCTAGGCTGACTGCCTGCTGCGAACACCCCGGATTCGACACCTTTGGCATAGAGTTTGTGCAAAGCCAAGCCACGACCATCGTCACTGATGCGCAGCTGAACCCCATCATCCTGCCGGCGCAGATCGAAACGCAGATGACCTTCGACGCTCTTGCCGGCTTGCTGGCGCTCCTGCGGCAGCTCGATGCCGTGGTCGAGACAGTTGCGCACGATATGCATGAGCGAGCTTTTGAGCGCTTGCGCGACGGCGTTGTTGAAGGCCACTTCACCATGGATGATTTCAAAATGCGGCGTCGGTTTGCCGAGTTCTTTGGCCAGCGAAGAGATGGAGTCCACCGCCCCGGAGGCCAGTCGCTGCAGAGGCACCAGACCCAGTTGCGCCACTTGTGCCTGTACGGCCTTGAGCGCTTCACCACCCACCTCTCTCTGCACGCTCGCCAGTGCCGACTTCAAGCTGAGAATCTCTTCGACCGACACAAAAGCACCCCGCGCGGTCAGCATGTCCGAGGCCCGACCCTTGCGGCCCAGCTTGTCTTCGCTGACGACACGGTAGTGGGCGATGGCGTCGACCACAGCCTGCAACTCGGCAAGCAGCTGCACCTGATCCCAGCTGGCATCGGGATCTTTACGCAGATAGTCGTAGCTTTGTTCCGCCAGATGTGCGGCATCGGTGATCAGCTTGAACTCAAAGGTCCGCGCATTACCCTTGATGGTATGCATATTGCGGAACAAGGCGGCCACCGTCTCGGTATCCACGGTTTTTTGAGCACGAATAAGCTTGTCATTCTCAGCCACATAAGCCTGCGCCGACTCGATGAACTCGTTGAACTTGCCGATCGAGATCTTGATGATCTGCGAGATGATATCCAGCTCTTCTTTCTGGCTTGCCGACTCCAGTTCAAGGGCGCGCAGGTGGGTGACGTCCTGGGCGATCAGCAGAACTTTATCGACTGCATCCTGATCGTTCTTGATCGGGCTCCAGTGCAGCTGCAGAATCTTGTCTTGTCCGTCAGGCTCGTGAACCCGCATCTCCGAGACCAGCAGATGCGAGTTAAAATCGAACATCATCATGTCTTCACCGATGATCGCCGATAAGGCCACCGCCACTTGATCACGGGTGTCCGCACCGAGATCGGAATGGGCAAAAAGGCTTTCGATGACATCGCGCCCGGCCAGATCAGCCTCGCCGAAGATGCTGTGCATATACGCCGAATACTCTGGATGCAGCACATTGCCATGCACCACGGTGCACACCCCGAGGCTCATATTATTGAGCATGGCGTTGATGTCATTGGTTTTTTGGCTCAGCTCGGCGGTGCGCTGCTCAACCTTGATCTCCAGGGTTGCGTTCTGCTCGGCGATGACCGCAGTCATCCGCAGATTGTTGCGTATGAAAAACACCAGCACGCCCATGAACAGCAAGTTCATGACCCCCATGGCCATACCCATGTAGAGGTTGAGCTGGGTGGCGGCCTGCGTCTGCTGGAGACTGCTGACGAAGTTGTTGTAGCTCGACTGACGGAAGTCCTTGAGCTTGGACTTCAGGTCATTGAGCTGGGCATTCATACGGCCAATGTCACTGAAGCTGCCGGTATGGGCGATCATGCCCATCGAGGTTTTATACGCCAGGTCGCGATAGGCTTTGAACTCGCTACGCAGTTGCACCAGCTCTGCCCGCCGCGCCGGATACAGGGCGATCATCTCGGCGAAGACCTGATCACCTTGCGCATAGTATTGCTGGGACTGTTCGACGGTGTCACGCTCGCCGGTCATCACCCCCTGCATGAAGCGGTCTTCCATCTTGTCCAGGCGAACGATATTGGCGTCGACACGCTCCAGCACCGGGAAATAAAGGTCACGGATGTCGGCCAGCTTGGTGTTGCTTTGTACGGCTTTTTGCACGCTAAAACTGGTAAAGGCAAGGAACACGATAATGGCGACACCGACCAAGGCAACGATCTTGCCCATAGGATTGCTGGCCGCTGGAGCGTGGACTGCATTCGTATGTGATGATGGACTCATAGATGACCTATCGCTGATTCAATGTCTGAGACGACTGCCCAAAAATCTGGATTCCCGGGAGGACCGACCCTCTTGCCATTGAGCATAGGTGAGAATTTTCGATATGCCAGAGAGCGTCACATAAATGACGCCGACAAGAATATTTGCCGCATCAGCGGCATAAAAAACCCCGGACATGCCGGGGTTTTTCAAACACTTAAGCTCAGCTTTCGCTGGACTGGCGAGCCCTGTTGATGAGGTCACCGATGGTCTTTTTCGGTGCCTGGCTTTCTTCGCTTTCACGCGCTGCCGCCATGGCACTACGATCTTCAGACTCATCCTTGGCCTTGATCGACAGACTGATCACGCGCGACTTGCGATCGACACTGATGATCTTGGCCTCAAGCTCATCACCTTCCTTATAGAAGCGGGTAGCATCTTCGACACGATCACGGCTGATTTCCGAAGCACGCAGATTGGCTTCGACACCGTCCATGACCTCGACCGTCGCACCCTTGGCATCGACGCTCTTGACGCGACCCTTGACGATAGCGCCTTTTTCATACTTGGTGACGAAGTCATTGAAGGGATCACGATCCATCTGCTTGACGCCCAGGGAAATGCGCTCACGCTCGGGATCCACCGACAGGATGACGGCATCCAGGGTGTCGCCCTTCTTGTAACGGCGCACCGCTTCTTCGCCACTTTCGTTCCAGGAGATGTCGGACAGGTGGACGAGGCCATCGATACCGCCATCGAGACCGACGAAGATACCAAAGTCGGTGATCGACTTGATGGTGCCGCTGACCTGTTCACCCTTTTCATGGTTCTTGGCGAACTCATCCCAGGGATTGGCCTTGCACTGCTTGATACCCAGGGAGATACGACGGCGATCTTCGTCGATGTCGAGCACCATGACTTCGACTTCTTCACCGACCTGCACGATACGATGCGGATGCACGTTCTTGTTGGTCCAATCCATTTCGGACACATGCACCAAGCCTTCGACACCCTCTTCGAGTTCGGCAAAGCAGCCATAGTCGGTGAGGTTGGTGATATGGGCCTTGACGCGCGTGCCTACGGGGTAACGGCGGACGATATCCAGCCAGGGATCTTCGCCGAGCTGCTTGAGGCCGAGGCTGACACGGTTGCGCTCACGATCAAACTTGAGCACCTTGACCTGCACTTCCTGACCGACTTCAACGATCTCGTTCGGGTTCTTGATACGCTTCCAGGCCATATCGGTGATATGCAGCAGACCATCGATACCGCCGAGGTCGACGAACGCACCGTATTCGGTGAGGTTCTTGATGATACCGCGAACGACCTGACCTTCCTGGAGATTTTCCAGCAGCTGCTCACGTTCGGCCGAGGATTCCGCTTCCATGACGGCACGGCGGGAGACGACGACATTGTTGCGCTTGGCATCCAGCTTGATGAGCTTGAACTCGAGCTCACGTCCTTCCAGATGCGAGGTGTCGCGGATCGGGCGTATATCGACCAAAGAGCCGGGCAAGAAGGCGCGGATGGAGCCGACATCGACCGTAAAGCCGCCTTTGACTTTGCCGGAAATGATACCGGTGACGATCTCGCCGGCTTCGAAAACACGTTCCAGTCGTGTCCAAGTTTCGGCGCGCTTGGCTTTTTCGCGCGACAGGACGGTCTGACCGAGGCCGTTATCCAGGGCATCGACGACCACATCGACCTGATCACCGACCTTGATTTCAAGTTCGCGGCGATCATTGAGAAATTCTTCGCGTGCCACGACGCCTTCAGACTTGAGCCCGGTATCGACCGTGACCCAGTCGTCGTCCACAGCGATGACGGTACCTTGGATCAGCGCGCCTTTTTCGACGTCAAGATCCTTGAGGCTGTTTTCAAACAGGAAGGCAAATGATTCAGACATGATGACAACCTGCGGCTTCAGGTGCCGCCTGACCTGGCCTGCCGGTCACCGCCGCAGGGTTCTGTGGTTTAAAGTGCCCGCCGCGCCCTAAGGTGACGACGACGACAGACACACCAGCCTGATTTCAGGCTTGCAAGCGCCTCCCCAAGGAGGGAGTGTGGCGCGCTAATTCCATGATACGGCGCACGACGTCATCCGCCGTCATGTCGGTACTATCCAACACGATGGCATCGTCCGCCGGACGCAAAGGCGCGACGGAGCGTTGTGTATCCCGCTCATCACGCGCACGTATATCATCACTGAGGGCGGCAAGGCTAGCATCAAAACCCTTGTCGAGCAACTGTCGGTAGCGTCTTTGTGCGCGCTCCTCGACGCTCGCGGTGAGAAATATCTTCAGGCAGGCGTCGGGAAAGACCACCGTCCCCATGTCTCGTCCATCAGCGACCAGCCCTGGCGCTTCCCGAAATGCCCGCTGCCTATCGAGCAAAGCCAGACGTACGTCCGGCAAGGCCGCCACCAGCGAAGCTGAGCGACCACAAGCTTCTGTACGCAGCACCTTCGAGACATCCTCACCCTCGAGCACGATACGCGTCTCACCGGCGGCATCACCGCTGAACTGCACATCGAGATGAGCCGCCAAAACCTGCAGCGCCGGGGCATTGTCCAAGGAAACCGCATGGTGCTCTGCAGCGAGTGCCAGCACACGATAGAGCGAACCGCTATCGAGCACATGAAACCCCAAAGCCTGCGCCAGTCGATGCGCCACAGTTCCCTTGCCGGAGGCGGTCGGACCGTCCAAAGTCAACACCGGCGCCGCCACCTTGGCTGCTGAGCGCTTCTCTACTTCCCTACTCATCGACCCCATCCCTCGATTGGTTCTTGTGGTCTCATCCTCTTTGCGCCGCTTTTTATAGAAAGTTCATGACATTTGCAAGCGCACGACCCACAGATTCACGACTCTTCACACAAGACCTGCAGCTGCAGACCCAAATCGGTCGCCAATTGGGCAAAACCAGGGAAACTTGTTGCCACATTGGCACAGTCTTCGATGATGATCTCGCCTTCTGCACGCAAACCTGCAACGGCGAAAGCCATGGCGATACGGTGATCGCCATGGCTATCGATACGGCCACCCGCGATAGGCCTGCCCCCCTCGATGAGCATGCCGTCCTCACGCGCCTGGGCAGCCACACCGAGGGCCTGCAGACCATCGGCCATGACCTGAATACGATCGGACTCTTTCACCCGCAACTCTTCGGCGCCCCGCAGCACCGTCCTGCCTGCGGCGCACGCCGCCGCGATGAACAGCACAGGAAACTCATCGATGGCCAAAGGCACCAGGTCCTGAGGAATGTCGATGCCCTGCAAAGGGGCATAACGCACGCGCAGATCCGCGACCGGCTCACCGGCAACCTCGCGCTGGTTGAACACCTCGATATCGCCACCCATCAAACGTAAAATATCGATCACCCCGGTCCGGGTCGGGTTGACGCCGACATGCTCGAGCAGCAGATCCGAGCCCGGTGCGATGCTGGCCGCCACCATAAAAAAGGCTGCCGAGGAGATGTCGGCCGGCACATCGATACTGGTGGCCTGCAGGCGACCACCACCGCGCAGGCGGACCACCCCATCGCGACTTTCCAGCGGATAGCCAAAACCACGCAGCATGCGCTCGGTATGGTCACGGGTGGGGGCCGGCTCGCGCACCGAGGTCTCGCCTTGCGCCCATAAACCCGCCAGCAAGATGGCGGACTTGACCTGTGCCGAGGCCATGGGCATGTCGTAGTGAATGCCGCGCAAGGTTTGCCCACCATGGATACGCAAAGGTGGCGTGGCACGATCCCCGGTGGTATCGATGCGCGCCCCCATCTGCGACAGAGGCTTGGCGATGCGCTGCATGGGACGCCGTGACAGCGAGTCATCGCCGGTCAAAACGCTGGAAAACGGCTGGCCACACAACATGCCACTGAGCAAACGCATCGATGTGCCTGAGTTGCCCAAATAAAGGGCAGCAACAGGGGCCTGCAGACCCTGCAACCCGACGCCATGCACGCGCACATGACCCTGCTCGGGGCCTTCGATGTGAACACCCATATCACGAAAGGCCTGCAAGGTAGAGAGGGCATCTTCACCCTCGAGAAAACCATGCACCTCGGTGACACCCTCGGCGATTGCACCGAGCATGATGCTGCGATGGGAGATCGACTTGTCTCCGGGAACACGCGCACGACCACGAATGCACGCTCCAGGCTGCACCCGAAATTCAGTTTTGCTCACAGTCTTAGTCCTGGCATAGGCTGTTCCAGCCAACATATGGGTAAAGTGTTCACGCGCCTGCTGGGCACGAGAAAAAATCTGCAAAAGATCCTCACCGGCGCCGGCATCGAGCGCGCAACGCAGCCGGTCGAGCCCGGCCTGAAAGGTATCCAGGGCGGCCTGCAAAGCCGGTCGATTGCTCAGGGCGATGTCATGCCACATGCGCGGATCACTGGCGGCGATACGGGTAAAGTCACGAAAACCACCGGCCGCATAGCGGAAAATCTCGAGGTTCTCGGACTCTCGCGCCAAGGTATCGACCAGAGAAAAAGCCAGCAGATGCGGCAGGTGGCTGGTTTTGGCGAGGATGTTGTCGTGCGCCTCGACCTCCATGTGGATGAGTTCCGCACCGGCGCTGCGCCACAACTTCTCGATCATCATCAGCGCTCGTGGATCGGTGTGCGGCAACGGCGTCAGGATGACCTTGTGACGGCGAAAAAGATCAGCACGGCCAGCGTCGACGCCGCTGGTCTCCGCGCCGGCGATAGGATGACCCGGCACGAAACAGGCGGGCACCTCGCCCAAAGCCTGCCTGAGCGTCGCGATGATCGCTCCTTTGACGCTGCCGACATCACTGACGACGGCATCAGCCGACAGGTGGTCGACAATCTTGATCAGTGTCGGTGCGATCGCTGCCACCGGCATGGCCAGGATCACCAGGTCCGCGGACCGCACCGCGGCCGCGACATCGTCATAAACCGCATCGACGATACCGAGTTGCAGACCGCGTTGCAAAGTCGCCGGCCGGCTGCCGGCGGCGACGATTTCGGTCGCCAGGTCCTGCGTCCGCAAAAGTCGGGCCAAGGACGATCCGATCAGCCCGAGGCCGAGCACCGCCACCTTGCGCCAAGGCCTTTGACTCATCGCAGGACCTCGTCCAGGGCTTGCAGACACCGCTCGTTTTCATGGGGCAGGCCGATGCTGATGCGCAGATGCTGCGGCAAGCCGTAGCCGGCCAAGGGCCGTACGATGACGCCATGACGCAGCAAACCGGTATAAACGGGCTGGGCCGGGCGATCGAGATCGACGCAAAGGAAATTGCCTTGGCTGGGCAAAGCCCGCACGCCGAGCGTGTGCAGGCCGCTCAGCATCTGTGTCATGCCCTGCGCATTGAGCTGGCGGCTGCGGGCGACAAAATCCTGGTCGGCCAACGCCGCCTGCGCGGCCACCAAAGCCACAGCGCTGACATTGAAAGGCTGGCGCACCCGATTCAAGACATCGGCGATCGCCACCGAGGACAAGGCATAGCCGACACGCAAACCGGCCAGGCCATAAGCCTTGGAAAAGGTACGACAGATGATCAAGGCGGGAAATTGCGCGAGCCAGCTGGCGGCATCGACGCCACCTTCCTGGGCATACTCGAGATAGGCCTCATCGAGCACCACCACGACATGCTCGGGCAAGTCCTGCATAAACTCACGCAGGGCGGCCTGACTCAAGATGCTGCCGGTAGGATTATTGGGGTTGGCGATGAACACGATGCGGGTCTGCGCATCGATGAGCGCCCGCATCGCGGCCAGGTCATGGCCATAATCGTGCGCCGCAGCGCTCAGCAGACGCGCGCCGATGGCACGCACCACCAGGCCATAGATGGCAAAGGCATACTCGGACACCACCGCCGCATGCGGGCAGGAGAGAAAGCTATGGGCGATGATTTCAAGCAGGTCATTGGAGCCATTGCCGAGTGTCACCTGCGCCATGTCCAGGCCATGATGGCGGGCCAGCGCCTGCCGCAATTCAAAACCGGCGCCATCAGGATAGAGCGCCAGCTTGGCCAGCTCCGCCTGTACCGCCGGCTGCACAGCTGGCGAGCAGCCGAGAGGATTTTCATTGCTGGCCAGCTTGATGACATCAGCGAGCCCCAGCTCACGTTGCAACTCGCTGACCGGCTTGCCTGGCTGGTAAGGCTGCAAACTGAGCACACTGGGCAAAGCCCAGCTCAGCACATCAAAAGACATATCGACCTCACTCAGAGCACGGCTCGCGGATAAGAACCCAGAATCTTGACATCGACCGCTCGGGTGCGTACCTCATCGAGTGCTGCACGGACCTTGGCGTCATGCTGGTGCCCCTCGAAGTCGATAAAGAACACGTAAGACCACAGATTCATGCGCGAGGGACGGCTTTCCACCCGGGTCAGGGAAATACCCTGCCGCGAAAAAGGCTCCAGAATCGCGTACAAAGCGCCGCTACGATCGTGCGTCAACACCAGAATGGAAGTCTTGTCGCGGCCACTGGCCGCCACTTCCTGGCGGCCGATGATGAGAAAACGCGTCGTGTTGTCGGGCTCATCCTCGATACGGGCGTGCAAAATGCTCAAGCCATAGAGCTCCGCCGCCATATCGCCGGCGATAGCCGCCGAGTGCCATTCACCCTGGATACGCCGTGCCGCCTCGGCATTGCTCGACACCGCCACACGTTCGACATTGGGATAGTGGGCGTCCAGCCACTGCCGGCACTGCGCCAGCGACTGCTGATGCGAGTATATGCGCGACAGGGCTGCCGTGCGCGTCACGTCCGCCACCAGGAGATTGTGGTGGATACGCAACTCGACCTCGCCGATGATGCGCAAGCTGGAGCTCATAAAAGAGTCGAGCGTGTGGTTGACCACCCCTTCCGAGGAGTTTTCCACCGGCACCACGCCGTAATCTGCCGCACCTGCCGCCACCTCACGAAACACCTCATCGATACTGGCCAGGCCCTGGGTCTGTACCGAATGGCCAAAATGCTTAAGCGCAGCCGCTTGCGTGAAAGTGCCCTGCGGACCCAGAAAGGCGACCCGCAAGGTGTGCTCGAGCGCCAGGCAGGCTGACATGATCTCGCGAAACAGCCGCGCCAGCTCCTCCTGCGGCAGGGGGCCTGGGTTGTTGACCATGACCCTGGACAGCACTTGGGCTTCACGCTCAGGCCGGTAGAACTGGGTCAGCTGGCCACCATTTTCGGCTCTTTTGACTTCAGCGACCTCAGCGGCGCAACGCGCACGCTGGCTGATCAACTGCACCATCTGATCGTCGATGCTGTCGATCTCGCGACGTATATCCTCGAGAGTACGCATCAGCATTCAGCCCATGCGTTTTTGGAAGTCATGCATGAAATCGACCAGTGCGTCCACAGCGTCGAGACCTACGGCGTTGTAGAGGCTGGCACGCATCCCGCCGACCGAACGATGCCCGGCCAGGTTCACCAGCCCGGCAGCCTCGGCGTCACGCAGGAAGACGCTTTCCAGCTGGGTGTCCTGGATGGTGAAGGGCACGTTCATGCGCGAGCGATAGCTCGGGCTCACCGGGTTGTGATAGAAGCCCCCGCTCTTTTCTATGGTGGCGTACAGACGGCGCGACTTCTCAAGATTGAGCTGGGCCATGGCGGCCAGGCCGCCCTGATGCTTGATCCACTTGAACACCAGACCGGCCAAATACCAGCTGTAGGTGGGTGGGGTGTTGTACATCGAGCCATGGCTGGCCGCCACCTTGTAGTCGAGCATGGTGGGCGTGCCCGGCAAGACCTCCCCGATCAGGTCTTCGCGCACGATAACCAGGGTCAGACCGGCAGGGCCGATATTTTTTTGCGCACCCGCATAGATCAGGCCGAAACGACTGACCTGCAAAGGCTCGCTGAGCAGGCTTGAAGAGAAATCGGCCACCAGCGGCGCAGTGTGCTCGGGAATATAGTTGAACTCGACGCCGTGTATGGTTTCGTTTGGGGTGTAGTGCAAGTAGGCAGCATCTTCACTGACACGCCAGGTATCAAACGCCGGCACGGTGCGAAAGCCGTGCGCCTCATCCGAGGCGACGACATTCACTTCGGCGTACTTGCGCGCCTCCTGCAAGGCTTTGCCCGACCACATGCCGGTATGCACCAGGTCGATCTTGCGACGCTGGCGCAGGAGATTCATGGGAATCTGGGCAAACTGCAAGCTGGCACCCCCTTGCAGAAAGAGCACCTTGTAGTGCGCCGGCACATCGAGCAGTTCACGCAAGTCCTGCTCAGCCTGCTCGGCGATCGAGATGAAGTCAGCGCCACGATGGCTCATCTCCATGACCGACAAGCCCCGCCCCTTCCAACTCAGCAGATCATGTTGCGCTTCACTCAGTACCGCCTGCGGCAAAGCGGCAGGCCCCGCACAAAAATTATGCACTCGCATGGATGAGTCTTCCTCACTGGTCCACAAATTCATTGCAAATCGACGTCCACACCCGCTTCATCGATCTCATCACCATCCTCATCGACCGGCACCACCCCGATCAGGTCTTCACCCTCGGCCAGGCGTATCAAGGTGACCCCTTGGGTATTACGTGACAGACAGGAGACTTCAGAGACGCGGGTGCGCACCAGGGTACCCTGGTCGGAAATCAGCATCAGCTGCCCCTGGCCATCGGCGGCCACCTGTACGGCAGCGACCAGCTGACCATTGCGGTCCGAGGTCTGAATGGCGATCACACCCTTGCCGCCCCGGCCGTGCACAGGAAACTCGCTGACCGCGGTGCGCTTGCCGTAACCCTTGGCGCAGGCGGTCAGGATTTCGGTGTCAGCAGCCAGCACCTGCAGGGAGACGATGCGGCCACCGGCCGGCAGGCTCATGCCACGCATGCCCATCGCCTGACGCCCCAGACTGCGCACCTCCGACTCAGCGAAACGTACCGCCTTGCCCTCGTCGCTGAACAGCATGATCTCGCGCTGTCCATCGGTCAGTGCGACACCGACCAAGCTGTCGCCTTCACTCAGGTTGATGGCGATCAGGCCACTCGAACGCGGCCGCGAGAACTCCTTCAGGTCAACCTTTTTGACCGTCCCGTCACCGGTCGCCATGAACACGAACTGGCCTTCACCATAGTCACGCAAAGGCAGGATGGCGGTGATGCGCTCGGACGCCTGCAAAGGCAAAACATTGACGATAGGTTTGCCCTTGGAACTGCGACCGGCCTGCGGGATCTCATAGACCTTCAGCCAATAGACCTTGCCCAGACTGGTAAAGCACATGACCGTGTCATGCGTGCTGACCACCAGCAGATGTTCGATGAAGTCCTCATCCTTGACGGCGGTCGCCGACTTGCCACGCCCACCACGTTTTTGCGCCCGATAATCGGAAAGCGGCTGCGTCTTGGCGTAACCGGCGTGCGACAGGGTCAAGACCACGTCTTCTTCAGCGATGAGGTCTTCCATCGACAGATCAAGGCGCGAAGCGACGATCTCGCTGCGACGGGCGTCGCCATAGAGGCTTTTGACCTCCTCGAGCTCGGCACGGATGACCGCCACCAGGCGCGCCGGTTCTGCAAGGATCAGCGCCAGTTCGCGTATCTTCTGCAGGATCTCGCGGTACTCCTGCACAAGTTTGTCCTGCTCAAGGCCGGTCAGGCGATGCAGGCGCAGATCGAGAATGGCCTGTGCCTGTTCCGCCGACAGGCGGTAACCGTCCGCACTCAGGCCGCGATCCTCGGCCAGACCTTCCGGGCGGCAGGCATCCCTGTCGCCAGCAGCCTCGAGCAGGGACAGCACCATACCCGGCGCAAAAACCCGCGCCAACAGACGTTCTTTGGCCTCGCCGGGACTGGGCGAGGATTTGATCAGTTCGATGACTTCATCGATATTGGCCAGCGCCACCGCCTGGCCTTCGATGATATGACCGCGCTCACGCGCCTTGCGCAGTTCAAAGACCGTCCGCCGGGTGACCACCTCACGCCGGTGGCGCAAAAATGCCGAGATGAATTCACGCAGATTGAGGGTGCGCGGCTGACCGTCGACCAGGGCCACCATATTCATGCCAAACACCGACTCCATCGGCGTTTGTGCGTACAGATTATTGAGCAGAACCTCGGCCATCTCGCCGCGCTTGAGCTCAATGACGATGCGCATGCCGTCTTTGTCCGACTCATCTCGCAGGCCGTCAGGCGCGATGCCTTCGATCTTCTTTTCCTTGACCAGCTCTGCGATCTTCTCGATCAGGCGTGCCTTGTTCACCTGATAAGGGATTTCGGTGACGATGATCGTCTGCCGGTGCGTCTTCTCGTCCGTCTCGATCTGTGCCCGCGCCCGTACATGAATACGGCCGCGCCCGGTACGATAAGCCTCGATGATACCGGCCCGCCCCTGGATGATGCCTCCGGTCGGGAAATCCGGACCGGTCACGTACTGCATCAGGTCATCGACCTCCAGTTCGTCATGATCGAGCAGGGCCAGACAGGCATCGACGACTTCATTGAGGTTGTGTGGCGGGATATTGGTCGCCATACCGACAGCGATACCGGATGAGCCATTGACGAGAAGATTGGGGATACGGGTCGGCAGGACCGCCGGTATCTGTTCGGTGTCATCGTAGTTGGGGACCCAATCGACCGTTTCCTTGTCAAGGTCGGCCAGCAACTCATGGGCCATACGGCTCATGCGCACTTCGGTGTAACGCATCGCTGCCGGCTCATCGCCATCGACGGAGCCAAAGTTACCCTGACCATCGACAAGCAGGTAGCGCAAGGAGAACGGCTGTGCCATACGCACGATCGCATCATAGACCGCCGAGTCGCCGTGGGGATGGTACTTACCGATGACGTCACCGACGACACGCGCCGATTTCTTGTAGGCTTTGTTCCAGTCGTTGCCCAGTTCATGCATGGCGAACAGCACGCGCCTGTGCACGGGCTTGAGGCCATCGCGCACATCGGGCAGTGCGCGCCCAACGATGACACTCATAGCGTAGTCAAGATAGGACTGCCGCAGTTCGTCTTCGATCGCGACCGGCGTGATCTCTTTGGCGAAATCGCTCATGAAACTCCTCAGTAACATCGAGGATGGGGCCCAGCCTCATCCTGTCCCTAGATACAAGCCCGCGATGATAGCACATGCCTGCCATTCTGTCAGACTTGCTCCAACCCGTCCAAACAGCACCAGCACTGGCCTTGCGCCACCGTGCAGCCTCCCACCAGGCGGCATGACGCAGACAAAACAAAGGGCGCCTCAGCGCCCTTTGCGACACCACCGCTGCAAGCGCTTACTGGGTGATCGCACGGATCTCCGCCAGCAGCTGCTTCTGCTTGTCACTGGGACGCGCCGACTGCATGGCCATGAGCTTGGACATGTCCCCTTCGACACGGATCTGCCCGCTCATGAAGCCCTGCATGCCTGCCGATTTGTCATCTTCGATGAAGATACGGCGCGCCAGATCGACCGGCAGGGTCATCTTGGTCGTACCCTGGGAATTGTGTCCCTGCTCGAAACGGCCACCATTGAGGCACATATCGACCTGGCCATCGGCGGCCCCGGAGACACTGATGTTCAAAACGACACTGGCCAGACTCGCCGGCACCTCGAGGTCACCCGACAGCTGGGTGAGTTTTTCGACCTCAGCAAACCATTCACTCGACAGAAAAACCGCCATCTTACTCTCCTTATATCTTGCTGGATGCGCATCATCGCCCGGTACCGTTCCCAAGACATCAGGAATCCGTGGCCATGAGCGCCTCAACCTTATGCCAAGGCCGGTGCCGACGCAAGCATCGCGTTTCCTCTGTTCTTGCTCCCCGACAAAAATCCGATCACCGGTCGGCGACATAATGCAACTTTTGCGTACACAAATACAAAATTCAGATGCCTCCAGGCAAGTTTCGTTGCATAATGACCGACCTCGACACAGCAATGGTTGTTACTGGCCGCCGTATTGACCTGCAGCAAAAAATGTAACGACAAGCGATGATACTCTCATCACGCTTGGTGAATGTTTTTTCATTCACACGAGGCCTGTGGATCGCTGCAAGTGTCCGAGATGGGCGCTCAAATGCTTATATTGAAGGAAGCCGTTATGTCACATAGTCCTGTCGCAACTGGCGTGACTGAGTACGACCTCTCAGTCATCCGAAAGTTCGCCATCATGACCGTCGTTTGGGGTGTGATCGGCATGGCCGTCGGGGTGTACATCGCCTCAGAACTGGCCTGGCCGGCTCTCAACTTCGATCTACCATGGATCTCGTTTGGGCGTCTGCGTCCCATCCACACCAACATCGTCATTTTTGCTTTTGGCGGTTGTGGTCTGATGGGGACTTCGCTCTATGTCGTCCAGCGCACCTGTCAGACACGACTGTTCGCTCCGGCCCTGGCCAACTTTGTATTTTGGGGCTGGCAGGCGATCATCGTCGCCGCCGGCATCACCCTGGCACTCGGCTATACGCGCACGAAAGAGTATGCCGAACCGGAATGGCCGATCAGCATCGCCATCGCCATCGTCTGGGTGGCCTATGCGATCGTCTTTTTCGGCACCATCGCCAAGCGCAAGACCTCGCACATCTATGTGGCCAACTGGTTCTACGGCTCCTTCATCATCACCGTTGCCCTGCTGCACATCGTCAACGGCATGAGCATGCCGGCGACCTTGTGGAAGTCCTACTCGGTCTATTCGGGGGCTCGTGACGCCATGGTCCAGTGGTGGTATGGCCATAATGCCGTGGGCTTCTTTTTGACCGCCGGCTTTCTCGGCATGATGTACTACTTCGTCCCCATCCAGGCACAGCGCCCGGTATATTCTTACCGGCTGTCCATCGTGCACTTCTGGGCGCTCATCGCCATCTATATGTGGGCCGGCCCCCATCATCTGCACTACACCGCTCTCCCCGACTGGACGCAGTCACTGGGCATGGCCTTCTCCCTGATCCTGCTGGCGCCGTCCTGGGGCGGGATGATCAACGGCGTCATGACCCTCTCTGGCGCCTGGGACAAGCTGCGCACCAACCCCATCCTGCGCTTTCTGATCGTCGCCTTGTCGTTCTACGGCATGTCGACCTTCGAAGGCCCGATGATGGCGATCAAGTCGGTCAATGCCCTCTCGCACTACACCAACTGGACCATAGGCCATGTGCATTCAGGCGCCATGGGCTGGGTGGCGATGGTGACCATGGGCGCCCTGTACACCATGGTGCCACGTGTCTTTGATCGCGAGTACATGTACTCAACCCGGCTGATCAACGTCCACTTCTGGCTGGCCACCCTGGGCGTCGTGCTCTACATCGCCTCGATGTGGATCGCCGGCCTGACCCAAGGCCTGATGTGGCGCGCCTACAACAGTGATGGCACGCTGGCTTACAGCTTTGTGGAAGTGGTCAAGGCCATGCATCCCTTCTATGTGGGTCGCGTCGGCGGCGGCATCCTGTTCCTGACCGGCATGCTGTTGATGGCCTATAACGTCACGCAGACGATCATCAAAGCCAAGCCGGCTGATATTCCGGTTGAGTAAGGGGAATAACATGGCTTTTACACATGATACGATAGAACGCAAACTGCCCCTGCTGATGGTGCTCATGGCGCTAGCGGTGAGCTTTGGTGGCCTGGTCGAGATCGTCCCGCTGTTTTTTCAGAAGGACGTCACCGAACCGGTTGCCGGCCTGCAGCCGCTGACCCCGCTGCAGCTGGCCGGTCGCAATATCTACCAGCGCGAAGGCTGTTTTTACTGCCATAGCCAGATGATCCGTGCCCTGCGCGCCGAAACCGAGCGCTACGGTCACTATTCGGTGGCGGGCGAATCGGTCTACGACCATCCCTTCCTGTGGGGTTCTGAGCGCCAGGGACCGGACCTTGCCCGTGTCGGCGGCAAGTATTCGGATGACTGGCAGTACGCTCACCTGCACAACCCCCGTGACGTGGTGCCGGAATCGATCATGCCCGCCTACCCGTGGCTGGACGGCACGCAGCTCAACTATCAGGACATCCCGGCGGACATGAAAGCGCTGCAGCGCGTTGGTGTGCCCTATACGGACAGCCAGATTCAAGGGGCTGTGGCCGAGCTGGACAGCTACAAGAGTGCTCATGACGGGCATCTGAGCGAAGCCGATGCGGTGGTTGCCTACCTGCAGCAGCTCGGCACCGTGCTCAAGGACAAGAGGTGAACCATGGACCTCGGAGTCATGAAAACGATGGGACTGCTGTTGGCCATGACGGGCTTTGGCTTGATCTGCTGGTGGGCTTACGCTCCCAGCAACCGCAAGCGCTTTGATGAAGACGCCATGCTACCTTTTGTCGATGAGAAGAAGAAGTCGGGGAGAATGAACCATGAGTAGCTTTTGGAGTGCATGGATCGACGTCATCGTGATGTTCAACATCCTCGGATGTGCAGCACTGCTGTGGTGGACCCGACGCATGCCCATCGAGCATGAAGACAGTGACGGCACCACCGGCCACGTCTATGATGGCATACGCGAGTACAACAACCCCCTGCCGCGCTGGTGGATGTGGATGTTTGTCGGCACCATAATTTTCGCCCTGCTCTACCTGACCCTCTTCCCCGGCCTCGGCAACTATAAAGGTTTGCTCGGCTGGACCGAAGTCAAGGAGCATGATGCCGGCGTTGCTGCTCTGGAAGCTGAGTACGGCCCGATGTACAAGGCATTCTACGCGCAAAGCATTCCGCAGCTGGCACAAAACCCCAAGGCGATGCGCATAGGCCAACAGCTGTTCCTGAACAACTGTGCCGTCTGCCATGGCTCGGATGCACGCGGCGCACGCGGCTTCCCCAATCTGACCGACAATGACTGGCTCTATGGTGGCCAGCCTGACAACATCGAGCAGACCATACTCAATGGCCGGCAAGGTGCGATGCCCACCTGGGGCCCCATCCTGGGACCGGAGAAGATCAAGGAAGTGGCCAACTACGTGCTCTCCCTTTCAGGTCGTGATGTTGACAATGATCTGGCGAGCAAGGGCAAGGAAGTCTTCCAGACCAACTGTGTCGCCTGTCACGGCCCGGATGGTCACGGCAACACGATGATCGGCGCGCCCAACCTCAGCGACAGCATATGGCTGTACGGGGGCTCCAAGGCGACGGTGATACAGAGCATCACCGAAGGTCGTCGTGGTCGCATGCCCGCCTGGAAAGACCGTCTCGGCGTGGAGCGCGTCCATCTGCTCGCCGCCTATGTGTACAGCCTGTCACACGGCAACGCACAGTAAGTCCGCATCGGCGCGCCCTCGCCCGGGGGCGCGCCTGCAGTCGAGAGGATTTCCAATAGCATCGGTCAGGGATGAGCGCTATTGAAAGTCTTTTCCCGTGACATGAGAACCTGCCAATGTCGACGAAAATTCCGAGTCAAGATCAAACACCGCAAGTCACCGAACTCTACAGCAAGCGCAACAAGATCCAGCCACGCTCGATCAAAGGCCGCTTCGAGGTTTTACGCAAACTCGGTGCGTATGGTTTTCTCGCCCTGTTTGCCGGTGTCGCCTGGATCAACTGGGATGGACGTCAGGGTCTGCTGTTTGACCTGCCCCACCGGCGTTTTTACCTTTTTGGGCTGACCATCTGGCCGCAGGATCTGGTCCTGCTCTCCTGGTTCCTCATCATCGCGGCTTTCGCCCTCTTCGCAGTCACCGTTTTTGCGGGTCGTATCTGGTGCGGTTACACCTGTCCGCAGACGGTCTGGACCAAGATCTTCCTCGAGATCGAAAGATGGACCGAAGGCGAGCGCAATGCCCGGATGCGCATGGACAAAGCCCAGCTCGACTGGAATAAAATCTGGCGGCGTGGCCTCAAGCACTTGGGCTGGCTGGGCGTTTCCCTGCTCACCGGTATCGTTTTTGTCGGCTATTTTGCGCCCATACGGGAACTGCTGCCTGCCCTCTGGCACGGCACGGCCAACAGCAGCGAGTGGACTTGGATAGGGATTTTTACCATCGCCACCTATCTCAACGCCGGCTGGATGCGCGAGCAAATTTGCATGTACGCTTGTCCCTATGGCCGCTTCCAGAGCGTCATGTTCGACCGCGACACCCTGATCATCTCCTACGACCATGCGCGCGGCGAACCCCGCGGTGCACGCAAGCGTGACGCCGATCACAAGGAACAGGCCCTCGGCGACTGCATCGACTGCAAATTGTGCGTCCAGGTCTGCCCGACCGGCATCGACATCCGTGATGGCCTGCAACTGGCCTGCATCGCTTGCGCGGCCTGTATCGACGCTTGTGACCATGTCATGGAGCAGATGGGCTATGCGCCCGGTCTGGTGCGTTACACCTCGGAAAATGCCCTCGAGCACGGTCAGCACACGCACATCCTGCGTCCCCGCCTGATAGGCTATAGCCTGGCCATCATCGCCATGATCGGCCTGATGACCTATAGCCTGGTCACCCGCCCCCTGGTGGGCCTGGATGTCATCCGCGACCGTAATGCGCTCTACCGGGAAAACAGCGACGGTGACATTGAAAACAGCTACATCCTCAATGTGATGAACAAGAGCCAGAAGCCTGAACGTATCGATCTGTCTTTCAGCCATATGCCGCAAGGCACGCACATGGAAGGCGAGCAATCGATAGTTTTGCAGCCGGGTGAAATGCGCAGCGTCACCGAAACCCTGGAAGAAAACCCTGATGAGATCCATGAAAATGAAGTGCATATGGACTTCCATGCCCGTCTCGAGGAAGATCCCAAGACCGACATCGACAGTCCCAGCCGCTTCTTTGCCCCCTACCAGCACAGGAACTGAGCATGACCAGCCCTAAACCTGCTTGGCGACACTCTGGCTTCTGGCTGGTCTTTGGCCTGCTCCTGGCGAGTGTCGTGATCTCCCTGGGAATGGTCTATCTTTCCTTGCGGGGACGCGACACACCGGTCGTTGCCGATGCCTATGACCACGGTCTCGACATCAACGATCAACTGCAGCGCAGTCATCTGGCTGCCCGCCTGGGACTGAGCGCCGACCTCGACTACGACGCCGGCACGCATGTTCTGCACCTGCACCTGCACGCTGCGCAGCCCTTGCTCGTGCACCAGTTGCAACTGCGCCTGCCCCACCCTGTCGATGCCCATCAGGACGTTACCCCCACCCTGCAGGACCTTGGTAATCAACACTACAGCGCGGTTTTGCCGGCCAACATCCATGGTCAACATTACGTCCTGCTCAGCACCCCTGACTGGCGTCTGGTCGGGCGGGTCGAGTTTCCTTTCACGCACGCTGAACTGAGCGCTCGTTAAACCGACGGATCCATGGCACAGCTTGACGATGACAAGGTCTGTTTTCACTGCGGTCTCAACATCAGCCCGGGACCGCAGTTCGCCTTCATCTGGCAAGGACAGCGCCGTCCCATGTGTTGCGCCGGCTGTCAGGCTGTCGCTGAGGCCATCATCGCCTGTGGGGGCGAAGACTATTATCTGCGTCGCCATCTGCCCGCTCAAAATGGCGAGCTCTTGCCCCCCCCGCTGCCCGATCTGCAGGCCCTCGAACATCCTTTGATGCAGCGGCTCTATGTCGAGGAGAGCGGACGCAGCCACAGTGCCCAGCTCAGCCTGGCGGGGATGAGCTGTGCCGCCTGCGCCTGGCTGATCGAACGCCGCCTGCAACAGCTGCCCGGCCTCATCGAAGCCCAGGCCAACCTGACCAGTGAACGACTCTCGGTACGCTATGCAGACCCCCTGAGCCTGGCGACGATCATAGCGGCCATCGAAGGCATCGGTTATCGCGCCAGCCCTTTCCAGATCCAGGAAAACTCCTCTCTGCAAAAACAGGAACATCGCGAAATGCTGCGTCTGGCGATCGCTGGACTGGGCGCTTTGCAGGCGATGATGTTTGCCATGGGCCTCTACTTCGGGGCCTGGGAAAATATCAGCGATGTTCATCGTGACTTTCTCCGCCTGATCACATTTGTGGTGGCCACCCCGGTGGTCTTTTATGCCGGCTGGCCTTTTTACAAGCGCTCCATCCTCGGCTTGCGTCACCGCCAGTTGAACATGGATCTGCCCCTCAGCCTGGCCATACTGATCAGCTACATGGCGAGTGTCTACGCCATGCTCAAAGGACAGGGAGAAACCTATTTCGACAGCATCAGCATGCTGATCTTCATCGTCAGTGTCAGCCGCTTTCTCGAACTGCGGGCCCGGCGCCGGGCTGGCGACATACAGAACAATATGAGCGCCCTGGCACCACGCCTGGCCTGGCGAATTGAGCACGATCAGGTCGTCCGTATCGCTTCCGCCAGCGCCCATCCGGGCGACCTCCTTCTGGTCAAAACAGGCGAGCGCATACCCTGCGACGGGATACTGCTCGATGACTCAGCCGAGCTTGATGAAAGCCTGCTCAGCGGTGAGTCACTGCCTGTCCACAAGTCCTCAGGGCAGGCCCTGGTCTGTGGCAGCCTCAATCTGGGCCAGGCGCTGAAGATACAGGTGAGCGCCAGCGGTGAGGCCAGCAGCCTGGCGCAGCTGCAAAAACTCTTGCTCGATGCGGCGATGGACAAACCCCGTCTCGCCCTTTTTGCCGATCGCATCGCCGGCTGGGTGGTCCTCGCCCTGCTGCTCGTGGCAGCAGGAAGCTACTTTTACTGGCAGGCCCATGATCCCTCACGCGCACTTTGGAACACCGTCGCCGTCCTCGTCGCCACCTGCCCCTGTGCCCTGTCGCTGGCCATCCCGGTGGCCTTGATCAGCGCCACCGGCGCCCTGGCACGTGCCGGCCTGCTGATCACCCGTGGCCACGTTCTGGAAGGTCTGGTCGACTGTGACATCGTCGTTTTTGACAAAACCGGCACCCTCACCACGGCACAGCTGCAGGTGGCAGAGGTGAAGGCCCTGAGCGTCACCCGCGAGCAGGCGCTGCAACTGGCCTGCGCACTTGAAGCCGAGGCCTCACACCCGATCGCACAGGCCTTTCAGGCTTTGGACGTCAAGCCAGCCTATGGGCTGGAGGAGCGGACCCAGCACCCCAGTCTCGGGGTCAGTGCCTCGCTGGCCGGCCTCACTTATCGGCTCGGCCAGCCGGCATTTATCGACCCAGCCCTGAACCTGCCAGCTGAGCTTGATGCCGAAATGCTGTGGCTGGCGCTCGCCCGTGGTTCCGAGATCATCGCCTGGATAGGGCTGCAGGATCATTTGCGTGCACAGGCGCAAGCCTGTGTCGAAGGTTTGCGCCAGGCCGGCAAACGCGTGATGATCCTCAGCGGCGACCAGCCCGAACGGGTCGCCAGTTGCGCACGTGCACTGGCCATCGATGCCGCCGATCAACAGGCGCGCCTGCAACCGGAGAACAAGCTGGCTGCCTTGCGTCAGCTGCAAGCGCAAGGTCACCGGATCATGGTCGTCGGTGATGGCATCAATGATGCCCCCATACTGGCGCAGGCCGATCTTTCCATCGCCATGGGACAAGGCAGTGATTTGGCGCGCGCCCAGGCTGATGCCCTGCTCGTCAACAGCCGTCTCGACCTTCTCGTCGCTGCCGTGCACCACGCCCGCCGCTGCCTGCGCATCACCCGGGAAAATTTAGGCTGGGCACTGCTTTACAACATCATCATCGTGCCCCTGGCCGCAACAGGCCAGGTGCCGCCTTATATCGCCGCCCTTGGCATGTCCACCAGCTCGATGATCGTGGTGCTCAATGCCCTACGTCTGCGACAGATTTTGCCGCAAAAATGAGCAAACGCACCCAGCCTACCTGACAAGGCGGCAGCGATCATCTAGACTCATCCTTATCATGACAAGGGATGAGGGCCTAGGGATGAGCGAAGCCTTGGATGACAACTGGCTGATCGACGATGAGCCCGAGGCGCCCCATAGCTCGACACAGGAGCCATGGAAAATCCTGATTGCCGATGACGAGCCCGATGTGCACTCGGTGACCAGGCTGGCCCTGCGCAATATCGAATACCATGGTCGCAAGCTCGACCTGATCAGCGCCTACTCCGCCTCAGAAGCTTTTGAAGTGCTCAGTCAGCAGCCCGATATCGCGGTGCTTCTGCTCGATGTCGTCATGGAGACCGATGACGCCGGCTTGCGCCTGGTGCACCGTATTCGAGAGGAGCTGGGCAATCAGCTTTGCCGTATCGTTCTGCGTACTGGCCAGCCCGGGCAGGCTCCTGAGCAGGAGGTCATCGTCAGCTATGACATCAACGACTACAAGGCGAAAACCGAGCTGACCACCCAAAAGCTGTTCACCACGGTCATCTCGTCTTTGCGCGCCTATGAGTCACTCTACGCCCTGGAAAATCATAGACTCGGCCTGCACCGCATCATCAAGGCCTCCTCTTCACTGCATCATATTCAGTCCTTGCGCGACTTCGCCTCGGGTCTGTTGCGGCAAATCAATGCCTTATTACAGATCGGCATGCACGGTGCGATCTGTCTGACACGCCGGCCGGACCTGCCCGATGGGCAAAATCTGCAGATCATCGCCTGTACCGGGGTCTACGACGACCTCATCAAGCGTGATGTGCTACCGGCCGAGCATGAAGCACGCCCCCTGGTCGAGCGCGTCCTCCGAGAAAAGCGTCACATCCATGACAACCCCATCGACACCCTCTATGTGGTCGTCCAGGAACGTCAGGAGTTCGTCATCTATCTGAGCCCTTCGCTACCGCTCAACGAGATCGAGCGCAGCCTGCTCGAGGTGTTTTGTGATCGTATTTCCCTGGCCTTTGACAACCTCTGGTTGCACGACCAGGTGCAGAGCTCGCAGATCGCGGCGGTCACCCTGCTCTCCAGCCTGGCCGACACCGACACCCCCGAGGCCCATCTCAAGCAGTTCATGCAGCAAAAGGAGGCGGTCGAAAGCTTCTGCCTCTTTCTGCGTGAACAGCACCTGCACGAGGAGGTGCTCAGCCCACGTTTCATACAGCAGATAGGTATCGCCTATTTGCTGCATGATCTCGGCAAGCTGACCATCAGCAGCCAGATACGTAACAAGCCGGGCGAGCTGGACAGCCTGGAAAAAGAATGCATGCGCACGCACAGCCTGCGTGGCAGCGAACTGCTCAAGGCTGCACAAGGACTCGAAGGCGCCTCGGAATTTATGAGCCTGGCTGCCGAGATGGCGCTCCGGCACCATGAGAACTTTGACGGCAGTGGCTATCCGCATCAGCTTGCCGGAGACGACATCCCCCTCTGCGCGCGCATCACCAGCCTCTTCGATGTCTACCATGCGCTCACCCACCAGCGTCCTTATCGCCCGGGCTGGTCGGATCAGCAAGCCCTGGCGTACATCGAGGCGGAGGCTGGACAACAGTTTGATCCTGAGCTGGCGCAGGCTTTCCTGGCCTTCATGCGTAGCCGCCATCCTGTGGCGAGCTGAGGTGCAGCGGAATCATGGTGACAGACGTGCTATGATGGGTATCCTGGCTCCCTGGAGTGGCGCTCATGCAGGCGATGTATTTTCTGATTCCCCTGAGTCTGGTGATGCTGGGCATCGGTGCCTGGGCCCTGATCTGGGCGATCAACAACGGTCAGTACGATGATCCTGAAGGCGCATCATGGCGTGTCATCTATGAAGATCGCGATCACAAAAAACGCCCCCACGGTGACCCTCCAACGATGCCTCACTGAACCATGACCGACGCTGCGATAGGACTCAGCAATTTCACCGTAGGTCTGCTCAGCAGCGGTCATTGCCTGGGCATGTGTGGTGGCATCAGCGCCGCCCTGGGGATGGGCGCCCAGCACCGCTCCACAGCACAGCGCCTGCTGCGGGTGCTGGCCTACAATCTCGGCCGCATCTCCATCTATGCCCTGCTCGGGCTGCTGGTGGGCAGCTTGAGCATGAAACTCATGCCGCAGGCCAGTTTCTGGACCCTGCCACGGCTGCTCAGCGGTGTGCTGATGCTACTCATGGGGCTCTACGTGGCAGGCTGGTCGCGCCTGCTCGTCCACCTCGAGCACCTGGGTTTGCCCTTGTGGCACAAGCTCGCCCCCTACGCCCAGCGCACACTCCGTCAGCAGGCGCTAGGGACCACGGTGCTTGCCGGGATGCTCTGGGGCTTCCTGCCTTGTGGTATGGTCTACTCGGCGCTGGCCATGGCCGCGAGCAGTGCCAGCCCCGAGCGCGCACTGGGGGCCATGCTCGCCTTTGGTGCCGGTACCTTGCCGATGATGCTGGCCACCGGCAGCATGGCACAACAATTTCAGCACCTCCTGAACACCTACCATCTGCGCCAGATCAGCGGGGCCCTGCTTATCCTGATGGGCCTCTGGACCGGCTATGCAGCCCTGAGCATGCCGGGACATCACCCAGCTCGGTCCATGCCCGACATGAAGATGCCGGCTGGAATGTCTATGCCGGACCATGGATAAATCGAGCCTCCCCGCCCTACGACACGACCGAACGCCCCGATTTGAGTGGAGCCAGGCGGAGCATCTGCAGCTTTTGATCGACGGTGCGGCCTTTTATCCGCATCTGATCGAAACCCTGCACAAGGCGCAAAGACGGATCTGGATCGAGCTCTATCTGATCAGTTCGGGATCCACCTATCGCAGCATCGCCCTCGCCCTGACAGCGGCTTGTCAGCGCGGCGTCGATGTCCGCCTGATCATCGACGGCCTCGGTGGACAAGGGCTGCACGATGACGATCGCCTGGCTTTACAGGCGGCCGGGGTCCAACTGCGGGTCTACAACCCCACCCGTTGGCGACATCCGCTGCGCAGCCTGCTCCGTGATCATCGCAAGATTCTCATCATCGACGATCAGGCCTATACCGGAGGAGCCGGCATCAGTGACGATTTCGCACCGCTGTCGCGCTATCCCTGGCGAGAAACCATGCTGTTCATGCAAGGGCCGGTGGTCGAGCAATGGAGCTGCCTTTTCCTGAGCTTGTGGCCAGAAACCCCCCCGACACCCACAGCACCGCCGCCGGCAGCCGGTGGTGTGCGTGTACGTGTCAATGCCAGCCAAGCCGACCTGCCCCAGCACCTGCAAGCCAGTCTTTTACGCGCCATCGCTCGATCGCACCGGCAGGTATGGTTGGCCACCCCCTACTTCCTGCCACCACGCCGTCTACGCAAGGCCTTGCGTCTGGCGGCGCGGCGTGGCGTCGATGTACGACTGCTCATCCCGGGGCGGCACAACGATCACCCCTTCATCGCCTGGCTGGGCCAGAGCTTTCTCAGCCTGATGGGCCAAGATGGCGTCCAGGTCTTTGAATATCACCCACGTTTTTTGCACACCAAGGTCTGGCTCTGCGATGACTGGTGCTCGCTCGGCTCCAGCAATATGGACCGCTGGGGCATGTTCTGGAACCTCGAGGCCAATCTCGAAATCGATGACGCCGCCTTTGCTGCCACGGTCCAGGCCATGCTGCGCGAAGACTTCGCACAGGCGCAACAGCTGAAAAACAGCGGCAAATCTGTCGCCTTATCCTTGCTGCGCCTCATGCTTCACAGGGTGATCGAGCAACTGGAGCGCTGGCGACGCCAGCACAAGCCTTGAGTCGCTCACTCGGGCAGGTGAGCGATCACCTTCAAGCCGTTCAGCCGGGTCGCAGAGGCGTGGACATAGCCGATCATATTGGGGTTTTTGGCCACCAGGGCGGCGATTTCATCATCCCCCCCCAGGGTACGCGGGGGCTGCCCCTGCCCGGTAAAGATCAGCTTCGACCAGTAAGCGTTCAGTTGCGAGGCATTCTTGCCGGTCACCTGGGCGTAAAAACTGCTGCGCGCCGGAGCGCCATCACGCTGATCGACGGGGACCAAAAAACTGCCTCCGGGCAAGGCATTGGCCTTGGCCAGAAACACCTTGGCGATATCCGCCTTTGAGGCATGGCTCAAGGCATAACCTGAGTTGACGATCACATCGATGTCGGCATAGGCCTGCACCGAAACAGCTAGCAGACTGGTCAACACCAGCATGGGAACAGAGGGCACGGGGAGACTCCCTAGAACATGGCGTTGATGACAAAGGTGTAGATATCAGCTTTACCACCGACCGGCGCATCCGAGAACATCCCCCAGCCGCCGCCGGGCAAGCCCATCGGCGAAGCGCCCAGCCCGGTGACATGATCCCACTCGATTTTAGCGGACATCTTCGCCGAAATATCGTAGCGCAGGCCCAGAATATAGCTGGTCTCTTCACCCCCGTTGTTGGCGATCGACTGCATCGCCGCCATTTGCTGCAAGGGGGTGACGCCGACCGAGGACAGCAGCCGGCTGACCGCTGGATTTTGCAAGGTCGCCACATCCGCGGCGCGATTCATATTGCCGGAAGTGTTGGTGCGCATCTTGCTGATCGTCACGTTCGGCATCCACTGACCGATGTGATAGCCGAGCAGAACATAGCCGCTCAGTGGGTCCTGTAAAATACTGCCATTGCCGTAACGCAAATCGCTCAGTTCGGCAATGCCCATCCACTGCCCATCGTCATAAACCGTGCCCAGATCATAGAAAGAAGCGAGCTGGTCGGTGATGCCCGGCTGGCCCAGGCCGGTCAGCAAGGTATTGAGGGACTGATAGATATGCCCGGGGGTTTGATCATCCTGGACATTGATATTGACATTGCCCGAGGTCACGCTGCCATGAAAGGTCCAGTTGTTGTCAAAAATATTGAAGTTGAAGCCACGCTGGTTCTTGATGTCAAAACCGAGGGGAATATAGGGCGAATTGGAGCTCGACGGGGAGTCACCGGCCAGCAGATTGATATTGCCCGAGAGCTCACTCCATTGCCAGTTCCAGCGCCAGCTGATGCCGTCGTACTGGTTGACCGGCAAGGAGTACATCTCCAGCGGCGGGCGCGCCCAGGGGTAGGACATACCGACGTCGAGCTGCTCGGAGAACATATAAAAAGGCAGCCTTTGCCGGCCGATGCGCCACTCGCTGTCGAGCGTGGGCTTGTAACTGGCGTATGCCCACACCGTATTGACTTGATAGTTTTGCGCGCCGTAGGACACCAGCTGCGCGGTCATTGCGGTCTTGTCGTCGATGACGTAGGAGGCTTGCAAGCCGAGTATGCTGGCATCACTCCAGTTCGGCACCGCCTCGAGGTGGTCATAGCCGGGCGTGTACTGCAAGGGTGAACTTGCACTGCTGATGCTTGAACAATGGCTGCTGGCTATCGTCGCCAAACTGGATGAGGCCGGACAGGCTGGCGCCGCCTGCATATTGCTGCCGCTGACCCCAGCGGTCAGGAAGCCATTCAAATGCAAGGCGTCATCGGCGTACGCCGAACCGCCTGCAAGCGTGCACAAACCTAGCACTCCAACGAATAAACCTGGCTGACGTAGCATCGATTGCAATCCTCTGGCTCATCCCTATCGAAGGCCGGCTCGCAGGCTCCGGACCTGGACCTGCGAGCCGGCATCAGCTTTACTCGGCGACCTTGGCGATCACCTTGACCCCCGGCACTTTGGCATTGCTGTGCACATAGCCGATCATGCTCGGATTTTTCGCCACCAATGCGGCAACGTCAGCGTCACTGCCGACCGCCTTGGGCGGCTGTCCCTGGCCGGTAAAGATCAGCTTCGACCAGTAGGCGTTCAGCTGCGAGGCATTTTTTCCTGTCACCTTGCTATAGAACAGCGTACGCGCCGGTGAGCCATCGTTCTGATCGACCGGCACCAGGGTGCCGCCACCGGGCAAAGCATTGGCCTTGGAGAGAAAAACCTTGGCGATGTCACCGTTGTTCGCCTTGCTGACGGCATAGGCGCTATTGACGATCACATCGACATCAGCCTCGGCCGCCGTCACCATGGCCAAGGTCAGAGCCAACATAGCGTATTGTAGTTTCATTATGGCTCCTCCTTAGAACATGGCATTGATGACGAAGGTATAGAAATTGGCACCCCCGCCCACGGGTGCGTCGGAGAACCGGCCCCAACCACCACTGGCATTGATCCCATCCGGCGAGCCACCCAAGCCATTGACATGACTCCATTCGACCTTCGCCGACATCTTCGGGGTGATGTCATAGCGTAGCCCCAGGGTGTAGGTGGTCTCCTGCATGCCCTGGTTGGCGATCGAGGACTCCGCCTGATTCAGGCTGTTGATCGAGGCCCCCAGCGACTGTCCGGCCGGCGCCAAGGCGGCGATCTTGGCCAGATTGGCGGGGTTGCTGACATCGGCAACAGCCATGGAACGATTGACGTTGCCCTGGGTGTTGGTACGCGTCTTGCTGACGGTCAACTCAGGCATGATCTGGCCAAAGTGGTACCCGACCATCACATACCCGCTCAAGGGGTCCTGCAAGATGCTGCCGCTGCCGTAACGCAGATCGCTGAGTTCCGACATGACCAACCAGTTGCCATCGTCATAGATGGTGCCCAGGTTGTAGAAGCTGGCCAACTGGTCACTGATGCCGGGAGCCCCCACCGCGGTCAGCAGGTTATTCAGATTGTAGAACATCTGCCCCGGCGTCTTGTCGTCACTGAGGGTCAGGTTGACGTTGCCGATGACCGCCCCACCGTGAAAAGTGAAGTTGCCCTGATAGATGTTGAAATTGACACCACGGGCATTTTTGATATTGAAGCCCAGAGGGATATAGGGCGAATTTGAAGTCGTCGGCGCATCACCGACCAAAAAGTTCAAATTGCCGGAAGTATCCCCCCATTGCCAGTTCCAGCGTCCACTCAGACCGTCGTACTGGTTGACCGGCAAGGAGTACATGTCCAGCGGTGGGCGTGCCCAGGGGTAGGACATGCCGACGTCGATCTGCTCGGAGAGCATGTAAAAAGGGATGCGCTGCCGACCGAGGCGCAACTCGGTATTTTCTGTCGGTTTGTAGGTGCCGTAGGCCCACACCGTGTTGACCTGGTAGTTTTGATCACCATAAGACACCAGCTGGGCGGTCATCGATGTCTTGCTGTCTATGGTATAAGCCGCCTGCAAACCCAGGATACTGGAGTTTGTCCAGTTGGTCGTATTCCCTAGATGATCATAAGTAGGGGTGTATTGCAGAGGATTGCCGGCACTGGTCACGATGGAGCAGGATTTTGACATCGCCATCGATCCAAAAGCACCTGTACTCGGGCACGTCGGCAGTGACTTCATGTCACTGCCGGTGACCCCTGCGGTTAGAAAGCCATTGAGCCTAAGATTATCATCGGCCTGTGCGCTCAGAGATATCGCCCCAAGAGCCGTACAGGCCCAAGCCAAGCGACGCATCCTCGTCGTAGATGTCATCCCAGTCCTCCTCTTCGTTATGATTGCGTCTGGGTTCAATGAGTGTAGTAAATTTCACAAAAAAGCCATGCGGATGTAAAAAAATGTATGAGCAGCCCTGCGGGCCTCGCCATCTCTCGCTTTTGAACTACACTGGCAGGAGGATTTTTCATAGAAATCAAGCCTGGACTGCTGGATGATGCGAGAGCACGCGCCGATCACCCAATGGCAATGGCCAGAGACGACAGCAGCCCAAGCGGATGAACTGGTCGAGCGCTGGCGCCAGTTGGGAACACCCCTGCACCTGGCGACGGCGGCCAGTCATGTCTGGCAATGCGGCCGCGGCGAGCCCGTCCTCTGCCTGCACGGGGTGCCGACCTCATCGTATGTCTACCGTTGGTTGCTGCCGGCTCTGGCTCAGCAGGGCTTGCACGGCATGGCGATCGACTGGCCCGGCATGGGGCTGGCCAGTCGCCCCAGTCATTTTGACTATAGCTGGTGTGGCCTGGCGCGCTGGCTGTGTGACGCCATCCATGCCCTCGGCTTACGCCGTGTCCATCTCGTCACCCACAGCATCGCCGGACCTGTCGCCCTCGAATTCATGCGTCTGATGCCCCAACAAGTAGCCAGTATCAGCGTCATCAGCGCCATGGTGGCGACGGCTTCCTACCGTCGTCCCTGGTATATGATGCCGCTGAGCTGGCCTTGGCTCGGCCAAGCCTACCTGCAGCATCTGCGTGACAGCTCCTGGTTCGAGCGACTCTATCGACACTACGGCATCTGCCGTGAGCTGAGCACTGGAGAGATCCTGGCGCATCGCGACCTGCTGCTGCGCGAAGACCAGGGGGCGGCTTTTCTGCGCATCATGCGCGGCTTTGTCAAAACCCATGCCTTCGAGCAGGGCATACGTCGTTCGGTATTGCAAAATCCCCTGCCGACGCAACTGATCTGGGGAGATCAGGATCAAGCCATCAATTTCCATCGACACGCCCAAGAAGCCTGTCATGTGCTCGGTTGCAGCAAGACCTTGCGTCTTTCCGGAGGGCATTTTCTCAGCGAGGACGCCCCGGACGAACTGGCCGAGCTGATCGCCCAGTTCATCCACGCCCACCGGATCGACAGGTAAGCCGATCCGTCTACCACATCAGATCGTCGGGGATCTGATAACGTGCATCTTCGTAACCGGCAGCTGGCGCAGCTTGCCCGGATTCATACGGCAGCACCCAGTCGGGCATCTTTTCGGCGATGGCAGCCGCCATCTCGGCTCGCAGCAAAACCAGGCGATCATCGAGCACGACCCAGCGCAAGTGCCCCGAGCAGAGGTCCTCGTACTGAGCCTTATGCATACGCACTTTACGCAGCTTGCTGCCGACACGAACATGACAGACAGCATCACCGGCAACCCGTAGCTGCTCATTTTGCAGGATCATCTGGCGCGCTGCAGCCTCATTTTCTTTGCGCTCACGCTCCTCATTGAGCAGGCGCTGACGCTGCTGCTGCTGCGCTTTTTGCTCCTGCTGACGTGTTTGCGCCAGTTCGCGGGCTTCATTGTGACCACTTTTGGCGGCTTGCCTTTGCGCGTGCTGGGCCTGCCTGAGCTGCTTCTGATTGGCGACACCCAGCTTGAGCAGCTGATCTTGTAAAGACATCTGATACCCCTTAAATGCGATGTAAGACCCGTATCAAGCGATCCTCTCCCAGGCGCAGCGCAGGGCCATGGGCATGTCAGGACCATGAAACTCCAGCTCCGGCTCCCAGATGAAGACGTGCTGGGCCGAGCCTTCGGTCTCGAGGTGGACCTTGGCCTGCACCCAGTACAGCCGCGCGAGCAGCGCCTCAAAAGCACGTAACCAGGACGACCACTCATACTCCAGGCCTCGACAGGTCAGGCCAAAATGGATCAATGAACTTTGATAGGCGCTGCCCCACTCACGCGCCGAGCTGTCGCTGAACATGCTGCGCCACAGCAGCGGTCCACCTTCTGCATCAGGCAAGGTGTCGAGCACGCTGCGGTTGTGCTGCAGTCGTGCCGATGCGGCCGCATCCTCGCCCCAGACCATATCGCGGATGACGCCATAGACCACGGATTCTCGCTCCACCTCGGTCTTTCCTCTTAAAACCAATGATGCAAAGATGCATCGAGAGCGTCACGACAGGCACTCAACTGCTGCTCATAGCGCCGCGACTGGTAAGCCACATGGCGGGCTAGAGCCTGCAACCAGGGTTTGTTGCGATAGCTATGACGCTGGTAACCGCCCAAACCTTCGTGATAGCTGAGATACAGATGGTAGGCATCATCGGCAGGAATACCGGCATGCTGCACGGATTGATGGTCATACCAGCCGATAAAGTCAACGGCATCAGCAAAATCGTCACGCGAGGCCCAGCCATGGTGGGCGTCGCTGCGGTAGCGTGTCCAGATGTCCTCTTTCGCCTGGGCATAACCATAGGCGTCCGAGGCTCGGCCACCGGGAATCACGCCCAGGTAATAACGCCGCGGCGGCCTGACTTTGGCCTGATAGGACGACTCCTGGCGCATCGTGGCCATCAGCACCGGCACCGGAATGCCCCAATGCCGGCTGGATGAGCGCGCCGACTCGTACCACTTTGGCCGCTGCTGAAAAATACGGCACAGGTCATCCGGCCGCGCCGGTGGTGGCAAGGTCGAGCAGGCGGCCAGCATCACGGCGAACAGCAGGGTCAGCCACCTCACAGCGAAGCGCCCGACTGACGCAAGAGCTGCAAAAAAGTATCCTCATCCCAGATCGCTACACCCAGCCGTTCCGCCTGCGTCTTTTTGGAGCCAGGACTTTCCCCGCAGATGAGCGCCGCGGTCTTCGCCGAGACGCTGCCGGCAACGCGTGCGCCCAGACGTAGCAGATGCTCACGGGCCTGCTCACGGCTCATGCTTTGCAGGGTTCCGGTGATCACGTAAGTCCCTGCCAAGGTTTGCTGCGCCTGCGGCTGCGGCCAGTGCACACCGACCGCCAGCAGCTCATCGATGATCTCGCGATGGTGCGGCTGGGAAAAGAAACTGACGATCCATTGCGCTGTCACCGGACCGATGTCAGGGACCCGCAAGAGGGCCTCTTCACGGGCCTGCATGAGCGCGTCCAGACTCATGAAGCTCATGGCCAGATCACGTGCCGTGCTCTCGCCGACGCTGCGTATGCCCAGGGCATAAAGAAAACGTGGCAAGGTGGTCGCCTTGCTGGCGGCGATCGCAGCGAGCAGCTTGTCAGCAAGCTTGTCGCCCATACGATCAAGGGCCAACAGGCTGTCGCGCTGCAAACGATAGATGTCCGCGGCGTGCCGGATCTTGCCCTGTTCGACCAGCAAGGCCAGCCACTTCTCGCCGAGTCCCTCGATGGCCATGGCCTTGCGCGAGACAAAATGGGTCAAAGCCTCGAGCCGCTGCGCCGGGCAATAGAGTCCGCCGGAACAGCGTGCGACCACCTCGCCGACCGGTCGCAACACCGGTGCGCCGCAGACCGGACAAGACTCGGGCAAGGTGATGGGCAGACGCTGCGCCGGCACCGCCTGCGACAAGGAGCGCGCGATCTTGGGAATCACATCACCGGCACGATAGAGCAGCACCTGGTCACCGACGTGCAGGTCCATGCGGCGAATTTCATCGATATTATGCAGACTGGCCCGGCTCACCGTCACCCCGCCGACACTGACCGGCTGCAGGTGTGCCACCGGTGTCAGGGCGCCGGTGCGCCCCACCTGCCAGTCGACCGCCAACAGTTGCGTCTCAACCTCCACGGCCGGGAACTTCCAGGCCACCGCCCAACGCGGTGCCCGGGTCATCATGCCCAGCACCTGCTGCTCGCTGAGGGCATCGACCTTGACCACCATGCCATCGATCTCATAGGGCAAGCCGTCGCGCGCCGCCAGCAAGGCAGCATAGTGCTGCTCACAAAAAGCCGCACCCTCACCCTGGGCGATATGCGCTGCCCGCTGAAAACCCCAGCGTCGGCAGAGCTCGAGCTGGGCGTGCTGGCTGTCCGGCAAGGGGGCTGAGCAACGGGCGATGGCGTAAGCAAAAAACTCCAGGCCACGCTCAGCGGCGATGGCAGCATCCAGCTGTCTGACGCTACCCGCTGCTGCATTGCGAGGGTTGGCGAAGACCCGCCGCCCCTCTTCCTGGGCCTGCTCATTCCAGCGCAAGAACGCGGCTCGCGGCATCAGCACTTCACCGCGCACTTCAAGCTCGTGCGGCAGCTCCTCTCCTTGCAACTGTGCGGGGACACTGGCCAAAGCAGCCAGGCTGGCACTGACATCCTCACCGACCACACCATCCCCACGGGTGGCGGCCATCAAGAAACGTCCGCCACGATAGTGCAGACTGATCGCCAGACCATCCAGCTTGGGCTCACAGATGTAGTGGATGTCGCCGCTACGCCCGAGACGCTCACGCACACGCAGGTCAAAAGCACGGAACTCATCAACGCTGAAGACATTGTCCAGCGACAGCATGGGCGTCTGATGCGCCACCGTCGCCAGATCCTGACGCACGGCAGCGCCGACGTTTTGGCTGGGCGACTGTGCGTCCCGCCATTGCGGATACTGACGCTCGAGCTCCAGCAATTCACGCCACAGGGCGTCATACTCGCCATCGCTGATGACCGGCGCATCGAGGCTGTGGTAGAGATAAGCATGCTTCGCCAGTTCACGCCTGAGCTCGATCAGACGTGCCTGGGCATCCGCGGCACTCATCCTGGCCCACCCTGCTGTCGCCGACGGCCACGCTCGTAGTCCTGCACCTTCTCGCGCAGATGCTCAAGCAGTTGCGGACTCAAGGGGTGGTAGTCCTGATCGAAGAGCTGGGCATCGAGATCCTGGGCCAGGCGGCGGGCGGTGTCGATCATCAGATCAAACGCGGCGATGCTTTGTACCCCGGGCAGGGTCTGAAAGAAGCTCACCCCCATGCACACCCCTCGGGCCAGGGTGTCGAGCTCGAAGTAGCCCGGCTCGACAGCATGGGTCATGCCAAACAGGACCTCGCCATGGCCATTGGGGTGCTCATGACGGTAAAAGACTTTCATCTCACCAAAGTGCAGACCATAACGTACCGCCGCCTGCAAAAGCAGCTGCCCGGACATGCCGGCCTCGGCGCGCGGCAGCACATGGATGACGATGTAGTCGTCGACCACGAGCTCGGGCTCGCGGGCCTGGGCTTGCTCAGGAGCCGCGGCCACGGCGGCGGCGGCCTGGGCGCCGGGAGGCATGACCACCACCTCATCGGCGAACAGATCCTGCTGCTCCAAGGCCGCAGACTCAGGATCGAGCACGGGCACCTCGTCGACACTGCTATCGCGCCGGGTGATGCGCACCGCCCCCACCATATCGCCTTGAACCGGGATATCCTGAACATCGGGCACCGGTTCGAGGCGAACGCGCAGACGACCATGACGAGCCTGCCAGCGATGCCAGGCGCTCTCGATCAGGACGAAGCCAAGTGCCAAGCCGCCCAGGCTGAAGGCTACGCTACGAACATCCATGCCTACTCCTACTGCGCTGCCATACGGGCAGCTTCTTCGACATTGACGGCTACCAGACGCGACACACCTGGCTCATGCATGGTGACGCCCATGAGCTGATGCGCCATTTCCATAGCAATCTTGTTATGCGTAATATAAATGAACTGCAGCCGCTGCGACATGTCTTCGACCAGGCGTGCAAAGCGGCCGACATTGGCGTCGTCCAGCGGTGCGTCGACCTCATCGAGCATGCAAAATGGTGCTGGATTCAGCGCAAAGATAGAAAAGACCAGAGACAGGGCGGTCAAAGCCTTCTCCCCTCCCGACAACAGATGGATGGTCGAATTGCGCTTGCCCGGCGGCCGCGCCATGATGGCGACGCCGGCCTCGAGAAGATCCTCCCCGGTCAACTCAAGATAGGCATGACCACCACCGAAGACCTTGGGAAAGAGATCGCCAAAGCCTTGATTGACGCGGTCGAAGGTGTCCTTGAACAGGGTTCGCGTCTCGCGATCGATCTTGCGTATGGCATTTTCCAGCATCTCCAGGGCCTCACGCAGATCAGCGTCCTGGGTATCGAGATAGGTTTTACGCTCGAGTTGCTGCTTGTACTCGTCGATCGCGGCGAGATTGATCGGCCCCAAGCGGGCGATACGTACGCCGATACGCTCGATCTGCGCCTGTATCTCGGTTTCTTCCAGAGTCTCGCTGAGCTCGGCCAACCAGGCCTGCAGCTCCCACCCCTGCTCCTGCATCTGCTCTTGCAGAGACTGCATGCGTATCTGTGCTTCCTGCACCTTCAGCGCCAGCCGACTGGCCTGCTCCTGACGCTGCAAAAGGCTGCGCTCGCACAGCTGTTTTTGCTGCTCTGTCAGGCGCATCGCCTCGTCGATAGCAGCGAGCTGTTCGCGCAGCGCCAGCCAGTGTCGCTGCGCGACCTCCTGGGCGGAGGCCAGCTCGTGCAGGCGAGCCTCATCCTGGAGGGGGCTGTCGCGCGCCACCAGCTCTTCTTCGCGCAGCTGGTCACAGCGCAAGGACAGATCATGCAGCTGGTCCTGGGCACGTTCCTGGGCACGCTCGAGCGCCTGCGCACGGGTTTGCAAGGACTGCTGACGCATATCCAGCTGGTGTGACTGCTCGCGGCTCAGGCGGGCACGATCACGCACGGTGTCGACCGCGGCGCGCACCTGATCGCGCTCCTGCAACAGGGCCTGACGTCTGTCGGCATCGCTTTGCATGGCCTGCAGCGCCTGCTCTTTCAGCTCACGCGCGCCATCATAGGCTTGAATGTCACTTTCTTGCTGACGCTGCACTTCCTGCAGTTCATCGCCGATACGCAAGCGTCGTGCCTGCAACTGCTCCCGACGCACTTGCCGCGCACGCAGATCAGCCAGGCGCAGCCCCTTGTCCTGGGTCAAGGCGGTCACCTGGACACCCGCCTCATCACGCTCTTCTTCGATGCGAGCGCGCTGCGCACGCAAGTCCGCCAGCTTCTCCTCGCAGCGGTCCTTGTCCTGCTGCAAGGCCTGCAACTGTGCTCTCAGCTCGTGCAGCCGCTGCTGGCGCTCGAGCAGGCCGTCACCGTCCTGCTGCGCCGGCCATTGCAGGCCGTGCATACCGACAATCTGTCCCTCGGGGGTCACCCAAGCCTGTCCGTCGTCCAGCTCCTCGCGACGGGCCAGGGCCTCCGCAAGGCTGGCCACCTTGCGCAGCCCCCACAGCCAGGCGCGCACACCGGCAGGCTGCACTTCATGGGCCAAGGCATCCGCGCTGTGTTGCTGGCGATCGGTGAGCGTCGTTTGCAGCAGGGCCATGGCGGCCGGCGGTGCTGGCCAGGCGCTGGCCGTGCTGAGCTCATCCACCTGCACGGCATGCAGACGGCGTCCAAGCACCGTTTCGACCGCGCGTTGCCAGCCGGGCTGGACCTGGAGAACGTCGATCAGCCGGGAGGCGAGCGCCAGACCCTGCGCTTGCAGCCAGTTCTGGCTGGCCTGCCCGGCTCCCAAAGCATCATCCTGCAGAGACTGCAGGGCGGTTAGCGAGCCCTGCAGGGCTTGTTGCTGCGCACGCAAGTCATCCAGTTCAGCCTCGCTCGCCTGGATCTGTGCCCGGCTCTGCTGCAACTGCAAGCCCAGGCTGCGTACCCGTTCCTGAGCGTCCTCCTGACGCAGTTCGAGCTCGGCCACCTGCTCTTGCAGGAGGGTCCAGACCTCGTCATCAGCGTCCTCCAGCTGCCGCTGCTCTTCCTGCAAGCGCACGGCGCGCTCACGTGCGCGCTTTTGCGATTGCTCGATCTGCTGCAGACGTAGTTCCTGCAGTTCGGCGCTTTGCTTGTTGTGGGTGGCCGACTCCTGAAAGCTTTCCCAGGCCTGCTGCCAGCGCGACATCGTCGCCTCAGCCTCTTGCAGCTGTAGCTGTTCCTGCTGCCAACGCTGCTGCAGCGACTGCACCTCGGGAGCGAGCTCCTCCAGCTGCGCCTGCACCTCACGCATCTCTTCGGCATCGGTACGGGCATGCTCCTGCAACTGCCGGTGCCTGGCTTCAGACTCACGCAGGTCGCGCTCGATCTGCAGCAGGCGCTCACGCCGGTGCTGCAGGCTTTGCTGCACCGACGCCAGCTCATGACCAAGACGATAGTGCTCTTGCTGGGCCTGCTGCACCGCACTGTCAAGATCCAAGCGCTGCAGTCTTTGCGCTTCGATCTGTGTCTCGATGCCCTGGCGCTCGCTTTGCAAGGCGGTGCAGGCCAATTCTTCCTGCGCCAGGCTGCGCGACTCTTGCGCGGCGAGGCCTTCCTGTTGCCGCCAGCGTAAAGCCTGCAGCAGCGCCCGCAGACGCAGTTCCTCGTCCTTGTACTCGCGGTATTTTTCGGCCGACTGGGCCTGCCGCTCGAGATGCTGCAACTGCCGCCCCATCTCCTCGCGCAGATCATTGAGACGATCGAGATTATCGCGGGTGTGGCGCATACGCAGTTCGGTGTCGCGGCGTCTGTCCTTGTAACGGGAGATGCCCGCCGCTTCTTCGATGTAGACGCGCAACTCTTCCGGCTTGGCCTCGATCAGTCGCGAGATCATGCCTTGCTCTATGATCGCGTAGCTGCGCGGCCCGAGACCGGTCCCCAAAAACAGGTCGGTGATGTCCTTGCGCCGGCAGCGGCTGCCATTGAGGAAGTAGTCTGATCGTCCATCACGGGTGACCAGACGGCGCACCCCGATCTCGGTGTAAGCTGCGTACTCACCGAGCAGGCTGCCATCGCTGTTATCAAAAATCAGCTCTATCGACGCCTGCGCTACCGGCTTGCGTCCACTCGAGCCATTGAAGATGACGTCGGCCATGGACTCACCGCGCAAATTACGCGCCGAGGACTCCCCCATCACCCAGCGCACAGCGTCAATGATATTGGACTTGCCACAACCATTGGGGCCGACCACCGCCGACAAATTGCTCGGAAAATGGGCGGTCGTCGGATCGACAAAGGACTTGAAGCCAGCAAGTTTGATCGACTTAAGGCGCATAGGATTCTTCTTCAGCGCCGGTGTCTTTGGGCCCAGGCGAGCTCCACCTGCTTCATCCGCAACAAGGCCTCAATCACCTGATCACACTGCTCATGGAGGAGCTCATCGAGCTTTTGCAGCGTCCTCGCCTCATCACGCGTCAGGGCAAGCTCGAGCAGCTGACCCAGCCCTTGATAAAGAAGCTCGGCACTCTGCTGCACACCGTGCAAGACCAGGAGTGTGCACCGGCGCAAGGCCGGTTCGAGATCTTCGAGCATCTCCTCGAGGTAGACATTGTCGGCGTAGCGGTAGCTCATGCGCACCCAGGTGAAGACTTCGTCGGCAAACCTATCCATATCATGCTCGACGATACCGATCTCGACGTTCTGCAGCTGTTGGCGCAGGGCCTGGATGTCCGCCGCCTGCACCTGGCGCAGGGTGTGCACCAGCAACCGGCCAGCCAGCAATCCGAGGACTTCATAGAGCGCCCGCACATGCTGGACGGTCAACTCGGTGACGATGGCGCCGCGGCGGGCATAGATCTCGATCAGATGGCGCCGCTCCAGCAGGAGCAGGGCCTCACGCACCGACCCACGGGAGACATTCAGCTCCTTGGCGATGCGCAATTCCTGGATGCGCTCACCCTCCAGGAGCTCACCTCGCGTGATCTGGTCAGCCAGATGCTGGGCGATCTGCTCTGCCAGACTATCCTTCGCTCTAAAACCCATGCTGATTCCAAGACCTGCGGTCGCCGCCGTGATGATACGACATCGCGCTATTGTAGCGATCCTGCCCCCTCAGCGGCAAGGCAAGGATCCCGTCAGGCGGCTGCCGTCAATTTATAACTAAAAGTGACTAATATATTGAAAAAAAGAATTTTATTTTATTAGAGTCCATTGCTAAGGTAGCCTCATCGCGTAGAAGGGGTGTGCCGCATGTACAAGTATGATGAATACGATCAGCGTATCGTCGATGAGCGTGTCGCACAGTTTCGCGACCAGATGCAGCGCTATCTGGCCGGCCGCCTGAGCGAGGACGATTTTCGCCCCTTGCGCCTGCAAAACGGCCTTTATATCCAGCGCTACGCACCCATGCTGCGTATCGCCATCCCCTACGGCCAGCTCGACAGCCGTCAACTGCGCAAACTGGCCGAAATCAGTCGTCGCTATGATCGCGGCTACGGGCACATCTCGACGCGTCAGAATATGCAGCTGAACTGGCCACGCCTGGAGGATGTACCGGACATTCTGGCGGAACTGGCCTCGGTGCAGATGCACTGCATACAAACCAGCGGCAACTGCATACGCAACACCACCAGCGATCCTTACGCCGGCAGCCAGCACGGTGAGATAGAAGACCCGCGTCCGTGGTGCGAGATCATCCGTCAATGGTCGACTTTTCACCCCGAATTTGCCTTCTTGCCTCGCAAGTTCAAAATCGCCGTCAACGCCCATGAGCACGAAGACCGTGCCGCCATTGCGGTGCACGACATCGGTTTGCAGATGCACCGCGGCACCGACGGCGATCTGCGCTTTCGCGTACTGGTCGGCGGAGGACTCGGCCGCACCCCGATGATAGGCAGTTTCATCCACGACGATCTGCCTGCCCGTCACCTGCTCTCTTATCTGGAAGCCATCCTGCGCGTCTACAATCTGCATGGACGGCGCGACAACAAGTTCAAGGCGCGCATCAAGATCCTGGTCCGCGCGCTCACTCCGGAGGTCTTCAAGGAGCAGGTCGATGCCGAGTACGCTCGTCTGCATGAGGGCGTCCATACCCTCAGCCAGGCCGAGATCGACCGCGTACGTGCCTACTTTGCACCGCCGGCTTATGAAGAGATCGCCGACGACCCGCACCTGCCCGCCCAGCTCGCAGATGACCGTGCTTTTCGTGCCTGGTTTCAGCATAACACCCACGCCCACCGGCGCCCGGGGTACCGCTTGGTGACCTTGTCACTCAAGCGTACCGGGGTGGCTCCAGGGGATATCAGCGCGGAACAGATGCTCGCTGTGGCCGATCTGGCTGATCGCTACAGTCTGGGACGCCTGCGGACGACCCATGAGCAGAACATGGTGTTCGCCGATGTCCTCCAGCGCGACCTCCATGAGCTGTGGCAAGCCCTGCGCGCACTCGGCCTGGCCACAGCCAATATCGGCACCATCACCGATATCATTTGCTGCCCGGGTGGCGACTTCTGCTCACTGGCCAACGCCAAGTCCATCCCTATCGCCGAACAGATCCAGCGCCGTATTGAAGAACTCGATATCGCCTATGATCTGGGCGAACTGCATCTGAATATCTCCGGGTGCATGAACGCCTGTGGCCATCATCACATAGGCCATATCGGCATCCTCGGTGTCGACAAAAAGGGCGCCGAGTTTTATCAGGTCTCCCTGGGCGGGCATGGCGGCAAGGACGCCAGCCTGGGCGAGATTCTTGGCCCCTCGTTTGGGGCCGGAGATATGGCGGATGTCATCGAAGAGATCGTGCAAACCTACCTCG
Organism: Pseudomonadota bacterium; assembly: GCA_021804565.1. GTDB lineage: Bacteria > Pseudomonadota > Gammaproteobacteria > Pseudomonadales > Moraxellaceae > JAJZHK01. The sequence goes on along the minus strand of JAJZHK010000001.1, from coordinate 40,654 downwards.
ATCTGCGCCAGGATGCAGAGAGCTTTCTTCAAACCTACCGCCGTGTCGGTATCGAGCCCTTCAAGGAGCGCGTTTATGCCACAGCTGATTAGTCAGGGCCGGATCGTCGAAGATCATTGGCTGCACCTTGCCGACACCGACCCCTTAGCACCCCAGCGCGCCTGCAGCGTCAGCCTGAACCGCCTGCTCCAAGCGTGGGACAGCCTGCAGTCGCACCAGGGCGACCTCGGGCTACGTTTGACGCCGGATGCCCAGCTCGATGAACTGTCCGCCTTTCTACCCAGGCTGGCGCTCATCATGCTCGACTTTCCTCACTTCACGGATGGTCGCGCCTACTCGCAAGCGGTGCTCCTGCGCGAACGCTGGGGCTATCGCGGTCAACTGCGGGCCTGCGGGGATGTCATCCAGGACACGGTGTACTACTTGCAGCGCTGCGGCATAGACACCCTGGCCTTGCGCGATGACCAGAACGTTGAGGACTGCCTGCGCGCTCTGAGCACGTTCACCCACCCTTATCAAGCCAGTGTCGGAACAACCATGCTTTTCCACAGGACGCAACGCTGAACTTGCACACCCTCCCGGCGAGGACTCGGAAGACCTATGCTCGGGTACAGGGTCGGGCTCCGGCCGAGACCCCTAGGATACGGGCCGCTCTGGGGTGCAGCGTCGAGCGCAGGTGGCGGCAAGGTGCCCGGTCTTTGGGAAGTTGCGATTGAGGGCTACCGGGGCTTCGGCGTGAGCCTCAAAGACCGCCGATCTCGCCCCACTCATCCTGGGTCAGCAGGCGGTTGAGGTCAACCAGGATGAGCAGCTCATTGTTCTTGTTGCAAACACCCTGAATGAACTTTGAACTGTCCTCATTGCCGACATTGGGGGTCATCTCGATCTCGGACTGACGCAGATAGACAACCTCTGAGACGCTATCGACCAGGATCCCCACCACCTGCTTGTCCGATTCGATGATGACGATACGGGTGTTGTCGGTCACTTCGCCGGAAGACAGCCCAAAGCGCTGACGTGTATCGATGACGGTGACCACGTTGCCGCGCAGATTGATGATGCCGAGTACATAGCTCGGCGCCCCAGGCACCGGTGCGATGCTGCTGTAACGCAGCACTTCCTGCACCTGCATCACATTGATGCCGTAGGTCTCATTATCAAGACGGAAGGTCACCCACTGCAGGATAGGATCCCCGGACGTCTTTTGTGTACCTGCCTGACTCATATCGATCTCCTCGCATGCTCCGTCAAATATAGTTCAGTGCAGGCATTCGTCCAGTCGGGTCAAGTCCAGCAAAGGCACCAGCTCTGAGCGCAGCGTGGCTGCCAGCAGGGGATGCTTGCGCACTCCTGATGCACGCCATTGAAAATCTTCATGATGCAGCTGGGCACTGTGCAAGATGGCCTCGCAGGCGAGTACACGCGAAGTGCCCGCCACACTGATGAAATAGCGGGGCTGCTGACCCAGGCAGCCGTGCAGCAGATAGTGCAGGCTGATCGCCTGCAGCAGCTCTTCACCAGCCAGCAAACCCAGCTGCCAGTCAGCCTGGCCGGGCAGGCGCGTCAAAGGGCGCTCATCCGCACGAAAAATACGCCCCAGCTGCGACAGGGCCAGCGCATAAACCTGAGCATCGCTACGCACAAAGATACAGGCCAGGGAAGCTTGCGCGTACAGCTCATCCACCGATCGAGGCACGGCGAGATCCGCCGCCGCTCGTGGCGGTGGCGGCGCTACAGCAGGAGCAGGCTGAGGAGGCTGCACCACATCGCTGACACGGGCAGCTGGACTGACGGCACGAACAGCCTCATAGCTACCATGCAAGAGCTCATCGAGATAGGCGACCAGAGCGCTTTGGGTCGCCTCTTGCGGCGAAATTTCTGCTTGCATGGACATCAGCCCAACTCCCCTAAGTGCTGCAAAAACTCTCGATAAGCGAGCACGCCACGGCTTTGCTGCGCGAACACCGAAGGCGGCAGTCCGGCTTGACTGGCATCACGAAAACGCGTATCGATACCGATCACCGTTGGCGCCACCTTGCCCGCATACTGCTGCTGCAACTGCTGCAAACACTGGACGCTGGCCAAAGTGCGTTTGTCGTAGAGCGTGGGCAGGATGATGTAAGGCACCTCACGCTGCTGTGAGCGCATCACCATCCCCAGGGTACGCAACATACGCTCGAGTCCCTTGAGAGCCAGAAACTCCGTCTGCACCGGCAAAATCAGAAGATCGGCACACGCCAGTGCGTTGACCAGCAACACCCCCAGCGTCGGCGAGGTATCGATCAACACCACATCAAAATCATCCTCGACCTTGTGCAGTATATCACCGAGAACCTTGCCCATACCGCCTTGTTGGGCCCCCATCTTTTCCACCGTTGCCAAAAGTGGCGAGGCTCCAAGCAGGCTCATGCCCTTCCAGGGCAGCACCGTCAAGGTCGCCCTGATCTGCTCCAGTGTCAGTCCCTGGCGGTCACGAAACAGCGCAAACAGATGCGGCAACTCACAGTTTTGTCCCAGGTACTGGGTCAAGGAAGCCTGCGGATCCAGGTCGACCATGAGCACGCGCCGCCCAGACTCGGCTAAAAGGCCCGCCAGGGTGATCACGGAGGTGGTCTTGCCTACGCCTCCTTTTTGATTGGCGACGGTCCATATATGCATAGCTCAGACTGCTGCTCCGCAGGCCTCGTTAGGGAAGGAAGGGCGACTGTGCATCCTGTTTTGATCCTGAAATCGCCACCATGACCCGACGGTTGCGTTGTCGTCCCTCCTCCGTACTGTTGTCGGCCACAGGATGAAATTCTCCATAGGCAATTGCCGCCATTCGCGCCTCATCGACACCTCGTTCTGAAAAAAACCGCAGCACTGACACCGCTCGTGCAGCCGACAGTTCCCAGTTGCTGGGGTAGATGGGGCTGACGATGGGCTGGTTGTCCGTATATCCAGCGATACGCAAGACATTGTCCATGCCTTTGAGCTCGTCGGCAATGCGCGCCAGAATCACCAGGGCACTCTGATTGATGACCGCACTGCCGCTATCGAAAAGAAGTTCGCTGCGTATATTCACCTCCAGCCAGCTGCCATGATCGACGATGCTGATCTGGTGCATACGGATTTCATGGCTGAGGGTGGTTTGCATATGCTCCTGCACCTGCACCAGGGCGCGCCGCTGGTCCTCACTGGCGCTGGGATCATGCGCTGTGGGTGAACCCACCTGCCCTTGTGACAGCGAGATGGGTTTGCTTGAGCTCGGCTGGGTCTCAAAAATATTCTTCAAGGTCGACGAGAGAACCTTGTACTTGCCCTCATTGACCGAGGAAATGGCGTACATGACGACAAAGAAGGCGAACAAAAGCGTGATGAAATCGGCGTAGGAGACCAGCCAACGCTCGTGGTTGACATGGCCCTGGTGCTTTTGTCGCCGACCCATGCTAGCTCTCCTGCGCTATATAGGCTTGCAAGCGTAGCTCGATGTTTCTCGGATTTTCGCCATCGGAGATGGCCACCAGGCCTTCAACGAGCATCTCCATATGCTGTACGCGACGCTGCACCAGGCTTTTGAGCTTGCTCGCAAAGGGCAGAAACAGCAGATTCGCGGTCCCTACCCCATAGATGGTCGCCACGAAGGCCGTCGCGATGCCGGCGCCCAGTTTGGAAGGATCAGCCAGATGGCTCATCACGTGGATCAGTCCCATCACCGCCCCCAAGATGCCTATGGTCGGCGCATAGCCGCCCATGGCTTCGAAAACCCCCGCCGCCGCCAGATCCGTTTCCAGGCGCAGATCGATCTCGCTTTCCATCGCATCACGCAGATGGGTCGGCTCCGATCCATCGACCAGCAGCTGCAGTCCTTTCTGGAAGAAGCGGTCTCTTTGCTGCTCAGCGATACTTTCCAGGCCGAGCAGGCCTTCTCGGCGGGCGATATTGCTCCACAGCAGAATGTCCTCAAGCAAAGCTGCGGCGCTTAAAGGCGGCGGAGTGAAGACCCAGATGGCGATCTTGAGACAACGCCGCAAGACGCTCCATGGCGTCTGCAAGCAGGCAGCGCCCAAGGTTCCACCGAGGACGATGACCGCCGCCGAAGGATTGAGCAGGGCCCCCAAATGCCCGCCTTCGATGATGTTGCCGCCGATGATCGCTGAGAACGCCAGCAGCACCCCAATCAGACTCAGGACATCCATATTGCCAACCTCACCATTGCTGACGTGCCAAGCGTTGCCCCATCTCCTGCGGGGTCAGGACGGCATCGACCAGACCTGCATCACGCATCGCCTGGGGCATACCATTGACCACACAACTTTGCGCATCCTGCACCCACAAATGTCCTCCGGCACGACGCAGCCAGCGCGCACCACGCACACCATCATCGCCCATGCCGGTCAACACCAGGGCCAGCACCGCCGCCCCAAGGGCCTTCGCTGCCGAGCCCAGGCTGAGGTCCAGGGACGGCCGGTACAGCTGTGCGGAACCATCCTCCACCACTTTCATGCGCAAAGGCATCTGTGCATCACAGAGCAGCTGTCGGCCACCTGCGGCCACGTAGACATGGCCGGGCTGCATGATCTTCATGTCGGTGGCCTCCTCGGCCGGCAAAGGACCACTGTCCTGCAGCCGCTCAGCCAGAGCCCGGGTAAAGCGCTCCGGCATATGCTGTACGACCAGAACCGGCCAGGCAAAATTGCTCGGCAAGGCAGAGAGGATCTGGCGGATGATAGGGGGGCCTCCGGTCGATGCACCGATGATGATCAGTCGCGGCTGCCAGCGCCCTGCGGGTGCGGGGACGGCAGGCCGTGTGACCGGTGCCGGAGCTGATTTCGGCTGGCACAAAGCGCGTATCTTGACCAGCAGGAGAAACTCCTCGCCCTGTCGCGCCTCGATCTGGTTTTTGACGATAAAATCAGCCGCCCCCGCCTCCAGCGCCTGCAAGGTCACCCTGGCTCCCGCAAAGGTCAGCGATGAAATCATGATGATGGGGACCGGCCGCAGCTGACGGATCAGCAGCAAGGCTGAAATACCATTCATGCCCGGCATCTCGTAGTCCATGGTCACCAGATCAGGCTGCAGCTGCTGCGCCATATGAACGGCACTTTGTCCATCCGCGGCCTCACCCACCACCTGAATATCCGGCGCATGAGCAAGAACCTGGGCTATGCGTCGACGCGCGAAACCCGAGTCATCGACGATCAAAACCCGCAGCATCGAACAGCTCTATAGCCGGTTGGCATAATGGCGCAACATGCTGGGCACATCGAGTATCATGGCGATACGCCCATCGCCGGTGATCGTGGCGCCAGCGATGCCAGGCGTGCCCTGCAGCATGGCCCCGAGAGGCTTGATGACCACTTCTTCCTGCCCGATCAGCTGGTCGACCACAAAGCCTATCTTTTTCGAACCGACACTGACCACAACGACATGCGCGCTGTCCGTTTGCGGCAGGCCATAGCCCCCAGGCACCAGCCAGCGCTTGATATAGAACAGGGGCAAAGCCTTTTCGCGAACGATGATGACGTCCTGCCCATCGACGACATTCTTACGCGAGACGTCCATATGGAAGATTTCATTGACCGAGGCCAGCGGCAAGGCAAAAGTCTGCTGTCCGAGCATGATCATCAGCGTCGGCATGATCGCCAGGGTCAGCGGCACCTTGATCGCAATCTCGGTCCCCGAACCCAGGACCGAATTGATGTCGATGCTGCCATTGAGCTGGGTGATCTTGGTCTTGACCACATCCATGCCGACACCGCGCCCGGAAATATCGGAGATTTCATCCTTGGTTGAAAAACCCGGATAAAAAATCAGATTGAAGGCTTCACTGTCGCTCAAACGAGCGGCCGCTTCCTCATCCATCAAACCTTTTTCTACCGCCTTGGAACGCAATTTATGCGGATCCATGCCCGCCCCATCATCACTGATGGAGAGCACGATATGGTCACCTTCCTGGCGGGCTGAGAGAACGATACGACCCACCCTGGGTTTGCCGCGGGACTCTCGTAGCGCCGGCATCTCTATCCCGTGATCGACGGCATTGCGGACCAGATGGACGAGGGGATCGGCCAGCGCCTCGACCAGATTCTTGTCGAGATCGGTTTCTTCCCCCACCTGGTCCAGCTCGACCTCTTTGCGCAGATTGCGCGCCAAATCGCGGACGACACGGGGAAAGCGGCCGAAGACTTTCTTGATCGGCTGCATACGCGTCTTCATGACCGCCATCTGCAAATCAGCCGTCACCACATCGAGATTGGCCACCGCCTTGGACATTTCCTCGTCGGCCAGGTGCACGCCCAGACGCACCAGGCGATTACGCACCAGCACCAGCTCACCGACCATATTCATGATGTCGTCAAGTCGCTTGGTATCCACCCGCACCGTCGTCTCAGCCACGTCAGCCGGCACGGCTTTTTCGTGGGCCGGCTCGCTGCGTACCGGAGCGACTGGAGCGGGCGCCGCAGCAGCGGCTGCCATCGGCGTCGGCACAGCCACCGATGCCGCAGGCCGAGCCGCAACGGGTTGGGGTGACTTTTGCAAGGTATCGAGGAGAGCCTCAAACTCAGCCTCGGTGATCTCGTCACTGCCATGGGCCGACGGGCCGGGGACCGGCACCGGAGCAGAAGGTGGCGGCGATGACGAGGGCTTGCCCTGCAGCTGGTCGAGCAGGGCCTCAAACTCGGCCTCACTGATCTCATCGCCGGCCGCGGCTGGAGAAGCTGGCGCTGTAGCGGGCGATGACGGCGCCGCAGGAGTGTGCAAGGCATCGAGCAGATGTTCAAACTCTTCGTCACTGATGAGATCCGACGCTGGAGCTGGAGCTGGAGCTGGAGCTGGAGCCGGAGCCGGAGCCGGAGCCGGAGCCGGAGCCTTGCCACTGGCCAACTCATGCAGGGTCTGTAAAAGCGCAGGATCGGCCGGCGTCGGCTCTTCATGCGCCTGCACTTGCCTGAACATGGCATTGACGACATCAAGAGCCTGCAAAATGACATCCATCAAACCGGCATGCATAGGCAATTTATCATTGCGCAGCAGGTCAAAGAGATTTTCAGCGGCATGACAGACCGTCACCAGAGCATCCAGCTGCAAGAAGCCGGCGCCACCTTTGACCGTATGAAAGCCACGAAAAATGGCATTCAACAAGGCTTTATCGGCGGCATTGTGCTCCAGTTCGACCAATTGCTCGGACAGTCTTTCGAGGATTTCCCCAGCCTCGATGAGAAAATCCTGGAGAATTTCGTCATCAGCGTCTAAGGCCATAAAGCCTGCTCCTAAAATCCCAAACTGGATAAGAGGTCATCGACTTCATCCTGGCCGCTCACCGAGTCCCTGGCGGCCTCCGGATTGACGACAGGACCTGCCAGACGCTCACGTGCACTCAACTCGCGCGGCTGGTGCTGATAAGCAATGCCGGCGACGGTATCGACCTGAGAGGCCATCTTGACCAACTTGACCAGGCTGTCCTCGACTTCCTTGACCAAGGCGATGACGCGTTTGATGACCTGTCCGGTCAGGTCCTGATAGTCTTGCGCGACGACGATATCGTTGTGCAAGGACTTCAGATCGTGCGCATCTTGCGCCGCTGACTCAAGAAAGGCATCGATACGGACATAAAGCTCACGAAACTCACTGGCCTGCATCTCCCTGCGCATCAGTTTCTGCCATTGCGGACGCAACTCATTGGCATTGATATGCAGCCGCTCAAGGACCGGTAGCGTCGTCTCGAGCAGGTCCATGGTCTTGTTCGCCGCCTTATCGGTCATCTGAATGACGTAGTTGAGGCGATCGGAAGCGTCGCGCATGCGCGACATCTCCTGCTCATCGAGGGAACCCATCTCCTTCATGTCGGTATCGAGATGAAAATTGACGATCGCATCGTGGAGGGTGCGTGTCAGGCGCCCGACCTCGGCATAAAGGCGCTGATCCCTGAACTTGTTGAGATCATGGATGATGTTCATCGCCTCTATCGATTGGCCTCGTTCGAGGCTGTTCATCAACTGCCGCGCATACTCCAGCATTTGGGTGCGCGTATCATCGTCATCGCCGCACAAAGGTATGTCATGCGAGGTGCTCATGCCTTGGACTCCGTTGCCTGGTCGCCGGTCTTATTTATTGGCGTCGATACGTTCAAAGATTTTTTCGATCTTCTCCTTGAGCACCTGGGCGGTGAAAGGCTTGACGACATAGCCATTCACCCCGGCTTGCGCCGCCTCGATGATTTGCTCGCGCTTGGCCTCAGCGGTCACCATCAAAACCGGCACCGAGGCCAGCCGTGCATCGGCACGCATGGCCTTGAGCATGTCGATGCCGGTCATGCCCGGCATGTTCCAGTCGGTGACCACGAAATCAAAATGCGTACTCTGCATCATGGGTAAGGCCGTCTGACCATCGTCGGCTTCAGCTGTATTGGTAAATCCAAGATCACGCAGAAGATTTTTGATGATCCTGCGCATCGTGGCAAAATCATCGACGATCAGGATCTTCATATTCTTGTCCAAGGCCACCTCCACATTCATGCGCCTGGCGCAAAATCTCATCTCAGTCTAGAAGCATCTTGGCAACTCGCCAGCTTGCTTCCAGTCTCCCCCCACGGCGGCATCAGGTCGGCCGCCACCCCGACAAACGCGAACGCAGCCTAGCCACCGCCTGCGAGTGTATCTGACTGACACGGGACTCACTCACCCCCAGGACTTCACCCACTTCCTTGAGATTGAGTTCCTCGTCGTAGTACAAGGATAACACCAGCGCCTCCCGTTCAGGCAGCTGCTTGATCGCAGCCGCCAGGGCCTGCCGCATGGCCTGCTGGGTGACATCATCAACGACAAAATCCTGCTCTTCCTGAATCGGCTGCCCACCCTCTTCAAGCAGGGCATCAAAGCTGAAAAGGCGCGAGGCCAGGCTGTCATGCAGGATCTGGTGGTAATCCTCCAGGGAGAGCTCCATGGCCTCCGCGATCTCGCGCTCTGCGGGGGCCCGTCCCAGACGGTGCTCAAGGCGACGTATGGTTTCACCGATCTCACGACTTTGCCGATGCACCGAACGCGGCGCCCAGTCCGAGCGCCTGACCTCATCGAGCATGGCCCCCCGTATCCGTATCCCGGCATAGGTATCGAAGCTGGCTCCACGCGCAGCGTCGTACTTCTGAAAGGCCTCCATCAAACCTATCATGCCCGCCTGGATCAGATCGTCCACCGCCACCGAGCTCGGCAAACGCGCCATCAGGTGGTGCGCTATACGCTTGACCAGCACCGCATGCTGCTCAAGCAAGCGTTGATCGTAACGAAAAGGCGGCGCCTTATAGCTCATGGCCTGCCCCATCAATCAAAAGCTCCAGGACAAATCAACGCGCTCCCTGCACCAGTCTGTCCATGAAAAATTCCAAGTGACCGCGTGGTGAAGCCGGCAAGGGCCAGGATCTTATTTTTTGCGCCAAAGCACGGTAGGCCAGCGCGGACTTGGTACGTGGGTACACATCACAAACCGCCTTTTGTCTTTGCACCGCCTTGCGCAGATAGTCATCGAAGGGCACCGCCCCCAGATAGACCAAGGCGACATCGAGGAAACGGTCAGCGGCGTTCGAAAGCTTGTCGAACACCTCATTGCCCTCCTGCAAGGAGCGCACCATATTGGCCAGGATATGAAAACGTGACACCCCGTAGTTTTGATTGAGCACCTTGATCAGGGCATAGGCGTCGGTCAATGAAGTCGGTTCATTGGCCACCACCACCAGCACCTCTTGCGCCGCACGGGCAAAGGAGATGACATGATGGGAAATGCCGGCCGCCGTATCGATCACCAAAGTATCGATGTCGTCACCGAGGTCACTGAACGCATGGATCAGTCCAGCCTGCTCCTGCATCGACAGGTCGGCCATGTGCTGGGTGCCGGAAGCCGCCGGCACGATACGTACGCCACGAGGTCCCTCGAGCAGCACATCACGCAAAGAGCATTGCCCCTTGATGACATGCTCCAGTGTCTCTCTCGGGCTGACACCGAGCAGAATATCGACATTGGCCAAGCCCAGGTCAGCATCCATCAGTACGACACGCTTGCCCATCTCTGCCAGACAGATGCTCAGATTGATCGCAGCATTGGTCTTGCCGACGCCACCTTTGCCACCTGTGACCGCAAGAACTTGAACGGGTTGCGCCCCTGCCATGCCGACCTCAACTCTAGAACTTCAACCCACGTAGGGGCACTGCTCTAATTGTGACTCAATTTTGCCATTCTGCCAGTCGAAGCCGGCATTTCTTCTACCCTGCGAGCGGCCTGCTGGCGTGGCGCCATCGCCACCGCCATGCTGACCAGGCGAGCGGCACTCGGCCTTTCGATGTCCTCGGGAATGCGCTGTCCATGTGTCCAGTAGGTCACCGGCAGGCCGGTCTGGACCAGCAGGCTCAAAACCTCGCCGAGGCTGCTCGCCTCGTCGACCTTGCTGATGATCGCCCCGCTGAGATGAAAGCCACTGAAGTCCTCGTAGGTGCGCTGCAAGACCTGGCCATGCAGATTGGCGGGCAGAACCAGCTGAGCTTGCATGCGATAGCGTGACTCACCGAGCATCTGCTGCTGCGCCAGATGTTCCGGCGCCTGACGGCTGAATCCGGCGGTATCGACCAGGACCAAGCGGCGACGCCCCAAGCTGGCGATGACGCTGTCGACGCGATCACCGGGTTCGACCAGCGCCGAGCGCACCCCCAAGGCTGCCGCGATCTTTTCCAGCTGCTCATAGCTGCCGACACGATAGCTGTCCGTCGACAGCAGCGCGAGACTGTCGGCGCCATGGGCGATGACGTAGCGTGCAGCCAGCTTGGCCAGGGTGGTGGTCTTGCCGGCACCGGTCGGTCCCAGCATGACCTGCACACCGGCGCGCTCGATCAATTCAGGGTCGGCCTCGATGCGCAGCGATTTGGCCAGACGCCCCAGACAGCCCTGCCAGAGCTTGTCGAGGCTGGCGGCCGCTGCCTGCCCCTGCAAGAGCTGCTCCACCAGGGCCGGCGACAAACCCAAGCCTTGCAGACGATCCATGACCCGTGCGCGGCCGTCACCACGCTCTGCTGTTGCCGTGGAGCCCTGCTTGCGCAGACCCTGCACCTGGGCGCGTAATGCAGCCAGCTCAGCCTTCAGCGCCGCCACATCCTCACCCGCTTCGCCGGCCGCTGACAGATGCTCACGCAAACCCGCCAGCTGCTGATCCCGCCGTGAAGCCGTGGCGCCCTGCGTCTTGCGCGCCGGGCTTTCGATGACCGCTTCGACCTGGCGAGGGACGCGCAGCTCCGGGCGGGGCGGCTTGGCCGGGACGGGAGCGGCAAGATCTTGACGCACCCAATCGGGCAGCAAGCGTTCTTCTTCGTGTTCACGAGCCGGCATCCGCCGCGCCTGCTCCCGCTGACGCAAACGCGCCTGGTGTTCGGCCTCGGCTTCGGCATGATCCAAGGTGGCGACGATCTCGATGCCATCGGCCAGCCGGCGCGTCTCCAGAACCACCGCCTGGGGCCCCATATCTTCCTGCACCAGCCGCAGGGCCTCGCGCAGATCCACTGCCAGATAGCGTCTTACTCTCATGCCATCCTCCTATCGCCCGGCGGTCGCAAAGATGGTGATCTTGCGATTTTCAGGTATCTCGTTATAAGCCAGCACCGTCAGATTCGGCATGCTGTAACGAGCAAAGCGTGCCAACATGGCGCGTATCCCCAAAGACACCAAGAGCACCGACTCTTTGCCGGCCATCTCCATGCGTTGTGTCGCCTCACTCAAGTTCTTGCGCAGACGTTCCGCCAAACCCGGCTCAAGCATGGCGTCGCTGTCACCGCCACCGGCGCTGCGCGCCTGCTGCACGGACTGAAGCAAGATCTGTTCCAGCTCTGGCTCCAGCGTGATCACCGGTATCTCATCCTGATCACCGACAACCCCGTGCACGATCATGCGCGACAAGGCCACGCGCACATGCGCGGTCAGGGCATCGACGTCCTGGGTACGCTGGATGAGATCGGAAACCGCCTCACAAATCGTGCGCATATCGCGTATCGACACGTTTTCACGCAAGAGGTTCTGCAAAATCTTGAGCAGCAATGACAGCGACAGAGGCTGTGGTATGAGGCTTTCAACCAGTTTCGGATGGGTCTTGCGCAACTGCTCGACGAGCTGCTGCACCTCTTCGTGACCGATGAGCTCCCAGGCGTGTTTTTGCATCAGGCTGTTGAGATGGGTGGCGATGACCGTCGCCGTATCGACCACCGTGTAGCCCATGCTCTGCGCCTGGTCGCGTTGCGCCGTTTCTATCCACACCGCATCCAGGCCATAGGCCGGGTCCTTACAGGCCACCCCACGCAAACTGCCAAACACCTGACCCGGATTGATCGCCAGCTCACGATCGGCGTAAGCCTCCGCCTGACCCACCGCCACCCCCATCAGGGTCAAACGGTAGTGGGTCGGCGGCAATTCAAGGTTGTCGCGGATATGCACCGAAGGCAGCAAGAAACCGAGATCTTGGGACAGCTTTTTGCGCACCCCCTTGATACGACTGAGCAGGGCTCCTCCTTGCGACTTGTCAACCAGCGGGATCAGCCGGTAACCCACTTCCAGACCCAGGCTGTCGACCGGCTGGACATCCTCCCAACCGATCTCGCGCTGCTCCGCTTGGGCCGGCGCCGGCACCGTCTCCACCGGCAAGGGCAACTGCGCCTGGCGCTGCTGACGCTGGAAGAGGGAGTAACCCAAGCTGGCGGCGAGTATGGCGAGCAGGAGAAACGAAACATGAGGCATACCCGGCACCAGCCCCATGACCGTCAGAATTCCGGCGGCGACGAACAAAGGTTGCGGGGTGGCAAACAGCTGGCTCAAAAGCTGCTCACTCATGCTCTGCGCCGAGGAGACGCGCGTCACCAGAATCGCCGAGGCCGTCGACAGCAAGAGCGCCGGAATCTGCGCGACGATGCCGTCACCGATGGTCAGCAAGGCGTAGGAGGACAGGGCATCGGTAAAACTGAGCTGATGCTGCATCATGCCGATCAGCACGCCACCGATCAAGTTGATCAGCAAGATCAAGATGCCGGCGACGGCGTCACCGCGCACGAACTTGGATGCACCGTCCATGGCGCCATAGAAGTCAGCTTCCTGAGCCACCTCGGCGCGACGCTGTTTGGCATCCTCCTGATTGATGATGCCGGCGTTGAGATCGGCATCGATCGCCATCTGTTTGCCCGGCATCGCGTCCAGGGTAAAGCGTGCGCTGACCTCGGACACACGGCCGGCACCTTTGGTGATCACCACGAAATTGATGATGATAAAGATGGCGAAGACCACCACCCCGACCGCGTAATTGCCGCCGATGACGACATGGCCAAACGCTTCGATCACCTTGCCGGCAGCATCGCTGCCCTGATGGCCATGCAGCAGCACCACACGTGTCGACGCGATATTGAGGGCCAGGCGCATCAGGGTGGCCACCAGCAGAACCGTCGGAAAAACGGCGAAATCGAGCGGTCGCTGGGCATAGACCGAGGCCAGGATGATCACCAGCGACAAACTGATGTTGAAGGAGAACAGCACATCGAGCAGAAAAGGCGGCAAGGGCAGGATCATCATGCCGAGGATGACCAGCAAAAAGATGGGCACCCCAAGTCCACTGCGCGCCAGGATCTTTAAAAGCTTGCTGATATTCACGAAGGCACCTGACGAAATATTGGCGTTGATTGCCATACTGCAAGATCAGGGCCAAAAGGACACGTCAGTTCACAGCAAGAACGCCAGCGGCCGCCGGTCGACACCCGGCTCAGGGTTCGTCACGACGCATCTCGTCGGGAATATCCACCTCAGGCAGCTGTCCAGGATGACGTCCCTGCCCGGATCTATACAGGCGCAACCCGTGCAACCAGGCCAGAATCTGCGCCACCGCCATATACAAGGCGGCAGGAATCTCGCGGTCGATGTCGGTGCTGAAGTAGATCGCCCGCGCCAGAGGGGGCGCCTCGACGCGGACGATGTGATGTTCATCAGCCACCTTGCGTATCTGCAGGGCCATATGATCGATGCCCTTGGCCAGCAGGGTCGGGGCCGCATCGCGACCGGGCTGGTAGCGCAGGGCTACGGCGTAGTGGGTGGGGTTGGTGATCACCACATCGGCCTGTGGCACCTTGGCCATCATGCGCGCCTGTGCCATTTTCCTTTGCATCTGACGCAGCCGCATCTTGACCTCGGGCCGCCCTTCACTTTCTTTGAATTCGTCACGCAACTCCTGGCGGGTCATGCGCAATTCGCGCATGAAACTGAACCACTGGGCCGGGGCATCGATCGCAGCCACCAGCAGCAGGGAGGTGCTCATGACCAGGGCCGACCAGAGGATGATGCTGGCCACGTGCCACCAGACCTGCGGCGCGGTCTCACGGGCCAGGCCGATGATCTCGTCACGGTGCCAGCGCAACACCCACAGACAGCAGACCGACACCAGGATGAATTTGAGCAGCGACTTGAGCAGTTCCAGCATGGCCTTGGCAGAAACCATGCGCGCGAGGCCGGCCAAGGGGTCGATGCGTGACCACTGCGGCATCATTGCCTCGGTGGAAAAAATCCATCCACCGAGCGCGATGCCGCCCAGCAAGGTGGCCACCAGCATCACCGTCAAAGGGATGCTGAGCATTTTCATCAGCAGCCACAAGGCTGCGTTGACATGGCGGCCGAGTAGATCGGGGCGCGCCAGTTCGCTGGGCGCCAGTTGCAGATTGCTGCGCAACAGCTCGGCGGCCCAACGGGCCAGCCAGGGAGCGATAAGAAGGAGACAGACCATGCCGGCGATCAAGCTCAAACTCATGTTGAGATCGCGTGAGCGCACCACCTGACCACGTTTGCGGGCCTCCTCCTGTCGTCGGGGGGTGGCTTCTTCGGTGCGTTCGGCACCGCTTTCGTCTTCAGCCATGGCCTAGCGCCTCAAAAAATTTTGCAGGAGAGCAAAAGCCTGGACATTCAGGGCATTGAACTGATCGACAAAGCCCTGCAGGCTCAGCCACACCGCCAGCAGCCCCAAGAGCAGGGTGATGGGAAAGCCTATGGAAAAAATGTTCAGCTGTGGCGAGGCACGGGTGATGATCCCTAAGGCGATATTGACGACCAGCAGCGTCACCACCACCGGCAAGGCAGCGACCAGGCCTGCCGAGAACACCCAGGCCCCTGCCCGGCTGAGCTCCGACCAGGGCATGTCCAGGCCCGGCGCAAGACCCACGGGCAGAACTTCAAAGCTATGAAAGAGGTACTCGATCATCAGCAGGTGTCCATTCATGCCCAAAAACAGCAGGGTCGCCAGCATGACGTAGAGCTGGCTGAGACTGGCCACCGACACCCCGGTGTTGGGATCGACCAAAGAGGAAAAACCCAAACCACTTTGCGTCGCCATCAACTGACCGGACAGTTCCAGGGCCTGAAAAACCAGCTGCATGATCCAGCCCATGATCAGGCCAATGAGGGTCTGCTCGGCCACCACCAGCCAGCAGTCCAGTTCGAGCGGTCGACAGCGCGGCAGCTCGGGCAAGGCGGTGGCGACGATAGCGGTCAGCAAAAGGCACAAAAGCAGGCGCAGGCGCGCAGGCATGACCCGACTGCCGATCACCGGCGCCGACAGGACAAAAGCGCTGATACGGGAAAATGGCCACAGGTACTGACCCACCCAGGCGGCCACATCGACATCAGGTGGGCCGGCGCTCACGCCTCACCCTATCATCTGCGGCAGATCCAGCAGCAGCCTTTGGGTGAACTCGAGGACCAGCTTGCCTATCCAGGGGCCGGCCAGGGCCAGGGTCAGCAGCGTGGCGAACAGGCGCGGCAAAAAACCCAGGGTTTGCTCATTGATCTGGGTGGCCGCCTGAAAGACCGCGACGATGAGACCGACCACCAGTCCGGGCAAGGTGATCACCGCCGTGATGATGATGCACAACCACAGACCGGAGCGAAACAGGTCGAGCACCTCAAGGCTATTCATCGTCCCTCCTCATAGGCCATAGCTGGCCGCCAGGGTGCCCATGATCATGCCCCAGCCGTCGACCATGACAAAAAGCATGAGTTTGAAAGGCAAAGAGATGACCAGCGGCGACAACATCATCATGCCCATGGCCATGAGCACCGAGGCGACGACCAGGTCGATGATGAGAAAAGGGATAAAGAGCAGAAAACCGATCTGGAAGGCGGTCTTCAGCTCACTCGTGGCATAAGCCGGGATCAAGGTGCTCATCGGAATATCGTCGAGACTGCGTGGATGTTCCTGACGGGACAGGCGCATGAACAAGGCCAGGTCGTCCTGACGCGTCTGCTTGAGCATGAAGTGGCGCAAAGGCACCGAGGCCTTGTCGAGCGCCACCCCCGCCTCGATCTTCTGGGCCAGATAGGGCTGCAAAGCCTCCTGATTGATCTGATCAAAAACCGGCCGCATGATGAACAGGGTCAAAAACAGCGCCAGGCCCAGCAGAATCTGGTTGGAAGGGGTCTGTTGCAAGCCCAGGGCCTGGCGTAGCAGAGAAAAGACGATGATGATGCGGGCAAAACTGGTCATCATCATCAAGGCCGCCGGCAAGAGCGACAAAGCCGTCATGATGAGCAGGATCTGCAGCGGTACGCTGTAGGTCTGCCCGCCACCTGGCTGTGCACTCATGGTCAACAAAGGCAGACCGGCATCGGCCAGGGCCGATGGCATCCAGCTCACCAGCAGCAGCCCCAGACCCCAAGGCCAGGCTCTCATAGCTTCTCCCGCTTCAGTATCATGTCCCGCAGGCGCGCTGCAAAGCCGCCATCATCCAGCGGCTCGGGCTCGCCCGCCGCCGGCTCCAGCTCGGTCAGCAGCTGTATGCGTCCTGGCGTCAAACTCAGCAGGAGCTGACGCTCATCCACCTGGACAATCAGCAGTCGCTCACGCAAACCCAGCGACAACTGGCCACACAGGCGCAAGCGCGCGTGGCTGGTGCGCAGATACGAACTGCGTTTGGCCAGCCAAGCCGACAAAAAAATCAGGCCGATCACCAGCAGCAGATAGGCGATCAAGGCGAGCACCGGGTGCGGCTGCAAGCTCCCGACCATCGACGCAGGATGTGCCGTCATCAACGCAAACGCTTGATGCGTTCGGAGGGGCTGACGATATCCGTCAGCCGCAGGCCGAATTTTTCATTGACGACCACCACCTCGCCATGGGCGATCAAGGTGCCATTGACCAGCACATCGAGCGGCTCACCGGCCAGCCGGTCGAGCTCCACCACCGAGCCCTGATTGAGCTGGAGCAGATTGCGTATGGTGATCTCGGTACCGCCGACTTCCATGGACAAGGTCACCGGAATATCAAGGATGACATCCAGGTTGGGACCGGCACCCGGGACTGCCGGCGCGCCACCGGCCTGATCAAAGTTTTCCAGCTCGGCGGCTTGCGTCGTCGCGCCTTGTTCATCGAGAGCAGCGGCCCAGGCGTCGGCCATGGCATCCTGATCAGGGTCGCTCATAACAGATCTCCAAAATCGAAATTGAAAGTCTTGCGCTTGTTGAAGGACTTGATACGGGCCGCCAGCCGGCCTTGGTGCATCCCCAGTTGCGCCGCCGCGAAGGGCACGTAATTGGCAAACAGCTGCATCTGATCCGGCGATTCGAGCGGCAGAATATCGCCCGCCTTGAGCGCCAAGACATCCCGCAGGTGCATTTCCCTTTCCATCAAACGTGCTTGCAGATGCAGTTTGGCCTCGACGATTTCAGCGCGTATGCTATTGATCCAGCGCACATCTTTTTCATCGACATCGGATTGTACGCCGGAATCGAGGATGTCGCGCAAAGGCTCTATCATCGAGTAAGGCATGGTCATGTGCATCTCCCCGCCACCGCCTTCGAGCTCGATGCGGAAGGTCGAGACCACCACCACTTCGGAGGGGCTGACGATGTTGGCCATCGAAGGATTGACTTCCGTCGTGATGTACTCAAAGTCGACCGGATAGACCGTGCTCCAGGCCTCTTTCATGTCCTTGAAGGCATTCGTCAGAACCAACTGAACGATGCGCAGTTCGGTCGGGGTGAACTCACGGCCTTCGATCTTGGCATGGCGACCTTCACCACCAAAAAAATTATCGACCAGCTTGAAAACCAGCTTGGCGTCGAGGATGAACAGCGCCGTACCCCGCAAGGGGCGTATTTTCACCAGATTGAGGCTGGTCGGCACAAACAGGGTGTGCACGTACTCGCCGAACTTGGTCAGCTGCACGCCGCCGACCGACACATCCGCCGAGTAACGCAGCATATTGAACATGCTGATGCGGGTGTAACGGGCAAAACGCTCATTGATCATCTCCAGCGTCGGCATACGCCCACGCACGATACGATCCTGAGAGGTCAGGTCATAGTCATGCACACCTTCACGCGGGACATCGGTACCGGTTTCAACGTCACCATCATCGACGCCATGCAAGAGTGCGTCGATTTCGTCCTGGTTGAGAATATCCGAGGCTGCCATGCGCCGACCTTTAGCCTTATTGCACCACGAAAGCGGTAAACAGCACCGCCTCGCAGGCATTCTTGCGATGCGTTTCCTGCGCCAGGACGCGATTGATTTCAGCCAAAGCGCGCTTTTGCAGCATCTCGCGACCGGCCGCCGAAATCACCTGATCGGGGGTGAACGAGGAGAACAGCTGGTTGAGGTTGTTACGCAGCTCAGGATCATAGGATTTGAGGTCGTCGAGCACCTTGGCCTGCCGCGTCATCACCGTCAATGAAGCCTGCATATAGCGCAAATTGCCGGTTTGCGGATCGGTCATGGTCACCGTGAAAGCCGGGTCCATGGCGTAGTAGAGGGCCTTGTCGGGGAGCTTGGGTTCAGCTTTCTTGCTGCTGTGGGTGTGCTGCATGAAAAAATAGACCGCACCACCGGCCACGGCCATGGAAGCGAGCACCGCCACCAGGATGATGACGATCATCTTTTTCATGCCACCACCAGCGGCCTGCGCCGGCGCTTCCGCGGCCTGATCCTTGCCGGCCGGCTTTTCTTTCGCTGCCATCCTCAATCACCTCCTGTCCGCGTCATTCCAGGCTCCTGCTTCAGCAAGAGCCATGCCATCGCACAAGATTAGCGTATACCCAGAAAATCTCCCAGCCTTCAAGCGTAGGTATCGAGCAAAGCATCGCTATGGAGGGCGCGCACCTGGGCCGTCAAAGCCTGGCCCTGGCCCACATCAACCGTAGCCGCTGTCGCCCCGTTTTGCGTCATATGCAGCCACTCCTCCCGGCTCGGAGCCTGCTGTCCCTGCCCCTGGCCGCCACTCAGCTGCAGCTGCAACTGCAAACCCTGGCCTTGAAAGATGCCCTGCAAACTGTCGGCGGACTGGCGCAAGACCTCATGGGTCAGCGGGTGGCTGACCTGCATGGCCACCTCGATACGGCCACCGTCATGGAGATGGATCTCGACCGCGATAGGACCGAGCTGCGGCGGACTGACATGCAGCCGTGCCGTCTGCACCTGCTGACCGGCCAGGATGATCAGATGCTGGGCCAGCGCTTGCTGAAAATGGGGGCTCTCCACCGGAGTGCCCAGTTGCGTGTTCAGCGCGGTCGTCGCTGCAGACGGCGCAGCGGCCGCATGGTTCGAGGTGGACGCGGGCAGCAAGGCCGCCAGCAGTGCCGTATCCGGCTTGGCCGTCGCCGCGATGGGGGCAGCGCTGACGCTCATCCCATGCGTCTGCGGCAGACCCTGCGACAACAGTGCCGTCGACGCAGACTTCATCGGCAAGGACGCTGTCGGCGTCTGTCCGGCAGACGTCTTGTGAGCGTCCGCAGCGAGCTTGCCACTCGCCGGCGCGGGGGCCGCCGAGGCTGCCGGCAAAGGCAACTGCACAGGCGCCATGACGGCGACTTCAGGATTCGTCAACTTTTTGGCAGCTTGCTCGCTGCGAGCCGGCTCTTTCTTGCCCGCCGGCCCCTCAGTCTGGCCTGACAACAGCGGCGTCAGATGCACAGACGGCGCTGTTTCCGGCCCGGGATCGGTCGCCGGCTGGGTCTGCGCAGAGGCAGCGCTTTGCCCCGTGGGCGGCAAGACCTTGCCCTCAGCGGTGAGCGCCTCGTGCTGCAACAGCTGTTGCCAGGGCAACAGGACCGCCGCCGGCGACCCCGTGCGCCCCTGCTCCTGAGCTGCCAGCGGGCCTTCCGGCGCTGTCTTCAAGGCTTTTTCTGGCGGCGCCTGAACCCCCTTCTCCGCCAGACTCTGCGCCACTTGTGCGTAGGATGCGTGCACCTCGGCGGCGCCTGGATCAGCGCTCGTCGGGGCCGTCAAAGCGGGCGCCGATGAGGACAGCGGAGTCACAGTGACACTCATGATACGGTCCTACCTTGTTTCACGATGCCCGTATCATGCAAGAAAAAGGCCAGCCTTGAGCTGACCTCACTCAGAGCACACCGTAACTCATCAGTCGCTTGTAACGCCGCTCCAAAAGAACGTCGACATCCATGGCCCGCAGTTTCTTGAGATGGCGTATCAGACTTTTACGCACGATATCGCACATCGCATCGACCTGCCGATGCGCGCCTCCTAGCGGCTCCTCGAGCAGCTCATCAACAAAGCCGAGCTCCTTCAGACGCGCCGCGGTCAAGCCCATGGCGGCGGCGGCGTCTGGTGCACGCTCGGCGGTTTTCCACAAGATGGAGGCGCAGCCCTCGGGGGAGATGACCGCATAGGTGCTGTACTGCAGCATCTGCAAAACGTCGCCGACGCCGATGGCCAACGCCCCTCCCGATCCGCCTTCACCGATCACCGTCGAGATGATCGGCGTGCGCAAGCGCGACATCACCGCCAGATTGCGCGCAATCGCCTCCGACTGACCTCTTTCCTCGGCGTCGATCCCGGGATAGGCCCCCGGCGTATCGATGAAGGTCAGCACCGGGATGTGAAAACGCTCGGCCATCTCAAACAGACGCAAGGCCTTGCGATAGCCCTCAGGCTTGGGCATGCCGAAGTTTCGCCAGACCTTTTCTTTGACATCGCGACCTTTCTGGTGCCCGATGATCATCACCGTTTCCCCCATCAGGCGCGCCGTGCCGCCGATGATGGCCGGATCGTCGCCGTAGAGGCGGTCACCATGGTACTCGTCAAAGTCGGTGAAGATACGCTCGATATAGTCGAGCGTGTAGGGACGCTGCTGATGCCTGGACAGCTGGGTGACCTGCCAGGGGGTGAGTTGACCGAAAATATCACCGGTCAGGGTGAGCACCTTCTCCTCGAGGCGCCGGACCTCTTCTTGAATGTTCAGGCCACTGCCTTCACCGACAGCGCGCAAACCCTCGATCTTGGCTTCCAGCTCAACGATGGGCTGCTCGAAATCGAGAAAATTGGGGTTGCTCATCGACGATCATCTCCTGATGTATGCCGTTCGGACATGCCGAGGTGTCCTATATCCTGACGCCACAGGAGGCGCGCGCCCGCCGCCTCCAGATCAGCCACAAAATCGGCCGAAGCCAGGTAAGCCCGCTCGAAAGGCCGCGAGGCCTGCAGCGGATCTCCTGCAACAGCGGCTCCTGGATGGCACATGATCATGCCGCCAGGCGCCACGTCCTGCAACCATCGCCGCATCAAAGCCGCGTAATGCTCACCCTGAAAGCCGTAAACACCGGCAAAATCGGTGTTCATACGCCAGCCTGGCGGGATACCCTGACTGCCCAGGGCCGCGATCACCGCCGCTTTCAAACCTCGCCAACGTCTCGGCCAGGTTGAACGCAAGGGCACCGGCTGAGCGTAACGCGCCTCGATCTCGCTGAGCATGATCCGTCGTATCTGTTGCAGTTGATGGACATGCTGATGACCGTCGATGTAATCCGGGCGTCGCCCCAGGGCCTCTTCAAAGCGGTCCAGCTGCTCACGCCAGGCCTGACGCAGGACCGACTCAGGCAAGCGATTGCAGCTGGCCGCCAGGATCAGCCGCGGCAGGGAATGCATCGTTGACGACCAGGCGTGGGTCAAATTGAAGTGCAGCCCCACCGCCAGATCAGGAAGGTGGCGCAGATCCTGAGCGGCCTGAGGCCAGTGCGGACTGTGGCTGAACACACTGGTCGCCGACAGCCGGCCCGCCTGCGCCAGTTCCAGGATGACGGCATCGATGGCCGGCGCCTGGGCATAGTCATCGGCGACCAGCCACACCCCCTTGGCGAGGCCCGCACTCATCGTCCACCTCCGGCAAAAGCCCACAAGCGTGAGCTGACGAAAGTCAGTGCGGCAACGACCAGCAGCACGATCGCCAGCGACAGGGTGTAGGGCCAGCCCGGCCAGCGCTCGAGCATCCAGGCAAACAAGCCCTGATTGAGCAGAAAGGACGCCAGTGCGACCAGAAAAAAGCGTGGCAGGGTTTGCTGATGAGAGACCTGCTGAGCGGCAAAGGTCCACTGCCTATGCCCCAGATAGCTGACGACAAAAGCCGCCAGAAAACCTAGAACATTGGCACGCAGCGGCGACAAACCGAGCAGGCTCACCCAGGCGATGACCCCCAGATAGTGCGTCAGCGCGGCGGCGCTGCCGACCGCGACAAAATAAAACAGCTGACGCTTCACGCCTGCGGGTCCAGGGGACTGCGATCGGTGGCATGCCCTATCAGGTAGGTCGGCCTTTGCTTGACCTCGGTGTAGACCCGTGCCAAATACTCACCGAGCACCCCGATGGACAACAGCTGCACCCCTGAGAAAAACATGATGCTGGTGGTGATGGTGGCGTAACCTGGCACATCCTTGCCATAGATCAGCGTTGACAGAATGATCCAGGCACCGTAGGCCAGCGCCAACAGCGACACCAGCATGCCGAGGCCGCTCCAGATGCGCAAAGGCAGGTCGGTGAACGCCGTCAGGCCGGTAAACGCCAGGCGCATCAGCGGGCCGAAGCCAAAAGAGCTGTCACCGACTTCACGCTCATCCGGGGTGTAGGGGATGGCCAGGCTACGATAGCCGACCCAGGCGTACATGCCCTTCATGAAGCGATTACGCTCCGGCAGGCGCCGCAAAGCGTGCACCACCGCCCGATCGAGCAGACGAAAATCACCGGCGTCCGGGGTGATCTCCACCTCGGCACCGGAGGACATCAGCCGGTAGAACCAGCGCGTTCCCTCGCGCTTGAGCCAGGACTCCTGTTCACGCGAGGCGCGCACGGCGTAGACCATGTCGTAGCCTTCCAGCCAGTGCTTGAAAAAGACCGGCAAAATCGACAGCGGATGCTGAAAATCAGCGTCCATGAGAATCACCGCGTCACCACGGGCGACGTCGAGGCCGGCCGTCAGGGCCGCTTCTTTGCCGAAGTTGCGCGACAAGGACAGATAGTGCACCGGATAGGCTGCCGCCAGGGCGGCCATGACCGCGTCGGTATCGTCACGACTGCCGTCATTGATCACCACCACCTCGTAGTGGTCGACCAGCTCGGTCAGCGCCGTGCACAAAGCCGGCACCAGCCGGGCCAGGTTCGGCGCTTCATGGTAGGCCGGGATGACGACCGAAAGCCGGTGGCGGCGTGGATGCTGAGCTCGATTATCCATAATTGATCGTCACCTTGGCTCCTAAACATTGCTCGATGATGGCTATATTCTCCGCCGTCGCCTGGAGCGACCAGGCGCTTGACCAGCGCATCAGCAGCGGCCGGCCCTCGATCAGCAGCTGCACACTGACCGTGCAGGCCGGCGTCGCCTCGGGCTGGCGGCGATCGGCCAGCCGCTGCGCCAGCGCGACGACCTGTTGCGCACGCAGATCTGCCGGCGCCTGGATATGCAGTCGTCGCGCGTGGCGCCGCCTGGCCGCAGCCCAATCATGCAGCTCCCAGGCGCGCAGCGACGGTGCTTCGCGAAACTTGTCATAACGCACATCCCCTTCGACGACGAGGATGGCATCGATCTGCAAAGCCGCGCCCGCGCTTGCCAGCAGCTCGCTCTCCAGCACCACATCGAGGCGGCCGCTCTCATCCTCAAGGGTCAAAATGGCGCGCCCACGCTTGTCCAGGCGTTTGTCACGCAAGAGCCCGGCGACACGCACGGAAACATTTTGCCGTGTCGGTTCTACCGTCTGCAAGCTTTGGCAATGCATCCTGTTCAGCTCATCGCGCCATATCTGCACGGGATGGCCGGAAAGATACAGCCCCAAAGCCTGCTTTTCCTGCTGCAGGATGTACTCAGGCTGCCATGCGGCCACGTGCGGCAACACCGTCGCCTCCACCGGGGAGACGGTCTGCGCAAACATATCGACCATGCCCACGGCATGGTTACGCTGTTTTTGTGCCGCCGACTGCAGGGCCAGATCAAGGCCGGCCAGCAGACAGGCGCGGTCGCCGCCGAGACCGTCCATGGCGCCGGCAAGGATGAGCACCTCCATGGCTCGCTTGTTGATGCGGGCAGCATCGACACGCGAGCAGAGATCGAAGAGATCGATGAAGTCTCCATGCTGACGCGCTTCGATGAGGGCATCGACCGGACCTTGACCGAGGCCTTTGATCGCACCGAGACCATAGAGCACCCCGCCTTCGCCCAAGGGCTGAAAGCGGTAGGACGAACGGTTGACGTGCGGCGGCTCGATCTGCAGACCCATGCTGCGGCACTCGTCGACCAGGTAGACGACATTGTCGATATTGTGCATTTCCGCCGACAACACGGCCGCCATGAACTCAGCCGGGTAGTGCTGCTTCAGCCAGGCCGTCTGATAGGAAAGCAGCGCGTAAGCGGCCGAGTGCGATTTGTTGAACCCGTAGCCGGCGAACTTCTCCATCAGGTCGAAGATGTGTCCGGACAGCGCCGTATCGATGCCGCTTGCCGTCGCTCCTTCGACAAAGATCTGCCGCTGCTGGGCCATTTCTTCAGGCTTTTTCTTGCCCATGGCGCGACGCAGCAGGTCGGCTGCACCGAGGGAGAATCCGGCCATGACCTGGGCGATCTGCATCACCTGTTCCTGGTAGACGATGATGCCGTAGGTGGGCTCCAGCACCGGTTTTAAACAGGCATGCTGATACTGCACGTCAGGATAGGCCACCTCGGCCTGGCCATGCTTGCGATTGATGAAGTCGTCGACCATACCGGCGTCGAGAGGACCGGGGCGAAACAAGGCGACCAGCGCGATCAGATCCTCAAAGTTGGAAGGCTTGAGCTTTTTCTGCAGGTTTTTCATGCCCGGCGATTCCAGCTGGAACACCGCTGTCGTGCGGCCCTCCTGGATCATCTGGTAAGTCGCCTTGTCATCCATGGGCAAGGTCGCCAGATCGAGCATCGGCAAGCCTTCCCGCTGGCGACGCTGAGCGATGTGCTGCATCGCCCAATCGATGATGGTCAGCGTACGCAAACCGAGAAAGTCGAACTTCACCAGGCCGACTTTTTCGACATCATCCTTATCGTACTGGCTGACCCACTTGCCTTCTTCATCGCAGAATATGGGCGTGAAATCGGTCAGTTTACCCGGAGCGATGAGCACCCCGCCGGCATGCTTGCCGACGCCACGGGTGATCCCTTCGAGCTGTACGGCGCGTTCCCAGATCTCCAGGGCATCTTCATGGTCGCGCTCCTCAGGATCACTCAGCAAGGCTTGCAGCTGCGGCTCACTGGCACGCGCCTCTTGCAGGGTGATGCCCGGCTTGGCCGGAATAAGCTTGGACATACGGTCGGCCAGACCATAGGACTTGCCGAGGACACGCGCCACATCGCGCACCACCGCCTTGGCCGCCATGGTGCCAAAGGTGGTGATTTGAGAAACCGCCTCACGGCCATAGGCCTGAGCGACATAGTCGATGACCCGGTCGCGTCCTTCCATGCAGAAATCGATATCGAAGTCAGGCATGGAGACGCGCTCGGGGTTGAGAAAGCGCTCAAACAGCAGGTCGTAGCGCAGTGGATCGAGGTCGGTGATGGCCAAGGCATAAGCCACCAGGGAGCCGGCGCCGGAGCCACGTCCCGGCCCCACCGGTACGCCATGCTCCTTGGCCCAGCGGATGAAGTCCATGACGATGAGAAAATAGCCGGCAAAGCCCATGCTGTTGATGATCTCAAGTTCACGCTTGAGTCGATCACGATAGACCTGACACGATAGTTCGCGCTTTTCGCCCGAACCGGGCAAGAGCTTCTCGAGCCTGAGTTCCAGGCGCTTGCTCGCTTCGGCACTGAGATAGTCCTCGATGGACATCCCCGCCGGCACCGGGAAAGGCGGCAGGAAGCTTTGCCCCAGGCGCAGCTCGAGATTACAGCGTATGGCGATCTGCACGCTATTGCTCAGGGCCTCGGGAATATCGGCGAACAGGGCCTGCATCTCCTGCTCGCTTTTGAGGTACTGCTCGGGGCTGTAGCGGCGCGCCCGGCGTGGATCGCCGAGGGTGGTCTTGTCGGCGATACAGACCCGGGTTTCGTGCACTTCAAAGTCTTCACGACGCAAGAAGCGCACATCATTGCTGGCCACCACCGGGGTGTCGGTGGCCGCCGCCAGGGCCACCGCCTGATGCACGAACTCCTCATCGCCAGCACGTCCGGTACGCTGCAGCTCCAGATAGACCTTGTCGTCACCGAGCAGCTGTCGCCAAGCCATCAGCAGCTGGCGTGCTTTCTCGACATCACCCCGCTCCAAAGCCATGCCGACGTCGCTGTAGCGGCTCAGGAGCACCAGCAGCCCGTCCATCGCCGCCTCGGCGTGCAGCCAGGCCCGCCGTATCGAAGCCGGTTCCTGACGCTCAGGATCGGTGTAAGCCCGGGAAATCAGCACCATCAGTCGCTGGTATCCGACTTCATTGAGCACCAGGGCGGTGATCTGCCCTTCCTGGTCGGCCAGCTCGAAGTCGGTCCCGAAAATCGCTTTGATGCCCTGCGCACGGGCACCCTTGTAGAAACGCACCAGCGCATAAAAATTACAGGGATCGGTCAGGGCCACCGCCGCATGACCCTGTTGCCGGCAACAGCTGAGAAGCTCGTCGATGCGGACGATGCTGTCTTGCAGAGCGAACTCGCTGTGCAAGCGCAAGTGCACAAATTGTGGCCTCATGTCGACATTCCGAGCAAACGCGCCACCGGAGCGAAAGAGCGTCGATGTTCGCAGGTCGGACCCAGACGCTGCAAGGCCTCGAGGTGCTCACGGGTAGGATAGCCCTTATGCCGGGCGATGCCGTAGCCGGGAAAACGCTGATCGAGCACCTCCATCTGCGCATCGCGACTGACCTTGGCCAGGATCGAAGCGGCGCTGATCGCCGGCACACTGGCATCGCCACCGACCACCGCGCTGACTTTCATGCTCAAACGCGGACAATGCAAGCCATCGACCCAGACCTGCTGCGGTTGCAGCGGCAAGGCCTGCACCGCCCTTTGCATGGCCAGCAAGGTCGCCTGCAGGATATTGAGCCTATCGATCTCTTCCACCTGCGCCTCACCCAGGGCATAAGCCCAGGCTTCACGGCGTATGCGCTCAGCCCAGGCCTGCCGGCGCGCCGGACTGAGCTTTTTCGAGTCGGTCAGGCCCGGCATCGGTCGGTCCGGATGGAGAATCACCGCGGCACAGACCACCGGTCCGAGCAGAGGCCCGCGCCCGACCTCGTCAACACCGGCCTCGATGAGCCAGCCATCAGGCACGAGCATCGAGCACCTCTTGGATGGCGGCGGCGGCACGCTCACTGGCATGGCAACGCAACTGCCTGTGCAACACGGCAAACTGCTGCGTCAGCTCCTCCTGCTGCTGAGCGATGCGCGCACTCATGGCCAGCACATGCTCAGGCTGGGCTTGCGTCTGAATCAACTCGGGCACCAGGTCATGACCGGCAAGGAGATTGGGCAGGCTATAAAGCTGGATCTTGACCAGGCAGCGCGCCAGCAGGTAGGTCAGCCAATGAAAGCGATACAACACCAGCATGGGACGACCGATCAGCATCGCCTCGAGACTGGCCGTCCCGGAGGCCAGCCAAACCTGATCCGCCGCCTGCATGACCCGCCGCCCGACATTCTGCCCCCAGCTGGCGTCAAAGATACGGATCCGGTCGAGGCTATCGGCGAAGATCTGCTCGATCTGTTGCCGCCGCTCGGCATTGATGGCGGCGATCGCCACCTGCCACTGCGGGTTTTGTGCCAAAAAAGGCTGTAAGGCCGCATGCAGCACAGGGCCGATGCGCTGCACCTCGCCCTGCCGACTTCCCGGCAGGAGGGCCAGGACCGGCCGATCCGCAGCCAGACCCAAACGCTCGCGCTCAGGTTGGCGCTCATTGCGCAGGGGCAGCTCATCAGCCAGAGGGTGACCGACGAAGACGGCATCCACACCATGTCGCTCATAAAAGGCCGGCTCGAAAGGCAACAGGCAAAGCACCCGATCACAAGCCCGCCGTATCACCTTGACCCGCCCGGGTCGCCACGCCCAGACGGAGGGGCTGACGTAATGAAAGGTGGGAATCCCCAAGGCTTTGAAGCGTTGCTCGAGGCCGAGATTGAAGTCCGGGGCGTCGATGCCGATGAAGGCATCGATCTGCCGACCGGCAAGCTCGGAAAACAGGCGCGCGCGCAGGCCGATCAGCTCGCGCAGGCGTCCGAGCACCTCCACCAGGCCCATCACCGAAAGCCGCTCCATAGGGGCCAGGGTCTGCGCGCCCAAGGCCTGCATCTGCGGGCCGGCGATGCCGACGAACTGCGCATCCGGATAGATGGCACGCAAGGCCGGGATGAGGGCCGCTCCGAGCAAATCGCCCGAAGCCTCGCCGACGACGATGCCGAACAGCTTACTGCGGCGGGTCATATTTATCTCGCGATGCCACGCTGAGAAGACTGTAAAGACTCCATAAATTGACGCACTTGCTCGTACTTCTCGGCGAGGGGCTGCAACTGCTGCAGCGACTGCTCGATGGTCTCTCCCTGCCGGTAGACGATACGATAGGACTGCCGCAAAGCCGCTATGGTGTCGCTATCGTAGCCACGCCGACGCATCCCCTCGAAATTCATCCCCCTCGCCACCGCAGGGTTGCCGCTGACCATGACGTAGGCCGGCACATCCTTGAAGAGGATCGCTCCGCCGCCCGCCATGGCGTAAGAACCGATGCGCACAAACTGGTGCACGCCCACCATGCCACCGAGCACCACGCCATCACCGATACGCACATGGCCGGCCAGACCGACATTATTGGCAAGAATATTGTCATCACCGATACGGCAATCATGGGCGATATGGGTGTTGACCATGAACAGATTGCGGCTGCCGACGCGCGTTTCGCCTTCGTCCTGTATCGTGCCACGATGCACCGAGCAGGCTTCACGAAAAACATTGTCATCACCGATGAGCAGGCGGGTGGCCTCACCCTTGTACTTTTTGTCCTGGCACTCTTCGCCGATCGAGCAAAATTGGAAAAAACGGTTGCGTCGACCGATGACCGTCGGCCCGGACAGCACCACATGGGGCCCGATGATGCAGTCATCACCGATCTCGACCTCAGGGCCGATGATGCTGTAAGCCCCGACCTTGACGCCTGAGCCCAGCCGGGCGCGCGCATCGATAAGCGCCGTCGAATGATACTGGGCGGAACTCATAGGTGCTGCTCGGCAATAAGAATCTGGGCCTTGGCGACGAGATCCCCATCGACCGAAGCCTGGCAGTTGAACTTGTAAAGATTGCGTTTGCAGGTGCCGATTTCAGCACTCAGCATCAGCTGATCGCCCGGCACCACCTGGCGCTTGAAACGCAGGTCATCGGTGCCCACAAACAGATGGATGATGCCGTCTTCAGGCTTGCGTCCGGTGCTGACAAAACCCAGCACCCCGGCCAGCTGGGCCATGGCCTCGACGATGAGCACACCGGGCATGATCGGATGA
Source organism: Pseudomonadota bacterium (assembly GCA_021804565.1). Taxonomy (GTDB): domain Bacteria; phylum Pseudomonadota; class Gammaproteobacteria; order Pseudomonadales; family Moraxellaceae; genus JAJZHK01. The sequence goes on along the minus strand of JAJZHK010000001.1, from coordinate 10,910 downwards.
CCCGGAAAGTGGCCGTTGAAAAACTCTTCATTGGCCGTCAGATTTTTGTAACCGACAGCGCGCACGCCCGGCTCGATCTCGGTGACACGATCGAGCATGAGAAAAGGATAACGCTGCGGCAAATAAGCGCATATGGCCTTGATATCCAGCATACTCATACAATCCAGATCAAAATGGCAAGCATACCCTATTTATCGGCAGCGGTCTGCATTTGCTCGACCATGCCTTCCAGCCGGTTCAGCCGAGTCGCCATACTTTCCAGCTGGCGCAGGCGCACTGCCGTCTTTTTCCACTGTCGCGAGGGTTCAAACGAGGTCCCGGAAGAATAACTCCCCGGGCTGCTGATCGACTTGGTGACCATGGTCATGCCGGTGATGTGCACACCATCGCACAGTTCGATGTGTCCGACCAGCCCGACGCCACCGGCCAGCACACAGTATCGACCGATACGGGTGCTGCCCGAGATACCGACACACGCAGCGATGGCGGTGTGCGCGCCGATGTGCACATTGTGCGCGATCTGCACCTGATTATCGACGATAACGCCTTCTTCCAGCACGGTATCGCCCAAAGCACCGCGATCGATGCAGGTGTTGGCGCCGATATCGACGTCATCACCGAGGATCACCCGCCCCAACTGGGCGATACGCTGCCAACGACCTTGATCATTGGCAAAACCAAAACCGTCGGCACCGACGACACTGCCGCTTTGGATACGCACCCGCGCACCCAGCTGAACCTCTGGATAGAGCACAACCCGCGGCGCCAGATAGACGCCCTCACCGAGCCTGCAGCCCTCGCCGATGACGCACCCTGCCTCGATGACAGAACCGGCAGCGATCTCGACGCCGGCACCGATCACCACATAGGCGCCGATATGCACATCCTCAGCCACCACCGCATCATCGGCGATCAGGGCGCTGGCATGACGGCCCGCCGGCCTGGCCGGTCGATGTTCAAAAAGACGGCTGGCACGGGCATAGGTGAGGTAGGGGTTATCGCTCAACAGGGCATCACCGGCCCACAGCCCGGCATCGGCAGGGCGCAAGATCAGCGCACCGGCACGACACTGGGCCAGGGCATCGGTGTAACGCGTATTGGCAAGAAAGCTGAGGCTGTCTGGTCCCGCATCACGCAAGGTCTGCAACTTGCAGATGCATTTGTCGGCATCTCCACGCAGAGCGGCGCCCAGCTCGTGCGCAAGTGCCCCCAAAGACCAGTCGACCATCACCCACCTACCTTACTTGGCCGCGCCGCCTTGATTGATCTTCTCGATCACCTGCTTGGTGATATCGAGATCAGGCGAGACGTAAAGCGCTGCATGAGAGTCGACGATCAGATCGTAGCCACCGGACTTGATCAGGGACTGCACCGCCGAGTCCAGCTTGGGCTTCATGCTGGCGATGACCGTTTGCTGCATTTTTTGGTTTTTTTCCTGCACGGCAGCCGCCAGATTCTGATACTCCTTGTACATCTGGTCGCCCTTGGCCTGGATCTTGTCGCGCTGGTCCTTGCTCATCACCGAACCGTTGGCCTTGAGGTTCTCCGACAGCTGATCGAGCTGCTTGCGCAGAACGTCCATGCGATCGGTCTGCACCTTGATGTCGCTCTTGAACTGCATGAGCGCCTTTTGTGCCGCTTCCGTGTTCCACAAAGCAGCCTGCGGATCGAACACCGCCAGCTTCATCGCCGCTGGAGCCGCATGCACGGAGGGCGCCAGCAGCGCCATGGAAAGCACCATTCCCTTCATCAACTTCTTCACATCCCACCTCCATAGTCATCGTCGCTTCATGCGAACGACGGGTTCTTAAAAGCCTTGTCCAATCGTAAACTGAAAGACCTGCCGCTGATCATCCGGCTGCAGATGGTAAGGATGCGCCAGGCTGAAGGTCAATGGCCCTATCGGGGTCAACCAGGAGAATCCTAAACCCACCGAGTAACGCATGCCACTTAATCCGGGATTATCGACAATATAAGGGGAATTGGTCGTATCAAAAGCCTGGCCTGCGTCCAGGAACAGCGTGGCACGCATGCTCGATGCATCCTTGATGAACGGCATAGGCAGGATCAATTCCATGGTGCCATTGACCACGGCGTTGCCGCCAATGACCGCAGGCATGCCGTCGCGGACGACGGCCCCGGTCATCGGATCGATATACGCCTGGAACTGCGGCGCACGAGGAGCGGCGGTGTAGTCGAGGAAACCGCGCACCGAACCGATGCCGCCGGTGAAGAAGTTTTTATAGAACGGCAGCCCCGAGGTACCGAACAGACCATTGCCATAGCCCAGCAAAGAATGAAAGTGCAAGGCCCATGGCCCATGGATAGGCACGAAAAGCTGGCCATCGTAGGTCAATTTATAATAGTTGACATTGGTCATCGGCGAGGTCACTTCAAGGCTGAGGCTTTGCGAAGTGCCGCGATCAGGGAACATGCCACGGTTCAGGGTGCTGCGGTTCCAGGCCAGGGTGTTCACCTGGGTGACCGCCTGAGCCCCCTTGCTGTTGACATAATCGGCCACCAGCTGCGCCGGCATGCTGCCCTCGATCACCTCGGTGTTGTCGACGCCGAAAGAGAAGCTGAGGTTTTCGATTTCATTGATCGGGTAACCGAAACTGACATTGCCCCCCACCGAATTGGTGAAGTAGGCGGTGACGCTGTAAGAGGAAAAGAAGGTTTTATTGCTGTAGATATTGAAACCACGGCTGACGCCATCATCGGTGAAATAGGGGTTGGTGAACGAAAAATTGGCCGACTGTGAAATCTGGTTACGGGTCACCCCGACCGACACCGTATCACCGGTACCGAAGAAGTTGTTCTGGCTGACCGTCGCACTCAAGGTCAGACCGACGGCCTGCGAGTAGCCGACACTGGCCCCCACCGAGCCGGAAGGCTGCTCCTCGACGGTGGTCGACAGATCGACCAGGTCGGTACTGCCGGGCACCCGCTGCTTGTCGATCTTGACGGTCTTGAAAAAGCCCAGACGCTCCAGACGCTGCTTGGAGATATCGATGCGATCGGTGGAGGCCACCGAGGACTCAAACTGACGCATCTCGCGACGAATCACCTCGTCATCGGTCTTGCTATTGCCCTTCATGGTGACACGGCGCACATAGGCACGCCCTTGCGGGTTCACGAAGATGGTGATGTTGGCAATATGGTTCTTGTCATCGAGCTGAGGATCACCATTGACGTCGGCGAAGATATAGCCTTCGTCACCGATACGCTTGCTGATCAGCTCGGTGCTCGACGTCAGCATATGCTGCGAGAAAGTCTGCCCGGTTTTGACCAGGATCAGCTGCTTGAGCTGGTCTTCCGCGACCGGCAACTCACCCACCAGCTTGACCGTTCCCACTTTGTAGATCGCTCCTTCATCGACATTGATATCGATATAGACCTGCTTATGGTCCGGACTGAGGGTGACCTGGGTGGAGTTGACGTGAAACGCGGCATAGCCACGGTCGAGATAATAAGAGCGCAGACGCTCCAGATCGCCGCGCAACTTTTCCTGCGAGTACTTGTCGTCACCTTTGATGAAAGAGAGGAAGTGATGCTCTTTGAGTTGCAGCTGGTCGCGCAGTTCCTGCGCTGAAAAAGCATGATTGCCGGTGAAATGTACGCCACGTATGCTGGCTTCCTCACCTTCACGAATGACGATCTTGATCGCCACACGGTTGCGCGTGCGCGGCTCGGTGTTGATGTCGATTTCCGTGGCGTAACGGCCCTGGGCGATGTACTGGTCGAGCAGTTCCTGGCGGACCTGATCGAGGGTGGCGCGCTGCAGCACCGCACCGGTGGTCACCCCCGCGGCCTTCAAGCCCTTGAGCAGCGAGTCTTTATCGATCGCCTTGTTGCCCTTGATATCGATCGAGGTGATCGACGCCCGTTCGGTGAACTTGTAGACGAGAACATCGCCGTCACGCAAAGCCTGGACGTCTTCGAAATCCCCGGTGGCGAAGAGCTTTTTGAGCGAATCGGCGATACGGCTCTCATCGACGTGATCGCCCGCAGCGATAGGCAAAATGCCGTACACCGTGCTCGCCGGCACACGCACCAGACCATCCAGGCGGATGTCCTTGACGACAAAATCCGCATTCTCCACGGCACAGGCACTTGCACCGTACACCAGCAGGCTCAGAACCATTCCAACACGTGGGTACCAGTCATTGCTCTTCAAACGCAAGTTCCTCAGCGACTGCAGGCGCTCAATAAAATTTCTTCAAGTCACTGACGATCACCAACAACATGACCATCACCATCACCGCAGCTCCAGCGGCCATACCCCAAGCCTGCACACGGGCCGACAGGGGGCGACCCCGCAAAGCCTCAACCAGGATGTAGAGCAGATGCCCCCCATCGAGAACGGGTATAGGCAAGAGATTGAGAACGCCCAGATTGACGCTGAGCAGCGCCATCAGCCCAAGCAGGGCCGGCCACCCATACGAAGCCGATGCGGCGGCAATATGGGCAATACCGATGGGGCCACTCAACTTGTCGAGACTCATACTCCCGTCCAGCAGCTTGTAGACCGTCTGCACCGTCAGCACGAGGACATCATTGATCTGTGCATTGGCTCGCAGCAGGGCCTCGGGCAAACTGTCCTGCACATGCACCAGCAGATCCGCTGTGGGCCAGACCAGCCGGTCATCGATACGCGGCATGGCCCCCACCCGACCGATACGCTCACCCCACTCGTCGGTCACCGTGTCCGGCACCAGAACCAGGTGAGCGATTTTACCGGCCCGCCGGTAGTCGATATGCAATGCCTGTCCCGGCGAAGCCTGGATACGATCGACCCATTGCGGCCAGCTCGACAAAACCTCAGTATCGACACTCAAAAGCAGATCACCAGGCTGCAGGCCGGCCCGCTGCGCCGCCCCCCCCGGCGTCAAGGCGGCGATGAGCGGCACAATGGGCGGCTGCGGCGGGGTGATGCCCAGGGCGCGCAGCGCGTCCTGGCCGTGATCCAGAAAGTGTCGCACCTGAACATGATAATGACGTTGCAGTCCTGAGGCCTGGGTGGTCAAAATGATCTCACCGCTATCGCCCACCCGCCGCGCCAAGCGCATATTGACCTGTTGCCAGTCCTGCACGGCGTGCCCGTCGACGGCCAGCAGCCGCTCGCCGGCGCCCATGCCGGCCAACTGCGCCGGTGATCCTGGCAACACGCTACCGATACGGGTCACCAGCTGGGTGCTGCCATGCAGGGCCAGTATCACATAGAGCAGCCAGGCCAGCAGGAGATTGCTCAGCGGCCCGGCCAGCGCCACCAAGGCGCGCACCCAGGCGGGGCTATGGGCGAAGGAGCCTTCGCCAGGCGCTTCGTGGCCACCCTCATCGAGCATCTTGACGTAGCCACCGATGGGCAAGAGCGACAAACGCCACTCGACGTCCTGGCGGTCGCGCCAACGCGCCAGCACCGGCCCCATCCCTATTGAAAAAGCCAGAACCTTGACCCCAAGCAGACGCGCAACGATGAAATGACCCAGTTCATGGAGCAAAATCAAAGGCCCCAACACCAGAAGAGCGGCCCACCAGGGTGACAGCTGCATGCTCAACCCTCCTGCAAGGCGGCTAGACATTCGCGCGCACAGCGACGCGCCTGGGCATCGGCGAGCAGCACATCCTCAAGCTGGTCGACAGGGCTTTGAGGAACGCGCTGCAAAACTTCGGCGATGATAGCCGGGATCGCCATGAATGAGGTTTCATTTTGTAAAAAGGCTGCAACGGCCACTTCATTGGCGGCATTGAGCACCGCACAGGCATTGCCTCCTGCGGCGTAGGCCTGGCGCGCCAGGCTTAAGCAGGGAAAGCGGCTCTCATCGGGGGCTTCAAACTCCAGGGCCGCCATGCTCAACAGATCGAGCGGCTCGACCCCGGCCGACAGCCTTTCTGGCCAGGCCAGGGCATGCGCGATCGGCGTACGCATGTCGGGGCGCCCGAGCTGCGCCAGCAAGGAGCCATCCTGGTACTGGACCAGCGAGTGGACGATGCTCTGCGGGTGCACCACCACCTCGACCTGATCGGCACGCGCACCAAAGAGGTGACAGGCTTCGATCAACTCAAGACCCTTGTTCATCAGGCTCGCCGAGTCCACCGAGATCTTCGGGCCCATGCTCCAGCGCGGGTGGCGCACCGCCTGCGCCGGGGTCACCGCCTGCAGTTGCTCACGGCTGAAAGAGCGAAACGGTCCTCCGGAGGCGGTCAGGACCAGCTTGACGATACCTTGCTCGGCCAGGCCTGCACCGGGCTTCTCCAAGCACTGGAAAATGGCATTGTGCTCGCTGTCGACGGGCAGCAGCCGGGCGCCACTGGACTGCACCGCCTGCATAAAAAGCGTGCCGGCCATGACCAGGGACTCTTTATTGGCCAGCAACACCTTTTTGCCGGCACGCACCGCGGCCATCGTCGGCACCAGACCGGCCGCCCCGACGATGGCGGCGATGACGATAGCGCTGTCCGCAGCCACGGCGGCCGCTTCCAAACCGGCGGCGCCATAGAGCACCTCGCAACGCACACCGGCACGCAGCAGGGCATCACGCTGACCGGCATCGGCGACCACCAGCAAAGACGGCTGAAAACGCTGGTATAAGGCCAGCAGCTCATCCATACGCTGCCAGGCGGTCAAGGTATGGATACGATAGCGATCCGGATGCAGGGCGAGCACTTCCAGGCTGCTGCGTCCTATCGAGCCGGTCGCTCCCAGCAGGCAAACCCCTTGCATCAAAAGCCCCCCAGCAAGATCCAGCCCAGCATAAAGATCGGGGCGGCCGAAGTCAGGCTGTCGATGCGATCCAGCGCACCACCATGACCGGGGAAAATCCGCCCTGAGTCCTTGACCCCACGCTGGCGCTTGAGCAGGCTCTCAAACAGGTCGCCCAGGATGGAAGCGCACACCGTCAGCATCGACAAGAGCAGGAAAGCGAGCAGGTGCAGGCCCGCCAGATGGCGCGACACGGCCACCGCCACAGCGATCAGAAAGGTCAGCACAAGTCCGCCCAGAGCACCTTCCAGGCTTTTGCCCGGGCTCACCGCCGGTGCCAACTTATGGCGTCCAAAACGCCGACCGACAAAATAGGCCCCGGTATCCGCCCCCCAGACCAGGGCAAAGACATAGAGCAGCCAGGCGGCAGACAAGCCCTTGAGCTCATTGAGCGCCAGCCATGCCGGCAGCAGAACGGCCCAGCCCAGCAGCGTGGTCGAGGCCGACAAAAACACACCGTCCTCACCCTGATAGCGCAGCACCCGCCATAAAGCCCACAGCCACCCTGGCAAGGCCAAGGCATAGATCAAGTGCTGTTGCCAGGGGCGCATCAGGCTCAGGATCAGCAACATCGCCAAGGCGGTGAGCAGCACGTAGACCAGGCGCGCGAGGGGACGGGTCCAGCCCATGAGCGCACTCCACTCCCAACTACCGACCAGCACGATGAAGGTGGTGAACAAGGGAAAGGGCCAGCTGCGCGAACTGAAGATGGCCAGCAGCACGATGGGCAGCAGAACCAGGGCGGTGAGCACTCTTTGCTTAAGCATGAGAGCTCATCTCCGCCACCTGCTCGCAGGTGCGACCAAAGCGGCGCTGGCGTTGCGCGTAAGCCTGCAGGCTGGCGACAAAAGCTGATGCATCAAAATCCGGCCATAGCGTATCGAGAAAGTACAATTCGGCATAAGCGGCCTGCCACAGCAAGAAATTGGAAAGACGCTGCTCACCGCCGGTACGGATCAACAGGTCCACCGGAGGCAGATCCGCCAGACACAAACGCTCGGCATAATCGGCGATGCTGAGGTCGGCGGCGAGCCGCCGTCCTGCCGACACCTCCTCGGCCAAGCGCAGGGCGGCCTGCGCCATATCCCACTGACCGCCATAGTTGACCGCCACATTCAAGACCAGATGCTGGCCGGGTGCAGTGTCGCGCATGGCGGTCTGCATGCCCTGCTGCAAGTCGGCGGAAAAAGCCGACAGGTCACCGATAAAACGCAGCTGCACGCCCTGCTCGATCAGCTCGGGCACCCTTTGCTGCAAGGCCTTGAGAAAAAGCCGCATCAAAGCCTGCACCTCAGGCTCAGGTCGCCGCCAGTTTTCCGAGCTGAACGCGAACAGGGTGAGCACTTCGATGCCTTCGCGTACCGCCGTCTCGACGCAGACCCTGACGCCTTGCTCTCCAGCGACATGGCCGGCCACGCCGTCAAGACCGCGTTGCCGGGCCCACCGGTTGTTACCGTCCATGATGATGGCCACATGCCGCGGCCGGCCCTGTCCAGGCATAAAATCCGGTGCAGAGCTCAGCGACATGCTCATACCTTCATCAAGTCCGCTTCTTTGGCGGCCAGCACCTTGTCGATCTCGGCGACAGCCTTGTCGGTGAGCTTTTGCACCTCGTCATTGGCCCGCCGCTCCTCGTCCTCGGAGATCTCCTTGGCTTTCAGCAAGTCCTTGAGATCAGCCATGGCATCACGACGGATATTGCGTACGGCAACCCGGGCATTTTCAGCCTCGTGACGTGCCACTTTTTGCATCTCACGCCGGGTTTCTTCCGTCAAAGCCGGCAAAGGCACCCGTATCACATCCGCGGTGATCGGGTTGAGCCCCAGATCCGAGCTGCGCAAGGCCTTGTCGATCACCGCGATCATGCTACGATCAAACGCCTGCACCAGCAAGGTGCGGGCGTCCTCGACATTGATGGACGCCAGCTGCGACAAAGGCGTATCGTTGCCGTAATAAGGCACCATGACGTCTTTGAGCATGGCCGGGCTGGCGCGCCCGGTGCGCACCTTGACCAAAGCGGCCTCGAGCGAATCGAGACTCTTGCGCATGCGCTGTTCACAATCTTTCTTGATATCTTGAATCATGTCCTACTCCTTGCGCGGTCCCCAAGCTCAGGCTCGCGTCTTGCGTATCAGTGTGCCTTCCTTGCCGCCCAGCATCAGCTTGAGCAAGGCGCCTGGTTTATTCATATCGAAAACGATGAGCGGCATATCGTGATCACGGCACAAACAGATCGCGGTCAGGTCCATGACCCCCAGCTGGGCATCGAGCACCTCATCGAAGCTGAGCTCATCATAGCGCCGTGCGCCGGCCACCTTCATGGGATCTGCATCATAGACACCATCGACCTTGGTGGCTTTGAGCACGACGTCGGCGTCGAGCTCTATACCGCGCAGGCAAGCCGCCGAGTCGGTGGTAAAGAATGGATTACCGGTCCCGGCAACGAAGATGCAAACATCGCCGGCTTGCAGGTAGCGTATGGCATTGCGCCGGTCATAGTGATCGACGATGCCACTCATAGGGATGGCCGACATCACCCGTGTGCGTATATCCGCACGTTCCAGAGCATCACGCATCGCCAGGCCATTCATGACCGTCGCCAGCATGCCCATATGATCGCCAGCCACCCGATCCAGGCCGGCGCTTTGCAAAGCGGCGCCACGAAACAAATTGCCACCGCCGAGTACAAGACCCACTTGTACGCCAGAGCGGACCAACTGGGCCAGCTCTGATGCCAAGCGATTGAGCACTTGCGGGTCGATACCAAAGTCGACATTACCCGCCAGGGCCTCTCCGCTTAGCTTGAGAAGAATACGTCGATAGACGACTTGCTCTTGACCCATGAGGCGCCCCTTTCGTCTTAGCCGGTGCGGCATTCTACAACAAAAAGCCCCTCGATGAGGGGCTTCTTGACACAAGCTAGGTCATCAGGACTTGGCTGCCGCCGCGGCCGCCGCCACTTCCGCAGCAAAGTCGACTTCCTTCTTCTCGATGCCTTCGCCCACCTGAAAGCGGACAAAGCTCGCCACCGATGCACCGGCCTTCTTCAAAAGATCGGCGACCTTGGTCTCCGGATCCTTGACGAAACCCTGCTCCACCAGGCTGACCTCTGCGAGGAACTTCTTCAGGCTGCCTTCGATCATTTTTTCGATGATATTCTCAGGCTTGCCCGACTCACGCGCCTTGGCCGCATAGATTTCCTTTTCCTTGGCGAGCACATCAGCCGGCACATCGGCCGCCGACACCACCATGGGATTGGCCGCGGCAATGTGCATGGCGAGATCCTTGCCCAAATCTTCGTCGCCGCCCTGCAAGGCCACCACGACACCGATCTTCAGGCCATGGACATAGCTGACCAGTCGCTCACCACGCAGCAGCTGGGCACGACGCAGCTGGATGTTTTCACCGATCTTTTGCACCAGCGCGACACGCGCGCCTTCGACCGTCGTGCCTTCCATAGGCAGTTCGGCGATGGCCGCGATATCGCTCACCGCATGCTCCAGGGCCAGACGTGCCACACCCTGGGCGAAAGCCGTAAAATTGGCATCGCGAGCGACGAAGTCGGTCTGCGAGTTCACCTCAAGGATGATGGCTTGACGACCATCCGCCGACACCGCCGTGATGATGGCACCGTCAGCAGCGATATTGCCCGCCTTTTTGGCCGCTTTGGCCTGACCGGACTTGCGCAGATTGTCGATAGCCAGCTCGATATCACCCGCCGCTTCCTGCAGGGCCTTCTTGCATTCCATCATACCGAGACCGGTACGCTCGCGCAGCTCTTTCACCAAAGCCGCTGTGATTTCTGCCATGAGTCTCTCCTCAGTATCGTTGTGTCTTGCAGGCAGCCGGCCTTAAGCCCGCTGCTCGCCCTCGGCCGCGACAGCTTCAGCACGACCGGAGGCCTGCAGCGCGGCATATTCTTTGCCTTCATTGACGGCCAGAGCCATGGCGCCGACGTAAAGATTGACCGCGCGGATCGCGTCATCGTTGCCCGGGATGATGTAATCGACACCATCGGGATTGCTGTTGGTATCGACCACGGCGATCACCGGGATACCCAGCTTGCGCGCTTCGGTGATGGCGATCTTTTCATGATCGACGTCGATCACAAACAGAGCGTCCGGCAGGCCGCCCATATCCTTAGATC
>JAJZHK010000064.1 GCA_021804565.1 Pseudomonadota bacterium | reverse complement strand
ATGACCGAAGATCCCACCGAGGCCTTCCGTGATGCCGATTACGCCTTGCTCGTCGGCGCCCGCCCGCGTGGCCCGGGCATGGAACGCAAGGATCTGCTCGAAGCCAATGCCGCGATCTTCTCGGTGCAAGGCAAGGCCATCAATGAAGTGGCCAGCCGCAAGATCAAGGTGCTGGTGGTGGGCAACCCGGCCAACACCAATGCCCTGATCGCCCAGCGCAATGCGCCTGACATCGATCCGCGTCAGTTCACCGCCATGACCCGCCTCGACCACAACCGTGCCATGGCGCAGCTCGCCGGCAAGACCGGCAGCACGGTCAACGACGTCAAGAAAATGATCGTCTGGGGCAACCACTCTTCAACCCAGTACCCGGACGTCTCCAAGGCGACCGTCAAGGGTCAAGCCGCCAGCGGCCTGATCGATCAGGACTGGTATGTGAACGAGTACATTCCCTGCGTGCAGCAGCGTGGCGCGGCCATCATCAAGGCCCGCGGCGCGTCGTCGGCGGCATCGGCGGCATCGGCGGCGATCGATCATATGCGCACCTGGGCTTTGGGCACCAGCGAAGGCGACTGGGTCTCGATGTCGGTCTACTCCGACGGGTCCTATGGCATCGACAAGGGCCTGATCTACTCCTTCCCCTGCACCTGCAAGAACGGTGACTGGAGCATCGTGCAAGGCCTGGAGATCTCGGATTTCTCGCGCGCACGTATGCAGGCGACTGAAAAAGAGCTGCAAGAAGAACGCGACGCCGTTCGTCATCTGCTGCCCTGAACCCCGCCTCCTGTCAGCTCACCGGGCCGCTCCAGGCCCGGTGGATCGGAGTAAAACATGCCACACCGCTCGCTTGAGGCGATCTTTGCCAATAACCGGCGCTGGGCTGATGCGCTCAAGGCTGAACAGCCGGATTTTTTCAAAACGCTGGCCGAACAGCAGGCACCTGACTATCTCTGGATAGGCTGCGCCGACTCCCGGGTCCCCGCCAATGAGATCATGGGGCTGCTGCCCGGCGAAGTTTTTGTCCACCGTAATGTCGCCAATGTTGTCGTGCACACCGACTTCAACTGTCTGTCGGTGATCCAGTACGCGGTCGATGTCCTCAAGGTGCGTCACATCATCGTCACCGGCCACTATGGCTGTGGCGGGGTCAGCGCTGCTTTGGAGAACCGTACCATGGGCTTGATCGACAACTGGCTACGCAATATCAAGGACGTGTACACCCACCATCAGCATCTTTTTGATCATCTCGACAGCCATGAGGCCTGTGACCTGCTCTGCGAGCTGAATGTCTGTGAGCAGGTGGACCATGTCTGCCACACGACGATCGTGCAGGATGCCTGGAAGCGTGGACAGCCCCTCACCGTCCATGGCCTCGTCTACAGCCTGGAAGACGGCGTGCTGCATGACCTTTCCGTCAATGTCAGCGCCATGGAGGAGATTCCCACCATCTACCGCATGTACAACGATCAGGAGATTTTTGATCGTCTGCCCTCACGTCGCCGCCGCCTGCCTCAGGACCCTGAACCCTCCTGATAATCGCGCAAGACCGCATGCAGCTGGGCTGCAGCTTGCGTCAACATGTCGGCCTCGGCATGCAAAAGCGCTTGTGCCTTTTGCATCTCATCAGAGCCTGCCAAACGCTCGATCTGGTCGCTGAGCAATTGCCCGGCCCGTGTCTGCTCCGAGATCGTATGGGTCAGTTTGCGCATTTCCTCAAGGATGTCGGCGTTGCTCAAGCGCAAGCTGCCCATATGCACCTGGGCCTGCTCGCTACGCGCACGAACCTGATCAAACGCTGTCGCCATCTGCTGATGTCGACCGAGCACACGTTCCACGCCCGAGGCGATGGAGCTGGTCATGTCCTGAATATGACGTGTCGACTCTGCCGTTTTGCTGGCCAGACTGCGCACCTCATCGGCCACCACCGCAAAACCTCGACCGTGTTCACCGGCTCGCGCCGCCTCGATCGCGGCATTGAGAGCGAGCAGATTGGTCTGATCAGCGATGGCATGTATGCTGTTGACCAAGCTTTCGATACGGCTGGAGATCCTGTCGAGCTCGGCCATATCCGTCGCCATCTGTTGCGACAGCTCGGTCAGGCCGACCGTTGCCTGAAAAAGCTCATGCAGCTGCCCCTGACCCTGCTCGGCCAGCTGCAGGCTGTTATGGCTGATGTTTTCTGTCTTTAGGGCGACATCGCTGGTCGTCTGCAAGCTGGCTCCCAGCTCTTCCATGGCAGCGGCCGATTCAGCCAGGGAGTCCTGGCCGGCCAGGGTTACCGTATGCAGGCGCTGATCAGCATCCTGCATACGACCTGCCCCCTCTTGCAACTGCACGGCGGTGCGGGTCACCGTCGAGAAACTGGACGCCAGCGATTGCAAGAGCGCATTGAAGGCCTGGGCGATGACCGCCGCCTCCTGGAGAGGCGGCGCCTGCATGCCGTGTGCAAGGTTTTTCTGCGCCGCGATCATGTCGATATCATGCGCCATGGCTTTCATCGGCTGCGCGATATGCCGCTGTATGCCCCAGGAAAAAATCACGATGGCCAAAAAGCTGGAGCCGGCAAACAGGCTGATCAAGATCAGCTGCGCCTGCTGGAAACTTTTTTGCTGCTGCTCACGCATGCTATCGCTGCGCGCCGCGCTCAGTCGCGCCAAATCAGCCAGGGACTGGGTGGGCCCACGATCGACCCCGGCGACAGCATGATCGCCAGCCTGGGCGCGCGCACCCGCCGCCAGAAAGACTTGACGAGCCTGCTCGTAGTGCGGGGTCATCTCGGCATGGGTACGGCAAAAGGTAGCGGCTTGCGACTGCAGTTCGGTGTCGTGCAAAAGTGTGAAATGAGCTTGCATGTGCTGGCAGTCGTCTCGCACCATCTGCAACTGCCGCTCAAATTGCGCCCAGTATTTGTCGGCCAGATGAGGATCGGCGCCGCGCAAAAGAAAATCCTTCCACTCCTGCACCTGCTGCTTGAAATCAACCTCCGTCCGCATCACCGAGCGTGCTGCATCCAGATAGGCGACGCTGCGCTGATGCGCTTCATCGATCCTGGTCTTCAGACTGAGCAGCCCACCCACCAGCGCTATGAAGAACAAGAGCTGGGTCATGTAAAAATATCTCCGCGCTACAGCCGCCAGCGTGGGGAAATTGGGCATGGCATACGACTCCGGAACCGATCAAGGCTTAAGTATGTATGCTCATGCCTGAAGATGCCAGTGCCGATCAAACTTGCCGTCGTTGACGCGCTCCTAGCAAAGCCGCCAGGCCCATAAGGGTGAGTAGCGACTCCGAGCCGCCGCCCTGGGCGGGCGTATTTTGATCGACAGGATTGACATGGACGGTGGCCTTGTTGGAGATCGCTCCATCGACGTCAGCCACCGTGTAGGTGAACTGGTCCTGAAACTTGGCATAGTTGTCGGTGGCCTGGTAGGTGATCAGTCCGCCCGGACAGGTCACCTGGCCATTGCTGGCCATCGGCACCGTGCCGCAAAAGAGCGAGCCGGTCACCGGAAAACCCACCACCGTCACCGTATTAGGATCAAGAGCATTCCAGCGATTGTCGCCGCCGTCCTGATCGTAGTCATTGGACAGCACATTGATCGTCGCCGGTTGCGCACCGCTAAAATAGAGGTAGTCATCGACCGCCAGCGGAGCCTGATTGCTCACCGTGATATTGACGGTGGCCGGGGCTGAAGTGACCGAACAGGAGCTGTTGCCGCACAGCGAATAATGACAGGTCGCCGTCTTGCTGGTGTTGCCGAAGTCACCCAGCGTGGCACCGTCAAAATTCAGCATATGCTTGCTGCTATCGTAGGTGCAACCGCCTTGCACATTCGTCACCCCCCAGGCCTGCAAAGAGCTCAGGCTGGCTTCCTCAGGGGCCTCGTCATTGGCCAGGATGTCGATCTGCACCTGACGGCCATCGCCGCTGCCCGGCTTGGCCGTACCGTTGCTGCCGGCATCGTTGGCGGCATAAAGCACCTTGCGCTCGCCCGCACCGATATCGCAAGGCTTGCCATTGGTGCCTGGACGTCGCGGCACACCCCGCTGATCCGACGACGTGCAGCCGCCGGTGCTGTTGCTGCCCTGGCTCAAGAGCAGGGTGGCGTTGGCCGTAGGCAACATCATGGGAAAGGGGGCATCGATCTGTGCGCTCACCCAAGACAACTGGCCGCTGCTTATCGCGCCGCCCGCCACGTCGCCGGCGGTGACGGCGTTGCTCGCCGCCGCTGTCGCACCGGCTTGTGGATTGAGATCGAACCATGCCGGTCGCGTACCGGCCGCCGCACAGGATGCACCAAAGACATTGTAGCGGGAGCCGCTGGGGGCAATGAGCGGCGAGACGCTGAAGTCGCTGTAATCACAGTCCTGATGATTCCAAAAGACGATGCTATTGCTGATCGTGAAAGCACTGATGGGGCTCAGCAACTGTATCCCCAGATCGTTATCGGTGATGGTCACATTCTCCGCGTTGAAGCTCGACGCCGAGGAAATGACAATCATGTCCAAAGCTGCGCCGGTACCCGCCACCCCGGAAGCCCCCACCCCATTCTGCTCAAAAGTATCATTGCTCAGATTGACACTGGCATCACCACAAAAAAAGATGCCGGCAGCGCCAGAGGCAGCATCATTCTGGTAAAAACTGGCCGAAGTGATGGAGGTGGCGTGAGCATCAAAGACACCGTTGGTGGCACAGCTGTTGTTGGCATCGATCGCCGAGCCCTGCATCGCCAAAGGCCCAAAGAAAAGTGCGCCTCCCCAGCCCCCGGCACTGTTGTCATGGATGATACCGCCGGTCATGGAAAAGCCATTGCCGGGCCCATAGATGGCAAAAGCGCCACCATTACCACTGGCTGAGCCGCCGCTGGCGTCGACATTGGTCAAACTGAGGCTGCCACGCGCCATGATCAGGCCGCCATCGGCGGGTATGGCACCATCAGCCTCCTGCTCGGCTTTGGCGATACCGCCTTGCAACACGACATTCTGGATGTACAAAGAGGCATTGCTGGCGACGTAGGCGATACGACTGCTCGGCTGGCCATTGACCAGGGTGGTGATGACCGTGGAAGGCGGCGCGCGCAGAGGCGCGATGCCTGTAAAAGGATCCGGCGTCTTGTAGTTGTTCAGCGTTTGGTCGGTGGTGATGTCATATCCTTGCAGGGTGAGCGCTCCTTTCACCTGCAGTTCACCCCGGCTGAGCACATAGGTGGTGTTGGCTGCCAAAACCACCGTGTCACCGTAGACGCATCCCCCGTAGTCCATGCCCAGGGCATTGGCGGTGACCGCTTCTCGCAAGGAGCAATGGGCCGGGTCTTCGCCATCCTGATCGGCACTGGTGGTCACTTGTATCAGCATCGTCGCCTGCGCACTGACACAGATCAGTCCCAGCAACAGGCCCCACACTCTCAAGACCGCACGCATCAAGACTGCCCTCCTTGGCGGTATCTTCGGCTTGCATACCCCAGCCAGCCCAACAGAACGAGAATTTGTGGCAGATCGGTGGCGCCACTGAGCGATTGACTGCTGAGGCCGCTGCTCGGCTGCTCGGTGACCAGCACTGTCTCGGTGATAAAGCGTGCATTGGGGTCGGCATTGAGCATGCTGCTGGTGGTGGTCAGACGCACCTCAAAATTGGCCGTGCCATAGAACTTGCCGTTCGGGGTATAGGTCAGCGTGTCCTGGGCGCCGTTGAAAGCCACAGCACCGCGGGTGTTGGTGGTCTCCGTCGCAGGCGAGGTACCGGTCAGGCTGTCAGGCACGACCCAGGCGCAACCTGGCGCTGTCGACTGCGCCTGTTGCGTCAGGGAGGTGTTGCTGTAGACGAAGGCACAGGACCATTGCGAGCCGGCGCCATCGTAGGGCAGCAGGTCGCTGTCGCCGAGTTGGGCGTTAAGATTGCCGGAAGTCACCGGCTGGCCCTGGATACCACTCAGGCTGAGACTGCCCGAGCTGGGAAACTGATAAAAATCCGCACCTAGATCGCAGGCTGTCGATTTATCGCCACGCGCATCGGAACTGATACAGGATACGCCTCGGCCCATGATAGGCGAGTCATTGCGTGAACTATAAGCGAGCAAGAAACGCGGCTTGTGGGTCAGCAGGTTGCCCCCATAGTTGTCCAGAGGCGCCAGCACGCCCGGCGCATCGACCCCTGAGCCGGGCACCTGCAGCAAGGTTTGCTCAGGCGCCCCGCTTTGCGCCAGGATGACATTGCCTTGATTGTCCAAGGCCTTGAAACCGATGCTCGTGGAGGCCGTTTGCGTCCCCGTCGGACAACCGCCCTGGTCGGTGAGCAGGGAATAGGTGAGCAAGGTGTTGCTCGATGAAAGATTGAGGCAGTCCAACTCTTGACCACCGGGGTTTGTATTGCCAGCGATGATGCTGTCGTTGATACCGACCACTGCGCTGGCTGCCAGGGCACTCGACAAACCGGCCGGCACGCTCAAACCCGACCAATTGTTGACGATGTCCGAGTTTTGCAGCGTCAGCTTGGTTTCACTGTACAAGGCCGCGGCCTTGTTAGCACTGATGGTCAGCGCGCTCATCTGCGCGGCATTGTTGGCGATATTGGTATAGGCACCGACATCAGCGATAACCGCCGTCTGTGTGCCACCCGGACAGGCCGCTGGCGCGGTGGCCGGGGCCGCCGCTTGGGTATCGCACTGGGCATAGAAAGTGGCGGCGCTGATGCTCAGGGGCGCGCTATTGATGTACAAAGCCGCACCATTGCCTGTCGCCGAAAGGACCGCATTGCCCATAAAACTGGTCGTCGTCAGACTGAGGCTGCTGCCGGATGCAGAGTACAGACCCCCGCCATGATCCTGCGCCTGGGCACCACGGATCTGGACATTGCTCAGCGACAAGACACCGCCATTACAGATGGCCCCGCCGTTGAGGCCTTGCACAGCGCTCAAACCCAGGGCCGAGGCACAGTCATCGGTGGCGGTACCACCGACGATGGACAAAGCGCTCAGGCTGACGGTATTGGCGGTGGTATGGGTGACGCCGCCGGTGACCGTCGAGGTGCTGGGCAGAATCACAAAAGCCCGCTGGCCGACAGGGGCCACGATACGCGTCTCGTTGCTGCCCAGAGAGCCTATGGCGCCCTTGGTGGCGTCGGTGTTGGCCAGCGCTCCGGCACCGGTGATATTGATCGAGGTATTGATCACCACGGTCTTGCTCAGATCCACCTCACCGGCGGGCAAGGTGATGCTGATCGTGCTGGAGCTGGTCGTCGTACAGGAGCCTTTGCTGCCGCTGCTATTGGGCAAGACACTGGCGATGGCGTTCTCGAAGGTGCAACCTGTTCCGACGGTAACCGTATCGGCGAGCGCCCCCATGCCGAGTGCCCACAAAAAAAACAGCACCAGACCTCGTCCCCGGAGCGACTCCATGCCTTTCATCTCCTCAGCGCGCATCCATCATTATTGTTATGGCGTACAGTCGCGCATTGTCACTGTTTTATGGGTGTGTCTCTGTAGCGTTTTGGTTGCCGCCACCAGCGTGCACACTGTGGCAAAAATCATCAGGGCGATCAAGCGGCTCTTGCAGAAATGCGCAATCCAGGCAGCGGCAGCTGTTTAGGCAAGGGGCTCATGCTTGAGCGCCTCGCGGACCAGATGCAGGCTGATCGGTCTTTGCCGCAGCAAAGCGTAGCGATCGATCACCTGCAAGGACTGCTGTATGACAGCGGCCTGACGCGGCAGATGGGCCATCAGGTGGTCGACGATGGCATCGCTCAACTGCAGGCCCTGGCGCTGGGCCAGACGCCACACCAGCTGGCGCAGCTCCGATTCGGCCAGTACCGGCAAACGAAACACCAGACCCGCCATCAGCCTTGACCCCAGATCGCGCAGGCTGCAAGCGTGGCTGGGCAACTCTCGGCAGGCGACCAGCAAGGCGTGATGGCTGGCCGACAGACGATTACACAAGGCAAACAGGGCCCACTCCCAATCGGCACGACCGAGGACCCACTCCAGATCGTCGAGACAGACATGCGAGCTCTGCTCCAGCCCCTCGAGCACCTCAGGGTGCAGGCGTGCATCACGCAAGGACAGATAGCAGACACGACCGCCCTGGCCGCCGGCCTCCTGCGCCGTCGCCTGCAGCAAATGCGTACGGCCACTGCCTGGCGCGCCATACAGACAGAGTGTGGCAGGCCCCTGGCAGCGCGCCCAGTCATGGAGGCTGGGCACGAGCAGGTTTTGCGCCTGCTCACCGATGAAGTCATCCAGGCGGAGGCCGTCGGCAAAAATCAGTGGGAGAATTTGCTGCTGCATCAAACCCTGACCTTGCGCAGCTGCCACAGGCGCCGCGAATAAAGCAGGAGACTGAGCAGACTCAGCAGGACAACCGATGCCATCAGGGCCGACAAACCCGGCAGCCAGGCGCCAAGGCCAAGCAGGCGCAAAATCAGGATCAGCAAGACCAGCATCTGCAAAGCCATCGACAACTTACCGATCAGAGAAGGTCGCATCTGCTGCCAGCTTGCCGCACGCAAAATCAGCAGACCGAGGACGAACAGCAGCAGATCACGCAGCAAGAGTGTCGAAATGAACCACAGGGGGGCCGCCTTTTGCATCCAGAGCAGGTAAAGCAGGTCCCAAACCAGCAATTTGTCGGCAACAGCGTCCAGCCAGGCACCACATCGGCTGCTGACCTCCCAGCGGCGCGCCAAATAACCATCAGCGGCGTCACTCAGTTGTGCCAGCAACAGCAGCGTGATCAGGAGCAGGCCGTGCCCTTGCTCGAACAAGGGCACCAGGCACGGCACGATGAGGATGCGCAACAGGCTCAAGGCATTGGGAATGTGGCGCCTCAGGTTCATGGCCGCTCATCCAGGGCTGGATGCAGCCAGCGCAGCACATGCACCGGCCATACCTCTCGCCAGGCCTGCAGCTGACGCGCATCGACCCAGGGCTGATCCGGAAACACCTGCTGCAGATAACGACTGTCGTGCAAGGCATGGCCCCATGGCGCCGTGGCCAGGACGAGCATCTTCTCGCCCTGCAAAGAGACGACCATGCTGGTCGTGTAGCCTTGCCGCTGCAACTCGCGCCGCAAGGCGATCCAGTCGGCCAAACCCTGGATGCCGTCAATATGCAGTTCCTGTCTGTCCGTCGGCAGCTGCGGCAGCTGCCGCCGCGCGGCGATCAGTTCAGCGACCATGTCAGCCAGGCGCGGCCAAGCGCTTGTATCGTGCTCGACCGGCAGCGAGGACTGCAGCTCTTGATCGTCACTGAGCCAGCGCCAGCCGAGTTGGGACACGACTTGCTGCCCATCATCGTTCAAAAGCAGCAAGGCTTGTGCACCACTGCGATGGGTCAGGTCCCGCCACAAGGATGCCGGCGCCGTAAACAGGCTGAGCGACTGCGTCAGGTCGACACTCTCATTACCCAATAGCGGGTGCATGCCGCGCTCACTCATTTCATGGAGCAAAGGGGCCGCCAGGGCCGGCGGCATGGGGGCCAGCTGGCCGCCATGCAACCAGAGCACGAGCACACGCTGCGGCGGCCGGCATGGACACGCCGCCTGCTGCAGGAGCGCCCGCAGCGCGCCGGCATCAAACTCGACGGCCTGCTCCTGGGCCGCCGTCGCCGTCGGCGCCAGCAGGCTATGACTGCGCACATAGTCACCGGGATGTTGCAGCGCCTGCTCTACCGCCGGCTGGCTCAGGCAGTCGATGCTGCCGCCGGCACGGACGATGACTTCGGCCAGCAAAGGCTGCAATTCGCTGGCCTCAAGGCGGCCATCACTATAATGGGTCACCCCCCGCGCCCACCACAGGCTTGTATCCTCAGCCCAGGTCGAGCCTGTCCAGAGCAGGCCAGCACATAGAAGCATCCAGCGTTGAAGCAAGGGCATGACGAAACACCTAAAAAGATAGCTGACAAGTTACCCAAGCCCCCCCATAAAGGCAATCATCCTGCCCTGAAGAAATTGCTCCGGGGCTGGCGCCGCACCCTGAAGCCGCCATGTCGCGAGCTCAGGCCAAAATCTGTCAATTCGCCAGCCAGTTGATTTACAATAGGCGTATCACGATCAGGACAGGATAAGGCAGCACATGTCAGAGCCTAAGCGGACTCTCAGCTATAAAGACGCCGGTGTGGACATCGATGCTGGCGATGCCCTCGTCGACCGCATCAAGCATGTAGCCCGTCGTACCAGTCGCCCCGAGGTCCTCGGTGGACTGGGGGGCTTCGGCGCGCTGTGCCGTATTCCGCAAG
>JAJZHK010000027.1 GCA_021804565.1 Pseudomonadota bacterium | reverse complement strand
GGATGTTATGCTTTCTTGCGGTCATGGTATGGCACCTCCTACGGGGTTGGGTTGGTTTGGTTATCTCCCTCATACCATGGCCGCTTCAGCTCGCCAAGAATTTGCACATAAGTCCGTACACTACCCAAAATTCTCAGAACCCGAAAGCTCTGCGCGGGATCATCTCCATCTTCGTGTGGAATCCCTCAGTGATGCCATTGGATTTCAAGCAGCGCCTGAAGGTCGATCATGTCATGGGGCATCGTCGTTCTGTTTAGTTGGCAAACCAAACTCTAGCGAAGATGCGCGATGACCAACCACTTCTTTCTGTGACACCACTCCACGGGACACGATCGTGAGCTCAGGTTATGATTGCAAGGGAGTGCGCGGTCTGCTCTTGGCCGGTGGCCACGCTGATGGGGTGTACCAGGGTCTTTGCCGATCGGCGGGCGCCAGAGGTCGACGGCCTGCACTGAACTGAAGCGAAGCTGGGAGCGGTGATGATTTTGTTGCTCGATCTGGATGGGGTGCTTGCCGATTTTGATCGTGGGTTTGCCCTGCGCTGGCAGGCGCACACCGGACACCGCCCCCTGAGGAGCGAGCAGCGACGGCATTTTCATATCGCCGATGACTACGACCCACAGCTACGTGAGTGCATCGAGGCCCTGATCGCCAGTCCCGGCTTCTATCGTCAGCTGCCCTTGATGGCGGGCGCGGCAGAAGCCGTCAGCGAGCTACGCCAACAAGGCCTAGAGCTCAGGGTCGTCAGCACCGCCTCTGCACTCCCCCACATCAACGAAGACAAAAGGGCCTGGGTCAGCCTGCATCTTGGCCCTGACATGGCCGAGCGCTGCATCCTGAGCGAGGACAAGACCCTGATCACGGCCGATGTCCTGATCGACGACAAGCCTCGCATCACCGGGCAGCATTGTCCGCGCTGGCAGCATATCCTCTATGACCAAGCCTACAACCGCCATATCGCCGGCCGCCGTATCGACTGGTCAGCGGCAGGGCGGCTGCGGCTTCAGCACTACCTTCAATGCCTGAGCGATGGACAGGCCAGCCCACCCTAGCAGCTGTGCTATCATGCGCGCGCCGGCAGGCCGCAGCCGGCTTTCAGGATACTTGCCCAGGATGTGCCCATGTTCAAGCTACACCCCCAGCTGCAACGCGATACCATGATGCTCGGCCGCATGAGCTTATGTCGCGTGCTCCTCATGGACGATGCGCACTATCCCTGGCTGATTCTGGTCCCTGAGCGTCCACAGATACGCGAGATCTACGAGCTCGACGCAGACGATCAGCAGCAGCTATGGCGGGAATCGGCTTTTGTGGCCCGACAGATGCAAAGCGGCCTGGAAGCGGACAAGATCAACATCGCGGCGCTCGGCAACGTGGTGGAGCAGCTGCACATCCACCACATCGCCCGCTATACCAATGACATTGCCTGGCCGGCGCCGGTCTTTGCTTATGCGCCGGCGAGCCACTACACCGACACCTACCTCGATGCCTTGCTGCCCCGCCTGAAAAGCCTGCTTTGCGCTGCCGAAGACGAACACCTGCACATGCACTGGCGTCCCGCACGCAAACCGCGTCACAGCCCTTCGGACTGACGTGAGCCTCCGCGGCAGGCTGGGCTGTCAGGCACCTCGTGCAAAGCCGCCCACTCCGCCGGGCTGTACAGATGCAAAGCCAGCGCATGCACCCCTTCCTGCAGGGGGCCCTGCAACAGCGCATAAATGCGCTGATGACGGCGCACCCGCGACAAAGTCGTCAACTCCGGGGAGACCAGGACCAGCTTGAAATGGGTCGCCTGCAAACGTCCACCACCATGACCATGGCTCTCATCGATCACCTGCAGTTCGTCGATGACCATGGCAGCTCGCAGCAAGCCCTCGATACGTTCAGCCATCGACATCATCGGTTCCTCCACGCGACAAAAGACG
This sequence comes from Pseudomonadota bacterium, assembly GCA_021804565.1. Taxonomy (GTDB): domain Bacteria; phylum Pseudomonadota; class Gammaproteobacteria; order Pseudomonadales; family Moraxellaceae; genus JAJZHK01. The sequence goes on along the minus strand of JAJZHK010000027.1, from coordinate 37,572 downwards.
ATTCTAGCATGCTGGCCGGGACCTGTTTCTACTGCTAGCATGAAGTCCCTCTCGAACAAGGAGCTCATCATGCGCCATCGACATCTAGGCCCAACCGACCTGCAAGTGAGCGAGATCTGCCTGGGCACCATGACCTTCGGCAAACAAAACAGCGCCGAAGAAGCCTACCTGCAACTCGACCATGCCCTCGAGGCCGGGGTCAACTTCATCGATACGGCTGAAATGTACGCAGTGCCACCGCGGCCTGACACTTTTGGTCGGAGTGAGAGCATCATCGGTCGCTGGCTGGCGCTGCACCCTGGCCACAGACAGCGCATCGTCCTCGCCTCCAAGGTCTGTGGTCCTGCGGCACGCATGCACTATGTTCGTGATGGCAAGATCCGTCTCGATCGTAAAAATATCGAAATGGCGCTCGATGCCAGCCTGCAGCGGCTGGGCACCGACTATCTTGACCTTTACCAGTTGCACTGGCCCGATCGGCAGACCAATTTCTTTGGCAAGCTCGGCTACGAGCATGACCCCAGCGCCGCGGAAACCCCGATCGCCGAGACCCTGGCGGTCCTCGAAGACCTGCGCAAGGCTGGCAAAATCAGGCACTACGGCCTCTCCAACGAGACCCCCTGGGGTGCCATGAGCTTTTGCCATCTCGCCGATCGCAGCCATGCGGCACGGCCGGTGAGCATACAAAACCCCTATTCCCTGCTCAATCGCAGCTTTGAGATCGGTCTCGCCGAGGTCGCCCATCGCGAGCATATGGGGCTGCTCGCTTACTCTCCGCTCGCCTTCGGTCTGCTCAGCGGCAAATACGCCGGTGGAGCAACGCCGGCACACGCTCGCCTGACCCTGTTCAGCGAGTTCAACCGCTACAACAGTCCGCAAAGCCGGGCCGCGGCCGAACGCTATGTGGCGCTGGCACGTGTGCACGGCCTCAGCCCTGCGCAGATGGCACTGGCCTATGTCAACAGCCGTAGTTTTGTCACCAGCACCATCATCGGCGCCACGACGCTCGAGCAGTTGCATGAAAATCTGGACAGCGTCAAGATCGTGCTCAGCCCCGACGTTTTGGCCGGCATCGATGCCTTGCACCAGATCCAGCCCAATCCCGCCCCGTGACTCAGGGGCGGTGTTCCAGTTCCAGGTACTCGCGAGACTGCATCTCGGTCAGGCGGCTCAAAGTGCGGCGAAACTCAAAGCGCAGACGTTCACCGCTGTAGAGCTGCTCCAGGGGAGCGGCCATGGTCATGAACAATTTGACGCGCCTATCGTAGAACTCATCGACCAGGTGTATGAAGCGACGCATGCCGTCATCAAGATCGGCACCGAGAACCGGCACCCCCTGCAGCAAGATGTGCGGATAGATGCTCGCCAGCTCGATATAGTCACTGGGACTGCGCATCTGCAGGCACAGGGTATGAAAATCCACCCATAGCGCCTGCGCACAGGCTGCGTGTACCGGCAAAGCACGCCCCTGCACCTGCAGGACCTGTTCTTGCACCGGCGCATCGGTCAAGGAGCGCCAGGCCGCCGCCAGAAAATTTTGCCCCCCCTGGTCATGCGACAGACAAAAGGGCTGCAAAATATCACCATGACGCAGGCGGTAGTCGGTACCGGCATCGACATTGAGGACCAGACAGTGCGCTTTGAGCATGGCGATGGCCGGTAAAAATCTTTCCCGCTGCAAGCCCCGCTCATAAAGCCGGTCAGGGATGATATTGGAGGTGGCGACCAGGGTGACCCCACGCGCAAACAGGGCCTTGAAGAGCATGCCGAGCAGCATGGCATCGGTGATGTCATCGACGAAGAACTCATCGAAACAGATCACCACCGCCTCGCTGGCGATGCGGTCGGCGACCTTCTCCAGAGGATCGGCCTCGCCCGGCAGCTGCCGCAGTTCCTGGTGCACCCGCTGCATGAAATGATTGAAATGGCTGCGCATCTTGCGACGAAAAGACAGGCTCTCATAGAACAGATCCATGAGGTAGGTCTTGCCGCGACCGACCCCACCCCAGAGATAGAGTCCTGTCACCGGCGCCGTATTGCGCGCGCGAGCAAAGCGCGAGAAGACACCACGCACCTGCGCCGCTTCATAGCGGGCCAGCAAGTCATGACGGATACGCTCGAGAGCCTGCAAAGCCTGTCTTTGTGCCGGGTCAGCGACAAAGCCGGCGGCGATATCTCGTTCGTAGCGCTCAAGTAGCATGCACGTTCTCCGGCTTCACGGCAGAAGTCTAGCTATGGCGGCACCCATGAAGGCACGCACCCGATCGAGTCGTCCATGAAAGAAGTGTCCACAAGATTCGACCATCTCCAGATGGTCCACCGCCGCTGTCGTCGACGCCCAGGCTTGCACCTCCTGCGCATCGACCAGCTCATCGGCCTCACCTTGCAAGATCCAGGTCGGTGACGGCAGCGACAAGCTGCCTAAAGGGTAATTATGGACAGGGGGGGCCACCAGAAGCAAGCCTTGCAGCGACCAGGACGGCTGCGCCTGTGCGGCGACGCTGGCGGCGATGTAGCTACCAAAGGAGAAGCCGGCGAGGAGCAGCCGCTCCGCGGGCCATCGCTGTAGCGCAGCGGCGATGACCGTGCGCAGATCGTCCTGCTCGCCTTGGCCGTGATCGTGTAGGCCCTGACTCTGGCCGACCCCGCGGAAATTGAAGCGCACGCAGCTCAGACCACGTTCATCCGCTTCACGAATCAGGGAGCTCACCACTTTGTTGTTCATGCTGCCCCCCCCCAAAGGGTGCGGATGGCAGACCACCAAAATCCCACGCCCGCTTTGCCCGTCACGCAGCGCCAGTTCAAGCTGTCCTGCCGGTCCATCGATCAAAATGAGGCTCTCGCCCGGTTTTTCCGGTGAAAAATGCACGATATTTCCCTCAGCCTGTCATCGTCTGTGCCTGGGATGGTATAGACTTGGCACAGAACACGCTACAGGGGGCCTCTATGTCTTGGTGGATCGATATCCTGTTTCTCGGGGCCGGCGCTGCGCTCGGCTATCTGTGGGCGCGCCGTCAGAATCAGGACCCTCGTGTACAGGAACTTGAAGCCCTGCTGGCCTCTTTGCAGGGCAAATACGACCGCTACCAGGAACGGGTCACCGAACACTTCTCGGCCAGCGCCCAGCTGGTGAATGGACTGACCCAGCAATACCGGCAACTGCACGAGCATCTGCAAGACGGCGCTGATCAGCTGTGCAGCGATACCCGTCGCCATCATCAGGACAACCCCAGCCGCGCCTTCATCCCGCTGGGCCAGACCAGCCTGAACTCCCCTGATCAGGCCGTTGACCCGCACTACCTGGCGCAGGTGGAGCCGCCGCGCGACTATGCCGACAAATCACCGCATGAGCGCGGCACCCTCGATGATGAGTTTGGACTGAAATAAAGGGCCGTGGTGACGAGCCTGGCGGTCAAGGCCGCCGCTCACACCGGTACCGGTTTGTCGATGAACACATGCTCGATGCCGTGGAGGGCCGCCAGGTACTCCCCCAGGGCCTGCACCCCATAGCGCTCGCTGGCATGGTGGCCTATGGCCAGATAATGCAAGCCCAGCTCACGCGCCTCGTGCACGGTGCGTTCACTGATCTCGCCACTGATGTAGGCGTCCAGACGCAAAGCGGCAGCCTGGGTGATGGAGTCCTGAGCCGCGCCCGTACACCAGCCCAGACGTTCGATACGCTCAGGACCACCGTCTATCCACAGGACACGATGCCCCAAGGCCGCCGTGATCGTCTCCTGCAGCTGCGTCGCCGTGCAGGGCACAACCCGTCCCCACAAGCCGGGCGTGTCGCCCGGTGCCAGCTCGCCTTCTATGGTCCAGCCGAGCAGATCCGCCAGACGCCGGTTATTGCCGAGCTGCGGATGCGCATCCAGGGGCAGGTGGTAGGCGATCAGGGAAACGTCAGCGGCCAGCAGACGCTGCAGCCTTTTTTTCTTGATGCCGGTGATGCAGGGATCCTCACCACGCCAGAAGTAGCCATGGTGCACGAGCAGCGCATCCGCCCCCACCGCCAGGGCCGCCTCGATGAACTCCAGGGAGGCGGTCACGCCACTGACCAGCTTTTTGACCTCGGCCCGACCTTGAACCTGCAGTCCATTGGGAGCATAGTCTTTGAAGCGCGATGAACGCATCTCGGCGTCCGCACTTTTGAGAATTTCATACAAACTTGCCATGACTTCTCTCTTGCTCCTGCCTGTTGTGCCCTCATATCCTTGGCGACTAGTGTGCAGCATGGAGCTTTGCGATGCAAAAACTACGTAATCTTGCCCTGACCGCGCTGATTTTCATCGTCTTGATCAGTGCCTACAAGCACCGCGACGACTGGCTGGGATCGTTCAGCGCACACCTGCCCGGTCTGCCCGGGGCCACCGTCACCGTGCAAAACGCCGCGCCCTTGCCACACTCACCGGGCTCAGGTCCGGTCTCCTATGCCCAGGCGGTGCACAAGGCCGCCCCGGCGGTGGTCAACATCTACACCAGTGAGACCTTGCGCGCTCCGGTCTCGCCCTTTTTTAGCGACCCGCTGATGAACCGCTTTTTCGGCCTGCAGCCGCACACCGAGCAACGCCATGGTCTCGGCTCAGGGGTGATCGTCAGCGCCGACGGCTATATTCTGACCAACAACCACGTCATCGACGGTGCCGACAAGATCACCGTCGCCCTGGCGGATGGGCGTGAGGTGCGCGCCCAGGTGGTGGGCAGCGACCCTGACACCGACATCGCCGTCTTGCGCATCCAGCTGGACAAGCTGCCGGTGGCGACCTTGCGCCTCAAGCAGCCGGTCGAAGTCGGCGATGTGGTCCTCGCCATCGGCAATCCCTTTGGCTTCAGCCAGTCGGTGACGCAGGGCATCATTTCCGCCCTCGGCCGTCAGGGGCTGGGCATCAACACGTATGAAGACTTCATCCAAACCGACGCGGCGATCAACCCGGGCAACTCCGGCGGAGCTTTGGTCGATGCCTACGGTGACGTCGTCGGGATCAACTCGGCCATCTACTCGCAAAGCGGCGGCAATATGGGTATAGGCTTTGCCATACCGATCACGCTGGCCAAAACCATCATGAGCGACATCATCAAACAAGGTCACGTCGTACGCGGCTGGCTGGGCATAGAGCTCGGCAGCGCCGGCGGTGACTTTCCTGAGGCAGCTGTCGCACAACAGGACGTGGTCATCGCCGGCGTCATGGAAAATGGCCCTGCCGCACAGGCCGGCATACGCCCCGGCGATCACATCCTCAGTATCGGCGGACAAAAAGTCAGCAACAGCGGCGATGCCACCCGTCTGATCGCCGCCTTACGTCCGGGCAGTGAGGTGCTGCTGTCCTTGCGTCGTCAGCAGCAGACCTGGCAAACCCGTGTCCATATCGGCGAGAGACCGCGACAGGCGGCCAGCAGCCAGGCACTGCCCTAAAGCCTAGAGCAGCTCAGGGGCCTGGGTGCGCAAAGCCGCAGAACGAGCGTGCGCATCGAGGCCCTCGGCCTGCGCCAGGATGTTCGCCAGCTGGCCGAGACGGGCACCACCGGCTGCGCTGGGGGCAATCAGGCTGCTGCGCTTCTGGAAGTCATAGACACCGAGCGGTGAAGAAAAACGCGCCGTGCCGTGCGTCGGCAGGACGTGGTTGGGGCCCGCACAATAGTCCCCCAGCGCCTCTGCCGAGGCATGGCCCAAAAATATGGCGCCCGCGTGACGTATCTGCGGCAACAGCGCTTCCGCATCGGCACAGGCCAGTTCGAGGTGCTCAGGCGCAACCCGATTGATGAGCTGCATCGCCTGCGCCCGATCAGCGACCAGGATCATCGCGCCACGTGCCGCGATGGACGCCGCGATGATGTCACGGCGACCCATCTCGGGGAGCAGCCGGTTCGCTGCCGCAGCGACCGCCTCCAGCATTTGCGGATCATCGCTGACGAGGATGGCTTGCGCCTGCTCGTCATGCTCGGCCTGCGAAAAAAGGTCCATGGCCACCCAGTCTGGCCGCGCACTGGCATCGGCATAGACGAGGATCTCCGAGGGACCGGCGATCATGTCGATGCCGACCTGGCCAAAAACCTGACGCTTGGCGGTCGCCACGTAGATATTGCCGGGCCCGACGATCTTGTCCACCGCCGGGACACACTGCGTTCCATAGGCCAAGGCGGCCACCGCCTGCGCGCCACCGAGACGAAAAACCTGATCAACACCGGCCACCGCGGCCGCCGCCAAGACCCAGGGATTGATCTCGCCACCCGGGGTCGGCACGCACATGATGACCTGCTCGACCCCCGCCACACGGGCCGGAATGGCGTTCATCAGCACCGACGAGGGGTAGCAGGCCTTGCCGCCGGGCACATAGATACCCACCGAGTCCAGGGCACGCACCTGCTGGCCAAACCAGCTGCCATCCTCATCGTGGATGCGCCAGGAGCTTTGCTTTTGCTGTTCATGGTAACGCCGGATACGTGCAGCCGCCTCGAGCAAGGCCGCCCGGGCCGCCGCCGGCAAGCCAGCCAGAGCCGCCTCCTGCTCATGGCGGTCGACGCACAGCTGCTCGATACGCTCGACCTGCAGATGGTCAAAGCGGCGCGTGTACTCGAGCAGGGCGGCGTCACCACGCTGGCGCACATCGACGATGATGTCGCGCACGCGGGCCTCCACCTCGTCGCTGATCGCCATATCGATCTGCAGTAAATCACGCAGCTGCGTGCCAAAGTCAGGATCAGCCGCTTGCAGTCGCCGCCAACTCAGACTCATATCAATCTCCTCGGGCCGCCACGGCTGCCGCCAGCTTCTCCAGCAGGGGCTGCAGGCGCCCGTGCTGCCAGCGCAAGGCCGCTTTGTTGATGATCAGACGGGAGCTGATATGAGCGATGAGCTCTTTCGGCTCCAGACCATTCTCACGCAGGGTTTTGCCGGTGTCGACGACATCGACGATACGATCGGCCATGCCGAGCAAGGGCGCCAGCTCCATCGAGCCGTACAGTTTGATGATATCGACCTGCTCACCACGGGCGGCGTACCAGGCCTGGGTGATGCGCACAAACTTGGTCGCAATACGCAGACGACCTTGCCGGCTGGGCTCATCGACACGGCCGGCGACCATCAGCTTGCAGCGGGCGATGCGCAGATCCAGCGGCTCATAGACGCCGCAAGGGCCATGCTCCATGAGCACATCCTTGCCGGCCACACCGAGGTCAGCACCACCATTTTCGACATAGGTCGGCACGTCGGTGGCGCGCACGATGACGATACGCACCTGCGGATCGCTGGTCGGAAAAATCAGTTTACGGCTGCGCGCCGGATCATCGAGCAGGTGTATACCCGCCTGCTCGAGCAAAGGCAGGGTATCGTCAAGGATACGTCCTTTCGACAAGGCCAGCGTCAGGCTCATGCGGGTGCCCTCTGCACCTGGGCACCGAGCTGACGCAATTTCTCTTCGACACGCTCATAGCCACGATCGATGTGATAGATGCGATGAACCTGCGTCTCTCCCTGCGCCACCAGGGCGGCGAGCACCAGGCTCATCGAAGCACGCAGATCGGTCGCCATGACCGGCGCCGATTGCAGGGCAGGCACGCCATGAACGATGGCGGTATGACCGTCGACGACGATCTGGGCACCCAGCCGGTTGAGCTCCTGAACGTGCATATAGCGATTTTCGAAGATGGTCTCGATGATCGTGCCGGTGCCCTCGGCGATCGTATTCATGGCCATGAACTGGGCTTGCATATCGGTCGGGAAAGCCGGAAAAGGCTGCGTACGGAAAGAGACAGCGCGCGGCCGCTGCAACATCTGCAGACGTATCCAGTCCTCGCCGCTGCTGATGAGGGCGCCGGCCTCCTGCAGTTTGCGCAGCACCGCTTCCATCATCACCGGATCGGTATCACGGCAGATGATGTCGCCACAGGTCATGGCCGCAGCCACCAGATACGAGCCGGTTTCGATACGGTCGGCGACGACACGATGCTCGCATCCATGCAGGCGATCCACCCCCTGGATGCGTATGCAGTCACTACCGGCGCCGCTGATATGGGCGCCCATACGATTGAGCATGACCGCCAAATCGACGATCTCAGGTTCGCGCGCGGCATTCTCAAGCACGCTCTCGCCGTCCGCCAAGGCCGCCGCCATCATCAGGTTCTCGGTCCCGCCGACGGTCGCCATGTCGAAGAGAACACGTCCACCACGCAGACGCCCCTGCACACGAGCGTGCACATAGCCACTCTCGACTTCGACCTCGGCACCGAGCGCGCGCAGGCCAAGAATATGCTGATCGACCGGTCGCGAGCCTATGGCGCAGCCACCGGGCAAAGACACCCTGGCCTCACCAAATCGCGCCAGCAAAGGCCCCAAAACGAGGATCGAGGCACGCATGCGGCGTACCAGCTCGTAGGGCGCAAAGGCCTGCACCTGTGTTCCAGTGGTCACATCCAAGCTGCAGGTTTCATTGACCAGAATGTCGGCACCGAGCTGCCCCAGCAGCTGCACCATGGTCGAGATATCCTGCAACTGCGGAATATTGTGCAGACGTACGGTCTCGGAAGTCAGCAAGGTGGCGGCCAGCAGCGGCAAAGCTGCATTTTTGGAGCCGGAAATGCGGACTTCACCGCTCAGGCGCTGCCCGCCGGTGATGATAAGTTTATCCATGGTTCAACCAAACATACTGATCTTTTGCCACTCTTGCGGGGTCAGCACGCGCATGCTGACCGCATGTATGGCTCCCGAAGCGATCGCTTCTTGCAGACAGGCGTAGACCCGCTGCTGCCTTTGCAGGGCACGCTGGCCCTCAAAGTCGGCGCTGACCAAGGTGAGCTGCACTTTATGTCCATCACCTTCCACCCTCAGGGTCTCTGCCTGCGGAAATCCGGCGCGAACCAGTGTGCTGATTTCTTCATTGGTCACCGCGACCACCTCCATCTTCCAACAAAAATGACAAACCTGACACCTCGATCACCGCCTGCAGACGCTGGCTGGCCCCCAGCAGACGCCAGGGTTGAGCGCGCTGCTGGGCCGCCCGCCACCAGGCGAGCAGGACCGCCACGGTCACCGAATCAACCTTATCCAGGCCATGAACGTCGACACAGGCCGAGGGCCGCGCCGCCAGACGCTGCAAGCCTTCATCCCGCACCAGCTGCGCGCAGGAAAAATCGATGCTGCCGCTCAAGGCCAGCGTGTCACCCGCCAACCAGCCCACACTCATGAGTGTGCACTCGCGGTCACCGACTCCGTATGCGGCAACCAGTGCGCGATGACCTGATCGAGGTCATTATGATATTGCTCGACATCACTGGCAAACTGATTACGGAAGGTCAGTCCGAGATTGATGCCATTGAGGATCACATTCTCCAGCATCCACTGGCCGTTGGCCATACGCTGCAACTCGTAGCTGACCGGAATGCTCTGCCCTGAATTCATACCGATGAGCATGTCCACGGTGGCCGTGGAGCCCGTTTGTGGGGCGCGTGCCGGCAGAACCTGGATGCTCTGATGATCGTAGGCGGCCAGGCCATTGCCATAGGTGCGAATCAGGCTGTCCTTGAACTGCTGGGCAAATTTCTGCCTCTGCGCATCGTTGGCCTGACGATAGAAGCGCCCCATGACACGCCGGGCGATGGTGGTGTAATCGACGTAGGGCGTGATGTTTTCATCCACGATACGAAACAGCAGGGACGGATCTTTCTGATAGCTCTTGCGCTCACGCACCAGTCGCTGCAGCAATTGCGAGGTCACCTGCTGCATGAAGTCCTGCGCCGAGACTTGGCTCGCCACCTGTGCCGCAGGCGCCGCTGGCACCGGCGCGCTCAGACCGAGACCGAGGCTCAGGAGCAGGCCCCACAAAGCCGCTTTACGACGGCTGCTGTACCCTGTCATCATCGTCTAACTCCGCTCAAAAACCGGCTGATTTGCCGGTGGCTGCCGGTGTCGCCGGAGCCGAGGTCGCCTTGTTGAAAAGAAACTTGCCGATGAGGTCTTCGAGCACCAGCGAAGACTGGGTCTGCTTGATCTCATCACCATCTTTCAAATTGCTGCTGTCCGCGCCAGGCACGATGCCGATGTACTTGTCACCGAGCAATCCCGAGGTCAGGATCGAGGCCACCGAATCCGTGCTGATCTGGTTGTCCTCCTTGTAGATATCCATGTCCACCCGCGCCGTCAGGGTTTTCGGATCCAGGCTGATCGCCGTCACCCGACCTATGGGAACCCCGGACATGGTCACCCTGGCACGGACCGTCAAGCCGGCCACATTCTGAAAATGGGCATAAAGCCGGTAGCTGGCATGATGGCTGTCGCTCGACAGCCCGCTGACCTTGATCGCCAGAAACAAAAGTCCTGCCATCGCGGCCAGGAGAAAAGCTCCGACCGCGAGCTCCAGGGATGCACTCTTCATTGAAAACCTCCAAACATCACCGCGGTCAAAACAAAATCCAGCCCAAGAACAGCCAGCGAGGCATACACCACCGTTCGCGTCGTCGCCGTCGCGATCCCCTCTGCCGTCGGTTCACAATCATAGCCTTGCCACACGGCTATCCAACTGATCACCGCACCAAAAGCCAGGCTTTTGAGCACACCGTTGACGATATCATGGCGAAAATTGACGGCCGCCTGCATACGGCTCCAAAACGCACCGTCGTCAACGCCGAGCCAGTCCACCCCAACCATTTTGCCGCCCATGATGCCGACCGCGCAAAAGATGATGGCCAGCAGCGGCATACTCACCAGCCCCGCCCAGAAACGCGGCGCCACCACCCTTTGCAGCGGATCGACACCGATCATCTCCATGCTCGACAGCTGCTCGGTGGCTTTCATCAGTCCGATCTCCGCCGTCAGGGCCGAACCGGCACGGCCGGCGAAGAGCAAGGCCGTCACCACCGGTCCGAGCTCACGCAGCAGGGTCAGCGCCACCATGGTGCCCAGCGCCTGCTCACTGCCATAGGTGATCAGGATGTTGAAACCCTGCAGGCCCAGCACCATTCCGATGAACAAGCCGGAAACCACGATGATCAAGAGCGAGAGAAAACCCACCGCATAAAGCTGGCGCATGTAAAGCGGCAACTGCCGCAGGCGCGGCCGCCGCACCAGCGCCTGGAGCAGGAAGATCAGCGAGGCGCCCAGGCTGCGCAGGCTTTGCAGCCATCGCTCACCCTGGGCTTGCAGGTATTGGCGCATCATCACAACTCCAGCATCGCCGTGCGCATGGCCGGCGATGGATAACGAAAGCGCACGGGACCATCGGCGTCACCACGCAAAAACTGCCGCAGAAAAGGCGACTCATGGGCACGTATCTCCTCCGGGGTGCCCTGACCGATCACCCGCCCGTCGGCCAGCACGTAGACATAGTCAGCGATCGAGAGTGTCTCATCGACATCGTGCGAGACGATCACCGTGGTCAACCCCAGGCTCTCGCGCAGAACGCGAATCAAACGCACCAGCACGCCCATGACGATGGGATCCTGACCGGCGAAAGGCTCATCATACATCACCATGTGCGGATCCAGCGCGATGGCACGCGCCAAAGCTGCACGGCGGGCCATGCCCCCGGACAGCTCGTAAGGCATCAGCCGCTCGGCGCCGCGCAAACCAACCGCCTCAAGCTTCATCAGCACCAGGTCGCGCAAAAGATCGTCCGGCAGATCGGTGTGGGCCCGCAGCGGAAAGGCCACATTCTCGAAAACATCGAGATCGGAAAACAAGGCACCACTTTGAAAGAGCATGCCCATTTTGCGCCGCACGTGAAACAGCGCCTCACGCGACAGATCGGCCACGTCATCACCGTCGACCAGCACCTGCCCCTGATCCGGCTTGATCTGTCCACCGATCAGGCGCAATAGCGTCGTCTTGCCACAGCCAGAAGGACCCATGATGGCCAGCACCTGGCCGCGCGCCACGTTGATGTCGACGCCGTCAAAGATCACATGGCGACCGCGGCTGTAGTGCAGGCCGCGTATCTCGACCAGGTTGTCGCTGTCTGTCGCGCCTGTCATCGATCTCATCCTGTCCGCTTGAGCGCTGCGACTATATCACATGCGACCCTTCTGTCAGCCCCTTCCTGTGTGAAGCAGTGCCTTAAATGGCGTCGGAAACTGCGCCGGCAGATGCGCACTTGAAAGGGCGTTTCCTGTATACTCGCTGTCCATTTGTACGAGGCCGGTCATGAGCTTGCATCCGTTCATCGCTACTGCACAACGCGTCATACGTACCGAGATGATGGCCATTGAAGCGCTCTTGCCGACCATCGGCGAGCCCTTCACGGCGGCCTGTGCACGTATCCTGGCCTGCTCCGGCCGCGTGGTGGTCATGGGCATGGGCAAATCCGGTCATGTGGCCAGCAAGATTGCCGCCACCCTGGCCTCGACCGGCACCCCCGCTTTTTTTGTTCATCCCGGCGAAGCCAGCCATGGGGATCTCGGCATGATTACCCGTGCCGACATCGTCCTGGCCCTGTCCAACTCCGGGGAAACCGCTGAGATCCTGACCCTGGTGCCGGTGCTCAAACGTATCGGCTGTCCGCTTATCAGCATGACCCGCACCCACACATCGACCCTGGCACAGCATGCGGACGTCAGCATGGTGACCGGCGAGGGTGTCGAAGCCTGTCCGCTCGGCTTGGCACCGACCTCGAGCACCACCGCCAGCTTGGTGCTCGGTGATGCCTTGGCCATCGCCTTGCTCGAAGCTCGCGGCTTCACCGCGGAAGACTTTGCCCTGTCCCATCCTGGCGGCACCCTGGGTCGCCGCCTGCTGCTGACCGTCGCCCAGATCATGCATCAGGGCGAGCAGCTTCCGGTGGTCGAAGCCGGCACCACTTTGCGTGATGCCCTGCTGGTGGTGACCGCCAAAGGTCTCGGCATGACCGCCGTCGTCGATGCGCAGGGAGAACTGCTGGGGGTGTTCACCGATGGCGATCTGCGCCGCGCCCTCGATCGCCAGATCGACCTGCACAGCACCCCGATCGAAGCCCTGATGACCCGCGCGTCGACGACCGTACGGCCAGGCATGCTGGCCGCTGAAGCCCTGCGCATCATGGAAGAGCGCAAGATCAATGGACTGATCGTGGTCAATGAAGAGCGCCAGGTGGTCGGCGCCCTCAATATGCATGACATGCTGCGCGCGGGGGTGGTATGAGCGCCGACCTGCACGCGCGCGCGCGCGACATCCGGCTGCTGGTGCTGGATGTCGATGGTGTCCTCACCGACGGCCAGCTCTATTTCACCGAACAGGGTGAAGAGCTCAAGGCCTTCGATACGCAGGATGGCCACGGCATCAAGATGTGGCGACAAGCCGGTCATCGGCTGGCCATCATCACCGGCCGCCGTTCACAGCTCGTCCTCCACCGTGCCCGCAACCTCGGTATCGACCTCGTCCTGCAAGGTCGCGAAGACAAGGGACGCGCACTCGATGAGGTCTGCGCACAACTGTCGATACCTGTCGATGCCGTCGCCTACTGTGGTGACGACCTGCCAGACCTCGGGGCCCTGCGGCGTGCGCGCCTGGCCGTGGCTCCGGCCAATGCCCACCCTTTTGTGCAAGAGCACGTGCACTGGGTGACGACGCGCTCTGGCGGGCATGGCGCCGTGCGCCAGATTTGTGACTTCATGCTGCAGGCCCAGGGCCACCTGGAGGCGCTTCAGGGTGCCTATCTGCTCGAGTCGCCAACGTGAACTCCGCCTTGTTCGACAAGCGCAACGCGCTCAGCCTGCTCGCCGTGCTCCTGCTGCTGGGCACCTTGGCCTATGAGCTCGGGCAGCACCGTGGCGACCCCTCGAGCGCCACCAGCAGTGAAGACGCCAGCTTGCCGGACTACAAGGCGACCGTCATACAAAGCATATCGACCGATGATCAGGGGCAGGTGATACGCCATATGACGGCGGACACCCTGGAACACTACTCACACCCTATCGACCACGCCAACCTCCTGCATCCGCGCGTCATCATGCTCGCCAAGAATGTCCCCACCTGGGAGATTCTTGCCAACGACGGTGTCAGTCTCGACAACAACACCCACCTCATACTCAGCGATCACGTGCACGGCCGCCGGATCACGCAAATACCCCAGGACGCCCTGCAGATCGACACCAGCCTGATGCACGCCTATCCAGACACGCAGACGATAGACACCGATGTGGCTGTGCATATCAATGCCTACCAGGGCATCACCGATGCCCTGGGGATGGATGCCAGCCTCAAGTCAGGCCTACTCAATCTGCACCATCAGGTGAGAGGAACGTATGTACTACAACGCTAGATATGGGCTGATCATGACGCTGTGCCTCGCTCTGCAGGCCGCTTATGGACTCGATAGCGACCGCGACCAGCCGGTGCAGGTGACCGCCAACAGCGCCTCCTACAACCAGAAAACCGGCCAGGCGATCTATACCGGTGATGTCGTCGTCATCCAGGGCAGCATGCATCTGTGGGCGGATCAGCTGCAGGTACAGACCGATGCCAACGGCAAGATCGATACCGCCCACGCCACCGGTAATCCTGCGCGCTACGAGCAGCTGCAGGACCCGCACCAGGGCCCGGTGACGGCGCACGCCCTGACCATCGACTACGACGTCAAGCAAGACGAGATCACCCTGACCCACAATGCGCATATTCATCAGGACGACTCCAGCGCTGACGGCTCGGTCATCCACTACCGTATCCAGGACCAGCATATCGACGCTTTAGGCGACGACAAGTCGCGGGTGTTCCTGGTCTTCCCGCCGAGCACGAACAAGCCTGGCAAAGACAGCAAGGCCCCGGCCAGCCCACCACCGGCCGCCACGGCGCATGACAATACAGGAGCACATGGATGAGCCTGCTGCGCGTTGAACATCTGGAAAAGTCCTTCAAGGGTCGCGCTGTCGTGCGCGACGTCAGCCTCAGCGTCGCCAGCTCCAGCATCGTCGGGCTGCTAGGTCCCAATGGCGCCGGCAAGACGACCAGTTTTTATATGATCGTCGGCCTTATTCCCGCCGATCGCGGCAGGATCAGCATCGACGGCCTCGACTTGAGTCATCAGCCCATGCATGAACGCGCGCGCGCCGGTATAGGCTACTTGCCCCAGGAGGCCTCCATCTTCCGCCGCCTCAGCGTCGAGGACAACATCATGGCGGTGCTGGAAACACGCCAGGACATGCACAAGGCTGAGCGGCGAGAAAAACTCGATGAGCTGCTCGATGAGTTTCATGTCTCGCATCTGCGCAAAAGCCTGGGCATGAGTCTGTCCGGGGGCGAACGTCGGCGTGTCGAGATCGCCCGCGCCCTGGCGATAGAGCCCTCTTTCATCCTGCTCGATGAGCCCTTTGCAGGTGTTGACCCCATCTCGGTCAACGACATCAAAGGCATCATCACGCATTTGCGCGAGCGCGGCATCGGGGTGCTCATCACCGATCACAATGTGCGGGAAACCCTGACCATCTGTGAAAAAGCCTATATCGTCAGCTCCGGTGAGGTTATCGCCGAGGGCGCACCGGAGATGATCCTCGAGCATGAAACCGTGCGCGCCGTCTACCTGGGCGCACAGTTCAGCCTTTGATCGCCGGACGGCCCCTCAGAGCGCAGCGGACTTCTCTTCGTCCTCTTCGTCTTTGCGCTCCGCCAAGCGCCAGCGTTCCAGCTTGTCCTGCACCGCGGCCATGACCGTCCCGGCGGGATAGCGGCCTTCGGCATCGGCCACCCCCACCTCACGTCCCAGCAACAAAGCCAGGGCTTCATTGACATGGGCAACGGCGTAGAGACTGAACTTGCCGGCCCGCATGGCCTGTATGAGCTCCGAACGCAACATCAGATGACGGACGTTCTGAACCGGGATGATCACCCCCTGACCGGCTTGCAGGCCACGTAGCTTGCAGGCGGCAAAGAAGCCTTCGATCTTCTCATTGACACCGCCGATAGGCTGCACATCACCTCGCTGGTTCATCGAACCGGTGATCGCCAGGCACTGGCGCACCGGACAATCCGACAAAGAAGAGAGCAAGGCGCACAACTCCGCCAAGGACGCACTGTCGCCATCGACACCGCCATACGATTGCTCGAAGGCGATACTGCCGGCGAAGCGTAGCACCTGGTCACGGCCCAGGGTCGAGCGCAGGTAGTGCGACAAAATGAGCACCCCTTTCGAGTGCAGCGGTCCACCGAGATCGACATCACGCTCGATATCGATGACGTCGCCACCGCCACAGTGGGTGGTGGCGGTCACTCGCGAGGGCTGGCCAAAACCGAAACCTGCGTAGTCGATGACGGTCAAGGCATTGACCTGACCGACCACCTCGCCATGATGGACAAAGAGCTGGCCGCCCTCCTCGATATCACGCAGGAAGTCGCGGCGCAGCCGGTCGTGTCGGGCCTCCATACCGGCGATGGAAGCTTCGATATGACGTGCACGGATGAGTCGACTGCGAGCAGCGCGCGCCAGATGATCGGCCTCACGCAGCACATCGGCGACGCTCGCGGCATGCAAGGCGATATGACGCTGGTCACCCGCCCAGCGGGCGCTCTCCTCGATCGTCCGGGCCACCGCAGCGCGCTCGAGATGGCGCAGCCCTTCCTTGGCGACGAAGTCTGCAAGAAAGCGGGCATAGAGCAGCTCATTGAGCGCTGTACGCGGCATGGTGGCTTCAAAGTCGGCACGTATCTTGAAGTAGTCGGCCAACTCCGGATCGAACTCCTGCAGGAGATGGAAGGTCTCGCGATCACCGAGCAGGATGATTTTGACCTGCAGGGGGATCGCATCCGCTTCCAGCGACAGGGTCCCGGTCAGCGTCAGCATTTGCTCCAGCGATGAGAACTTGACCGACTTGGAGCGCAAAGCCCGCTTCAACCCCTGCCAGGCGTAGGGCTGCTCCAGCACCTGCTCAGCCTCGAGCATCAAAAAACCGCCATTGGCGCGATGCAGGGCCCCGCCGCGGATGAGGGTGAAGTCGGTCGCCACCGTGCCCATGTAGGTGATCTGCTCGACGTGGCCCAGCAGATTGTAATGGGTCGGCAGATCCTCAAAAACGATAGGCGCCCCGGCGTCCGCTGCATGCGTGATGAGGACATTGACCTGATAGCGCGAAGGCACCGGATCATCCGCGGTGAGGCTGGCGACAGCATCCTGCTGCTCACCCTGGTTGAGGACCAGGTCGATATTTTCCAGGATGTCCTGCTGCAGACGCTGCAGATAACGGTGGCACAAGGGGAGATGCTCATAGCTTTGCAGGAGTGGCGTCATTTCCGGCTCGAGCACGGCATTGGCGACCTCCTCATTGAGCTGGCGCATCTTGTCGCGATTGATCTGTTCTTCGCGATTGAGCGTCTTGGCCAATTTGCGCAGCCGTCTCTCCATATCGTCCATGACCTGCTTGAAAGCGGCCTGCGCTTTCTTGGTCAGTGCGCCGAACTCCTCCAGCGACATCACTTCGCCAGCCTCGTTCATCGGTGAAAATCCATAACCTCCGGGTGTACGCAAAACCAGCTTGAGCTTCTTTTTCTCACCCGCTTGCGCCAGTTCGCTGAGCTGGCTCTGCTGGGTCCGCGACAACTCCCCTTTCAGGCCTTCGATGCGCTCGTAATAGAGATCGTTCTCGAAAGCAGCCTCCATGGCCTGGGTCAGGCGTCGCCAAAAGGCCTCCATATCGCGCTTCAGTACCGGGCCCAGCCCCGAGGGCAACTGCAAAGCCTGGGGACGGCGCGGGTCATCAAAATTGTTCACATAGCACCAGTCACACGGCGCTGGCATACGCGCAGCGATCTCGCGCAGATAGCGCAGGATCATGGTGCGCTTGCCGAGGCCATGGGCGCCGACGGCAAAGACGTTGTAGCCATCATGTTTCATCGCCAAAGCTTGCTGCAAAGCGCGACGTGCACGGTCTTGGCCAAGAAAATCGTTTTGTCCTTCCAGATCGGCGGTGCTGACAAAAGGCAAATCAGCCTCGCTGCTTGGCAGATAGGCCTGCTCCGGCGTTAACATGGTGCTCATCAAATATCCTGGTTGGGCATAAAATCGGAAGGAAGTGCGTAGACGCCACTGGCTTGTGCCACCCGTCGTTCAGCGTCACCGGCATAGAGTCGCACATCGAGCACGACACTGCGACGCCCACAGCGCAAAGCCTCGACATGAGCGTAGAGATCACCGGGCTGCGGACGATTGAGAAAGTGGATGTTCAGCGACTGGGTGACGGCCTGCTCGACACGCCCGTAGTGATAGAGCACACAGGCGTACATGGCGGTGTCGGCCACCGTCATCAGGCTAGGCCCGGAGATCGTCCCGCCAGGGCGCAAAATCAGCGCCGATTGCGGCATGAAACACCATAAAGCGCCGCCATCGCGCGCTTCAAGCACACGCAAGGGTTCCTCGCCGGCCCCCAGAATCAGGGCGAGAAAGGCATTGACCTGCAAGATATCGTGGCGCATGCACATCCATAAGTTCATTGAACCGGTCCATTATGACCCAGATACCTTCGACAAAAAAGCATGAAGCCTCCGCAGGCTTCAGATCGGATCCGAATATCGCTCGCTGATCAGGCGCAGCTGCTCGGGATCTTTGAGCAAGGCCTGGACACAATCGGCATCAAGACGGCCACGCGCAAGCTCGCGCTGCATCTCGGCATAGACCTGTTCTGCGGTCCACGCCGATTTGTAAACCCGCCGATGGCTGAGGGCGTCGAAGACGTCGGCGACGGCGACGATACGCGCTTCGATAGGAATATCCTGCAGATGCAAGCCGAGCGGATAACCACTGCCATCGCCGCGTTCATGATGGCCGGAGACGATGTTGCGCATGACCTGGGCCGCCAGATGACCCTGACGAAAAAGTTCGTGCGCAATATTGTCGATGATACGCACACCGATATCGACATGGCTCTTCATCACCGTCCATTCATCGGCATCGAGCGGCCCTGGTTTGAGCAGGATCTGATCGGGTATGCCCACCTTGCCGATGTCGTGCAAAGGCGCAAAAAGAAACACGCATTCGATGAACTCATCGCTCAAACCCAGTTGTGGCGCCAAAGTCCTGGCCATCGATCGCGAATAACGAGCCATGCGTTCAAGATGCGCACCGGTCTCCAAATCACGCACCTTGGCCAAGCCGACGGCGACCTGGACCGTGGCGATGATGCCATCAACGATATGCCGCTGGAGCAGAAACAGCTCGCAGATGATGTCGGAGAAGGTGTCCAGGAATGCCGCGATAGGCGGCGTGAAGACAGCCGCCTGGCGGGAATCATAGAACAGAAAAGCGACCAGCCTTTGGCCCTCATAGATAGGCGCCGTATAGCTGGCCCGATAGCCATGCTCGCGTAGCCAGGCGGTATGAACAGCCTGTCCTGGAAAAGCGCTTGTCGCATCATCGACCAGGCGGTTGCGGCGCAGACGGGCAATTTCCTGCAGCGACGGCACCTGCGCCAGGGCGACTTCATAAGCACGCAAGATATCGGGTTCATCACAGCTGCTGACAAAAGTTTTCAGCATATCCGACGGTGCATCGTAGAGTGCCAGGGCCACCCTGTCGATAAAGTCATAGCGTGAACGTATCAGCGTATGAATATTGGCCAGCTGTTCCGCCAGGCTACGTTTGGGCAATTCATCCGCCATGAGGTGCTGGCCGGAAATGCTGCGGGCCAGTTCAGCGTCATCGTGCGACTTGACCATATCCACCGCCTCCTTGTCACGACCCAAGTTTCATCGTGGCCGACTCACGCCTATGGCCCATGACAGCTTGAGCCCTGGCTTTCGCGCAGCCGTCCAGGCCCCAGGGTGGCCACCGCCTGGCCGCCTGCCGCACGCACTGAGCAAGTCGCCAGCTCAGGTCGTCAATGAGGATATCGCTGCGATGCGCGACAAGCTCGCACCTGCACGCCAGCGTCCAGGCCGCTCCTTCAAAAACCTGATCGAACGCCTCGAGCCACTCGAATCTGCCGATCTCAGCCATTGCCGTCGCAAAGAACAGAGCGGCACGTCATCAAACGACAGGCGCTGTTCAACAAGGCCCCGAGCCGATACACCTAGTGGATCCGTTCGGCATCGACAAACCGTTGCCGGATCAACAGGACCTCATCGGCCGCCGCCTGCAGGGCTGCCACACACTCGGCATCCAGGCGCCCGGCCTGCACTTCAGCGGCCAGTTGACGCTCAATCTCCGGCTCTGACCAGGCGGGCTTGTAGGGACGCGGACTGCACAGGGCGTCATAGACATCAGCGACAGCGACGATACGCGCCTCGATCGGGATGTCCGGCATATGCAGACCCTGTGGATAGCCGCTGCCGTCGCCACGCTCATGATGCAGGGCGACGATGTTCCGCATCACCTTGGCCGCCAGAAAACCCTCAGCGAACAGCTCATGCGTCATCTGATCGACGATACCTAGGCCCTTGTCGACATGGGCCTGCATCAGACGCCACTCCTCGGCGTCCAGCCGGCCCGGCTTGAGCAAAACCTGATCGGGCACGCCGATCTTGCCGATATCGTGCAAAGGCGCAAAAAGAAACACGTATTCGATGAACTCATCGCTGAGCCCGTGTGCGACCCGCAAGGACCTCGCCATCAGACGTGCGTAGTGGGCCATGCGTTCAAGGTGGGCACCGGTCTCAAAATCACGCATACGCGCCATGTCCACCGCCACCTGCGCGGTCGCGATGACCCCTTCGATGAGCTGCTTCTGAAGCACAAAATTGCGGCCGAGAAGATCGGAAAAAACGTCGACAAAGGCGCAGACCGACGCATCAAAGGCCTCCACCTGCCTGGAGTCATAAAACAGGAAAGCGACCAGTTGCTCACCTTGAAAAATCGGCATCGTGTAGCTGGACCGATACCCCTGGCGCAACAGCCAGGCGGTGTGGTGGGTGGGAACCTGGTAGCTGAGCACCAGGTTGTCGACCCGCCGCGAGCGATGCGTACGTGCCAGATCGAGCAGAGATGGCACCTGGGTCAGCGGGGCTTCGTAGGCACACAGGCTCTCCGCATCGGCATGGCTGCTGGCAAAGGTCTTGAGCATATCGGTGTCGGCGTCATAAAGCGCGATGGCCACCCGATCGATCTGCGGGAAGCGGGCACGTATCAGGGCATGCACGCTATCCAGCTGCTCGCCCCAGTGGTGGGCCGGGTGCAGCGGCTGCAAAAACTGCAAGCCTCGCCTGTCCGCTGATAAGGGCGAGGTTTCAGGCGCAGGGGATCTATCCATGCTGCTTCCATCCCGATCACATCGATATGAAGGACGCTGATCTCCTGAAGGTTTAGCCGAAAAAAGCCGCACTTGCAAATCGCCTGGACCGGCTGCGCCTGACGCTGGTCAAGCCGGCAGGCAAATGTCAGAATGGGCAAGTTTTTTTGTTCAGCAGGATCCTCCATGCGTGCCAGCTCCTATCATCTCGCCACCTTACGCGACACCCCCAGCGACGCCGAAGTCATCAGTCATCAGCTCATGCTGCGGGCCGGCATGATCCGTAAACTTGCGACCGGCTTGTACAGCTGGCTGCCCACCGGCCTGCGCGTTTTGCGCAAGGTCGAACGTATCGTGCGGGAAGAAATGGATGCCGCCGGTGCGCTGGAACTGCTCATGCCGGTCACCCAGCCTGCCGAGCTTTGGGAAGAGTCACAGCGCTATCAGGCTTATGGTCCTGAACTTTTGCGTTTCGTCGATCGACACCAGCGCCCTTTTGTGCTTGGACCGACCCATGAAGAGGTCATCACCGATCTGGCGCGCCGCGAACTGCAGTCCTACCGCCAGTTACCGGTCAATTTCTACCAGATCCAGACCAAATTTCGCGATGAAGTGAGGCCTCGTTTTGGCGTCATGCGATCGCGTGAGTTCATCATGAAGGACGCCTACTCCTTTCATGCCGATCAAGACTCCCTGCAGCAGACCTACGAGCGCATGTACGCCGCCTATAGCCGCATCTTCACCCGCCTCAGCCTTGATTTTCGGGCCGTACAAGCCGATACCGGCTCGATAGGCGGCCAAGGATCGCACGAGTTTCATGTCCTCGCCCATAGTGGCGAAGACGTGATCGCTTACGCCGATGGCTCCGACTATGCCGCCAACATCGAGATGGCTGAGGCCTTGCCACCAGCACGCACGCTGCCTTCGGGCAAGCCCATGGTGAGCATCGACACCGGTGCCGCTCATAGCATCGATGAGCTGGTGGCCGCGCTCGGCGTGCCTGCACAAAGCATGATCAAGACGCTCATCGTCCACGGCACCCGCACGGCCGACGGCACCCGCCCGCTGCTCGCCTTATTGTTGCGCGGCGACCATGAACTCAACGAGATCAAGGCCGAAAAGATCCAGGGCATCGCCCAGCCGCTGACCCTGGCCAGCCCGGAAGAGCTCTACGCAGCCACCGGTCTGCGCCCCGGCACGCTGGGGCCTGTCGGCTTGCCCTTGCGCATCATCGCCGACCGCGCCGCCGACGCGCTTGATGACTTCATCTGTGGCAGCAACCAGAACGGCTGCCATCTGCAACACGTCCACTGGCAACGTGACCTGGCCCGTGTCGAAGTGGCCGATCTACGCAATGTCGTCAGCGGTGATCCGGCGCCTGACGGTGGTGGTCAGCTGCAGCTGTGTCGGGGCATCGAAGTCGGTCACATTTTCCAGCTCGGACAGAAGTACTCGGCGGCACTGAAAGCTGAAGTTCTGGGTGAAGACGGTCGCCCGCTGACCTTGACCATGGGCTGCTACGGCATAGGCATCACCCGTGTGGTGGCGGCGGCCATCGAGCAGAACCACGACGCCCAGGGCATCATCTGGCCTGACCGCATCGCGCCCTTTCAGATCGCCCTCATCGCGCTCAACTGGGTCAAATCGCCGCGTATCCAGGAGGCTGCTTTGCGCCTCTATGAAGAGCTGCGTAGCGCCGGCTTCGACGTCCTCCTCGATGACCGTAACGAGCGCCCTGGCGTCAAGTTCGCTGACAGTGAGCTGCTCGGCATTCCGCATCGACTGGTCCTCGGCGAAAAAGGCCTGGACGCCGGCACCATAGAGTACAAGCGCCGGCGTGATGGCTTTGAGGACCATCTGCCCTTGCGCAGCCTCATCGCCGATCTGCACACACGTATCGACAAGGACTGATCGCGCTCAAGCAACAGGGCCCGGCGCCATGCGGGCCCGCAAACGCAAATAAAGCTTGCAGTCTGACCGGCATTGCCCTTAGAATGCCGGCGCCACCTCAGGTGGCACCATCGTGACTGACCCCCCTCTGGCCTGCTGGCCATGATTTTGGTTGGCTACGATCTACGCCGGCCGATCGCTGTAACCCTACAGAGCTCGCCCTATACCGTATCGGATCGAGAAGATCCTTACTTCGGGATGTCCATGACTTTTGAATCTTTGGGCTTATGCCCCCCTCTGCTCAGGGCTTTGAGCGATAGCGGCTATGAAAATGCCACTCCTGTACAGCTACAAGCCATTCCTTTGGCTTTGACCGGCGTCGATCTCATCGTCTCCGCGCAAACGGGCAGCGGCAAAACCGCAGCCTTTCTACTGCCCGCCTTGCACCGTTTCGAACAGGACAAGGACATCCTTAAAGAAGCCGCTGGCCGCAAGAATCACGGCCCCAGACTGCTGGTGCTGACCCCCACCCGCGAACTGGCCCGACAGGTCACCCAGGCAGCGCAGACCTACGCTCGCCACCTGCCCGGGGTACGCACCGTGGCCATCCTTGGTGGCACCCCCTACGGCCAGCAACAGCGTATGCTGTCGCGGCCTTACGATATTCTGGTGGCCACGCCAGGCCGTCTGATCGATCTGGTCGGTCAGAACATGATCCATCTTGGCCAGGTCCAGATGCTGGTGCTTGACGAAGCCGACCGCATGCTCGACATGGGCTTCATCGAAGACGTTGAGCACATCGTTGAAAAACTGCCGCAGGAACGTCAGACCCTGCTCTTTTCGGCCACGGTCGAAGGCGATCTGGCCAATCTCGCACAGCGCATCCTGCACAATCCGCAGTATGTCCGCCTCAACAGCGTGCGCGAAAATCATGCGAGCATCGAGCAGAAGGTCTACTTCAGCGACGATATCGAGCACAAGAAGGCCTTGCTGACCTCGCTGCTGTCCGCACAGGATGTCGACCAGGCCATCGTCTTTACCTCGACCCGTGTCGATGCCGACACCTTGTCCGAGGAAATCAGCTCCTGGGGCATTCCCTGCTCGGCCCTGCACGGGGATATGCGCCAGAGCGCCCGCAACCGTACGCTGGAAAGCATGCACAAGCGCAAGATCAAGGTGCTCGTCGCCACCGACGTCGCGGCTCGCGGCCTCGATGTGGCAGGTATCTCGCACGTGATCAACTTCGACTTGCCGCGTGGCGCTGAAGACTACGTGCATCGCATCGGACGCACCGGACGTGGTGGCCGCTCCGGCACCGCCATCAGTCTGGTCAGCTCGCGTGATCGCGGCCTGCTCACCCGCATCGGCCAGTACACCGGCCAGCAAATCCCGGCCAGCACCATCGCTGGACTGGAGCCGCGCCAGCGCCAGCGCCCGGACACCGGCCGCGACACCGGCCGGCCGCAACGCTCCGAGCGTGGCGATCGCGATCGTGGCCAGCAACGCCCGCACTTCAAGCAGGATGGCCGCCCGCAGCGCCCCGCGCGTGCCGCCCAGGACGGTCGCCCGACCCGCTCAGGTCCCGATGGTCGCCCGGCGCGTCCACTGCGCTCAGCGCAGGATAGCCGTCCGGCACGTCCGCCTCGGCAGGGTGGCGACGATGCCGCGCCTTCGACCTACCAGATTCCCTTGCTGGCGCACAGCCTGGGTCTGGACGGCCATGGTCGCGCCCAACAGCGCCAGGGGCAGCAAGCGGACAAGCGCCATAGCACCCCGCACAAGCCGCGTGGACAGGGACGGCCTGTGCGTAATTTCGACCGCATGTCGCCGATGCCACGCGCCCAATGGGACGGTCCCTCCGACTACGCGGCGCCGCGCAAAAACGTCGTACCGGCACCGACCATCACCCTGGTCAAGCGCCGTCGGGTGCAAGCCCAGGATGAGGCCGCCGACTAAGTCGGCCAGCGCAGAGCAAGCAGCCCCCAGGGGCTCTTGCTCAGGGCGACTGAAATGATGAAGGCGAACACGGCGAGTGCCGCGCAACCGTAGAACAAGGAAGCGCGGCCTCGTTGCCGCAACGCCTGGCGTCCGAGCAAGATATAGACGATCAAAGCGCCTATCTTGCTGAACATCCAAGGGTAAAGCCCTCCCCACAACCCCACCAGCGCCAAAGCACTCAGCAGCAGGATCGTGTCATTGACATGAGGGGCCCAGCGCCAAAAACGCTGCGTGCGCCAGGCGGAGTTCGGCCCTTGCCAACGCCACAGGAACAGCCATAGACTGAGCGTGACGCTGAAAATATGGACATGCTTGAGTACGATGTACAGCGACATCTCAACACCTCGATGAAGCAGCTGATATGAGCTCAAGCCCGCTTCCAACGCCTTGCATCGGCACCTGCTCGACGGTCCTGGGTGACCGCGTTTGCCGTGGCTGTCGACGTTATCTGCATGAAGTACAAGCCTGGAACAGTTATGACGAGGCGATCAAGGCGCGCATCTGGTCACGCCTGGAGTCCGAGCTCGAGCAGGTCTTCGCGCGGCATTATCGCATCATCGATGCCGAGCGGCTAGGCCAGCAGCGCCTGCTGCGGCCACTGGCACACACCAGCCTGGCCTACCGCGCCCTCGACATCCTGCGCCGCCAGCGCCAGCGGCCACCCGCCGAGATCGGCCTGCAGGCCTTGCACCCCGGCACCCCGCTGCAAGTCCTCGAAAACTGCCTGGCCGAGCTCTACCGTTTGGCGCAGGCACAGTATGAACGTGCTTATCGTGACGGCGCGGGTGCCACTTTCGGGATGAGCAGCTCAAAACGCGTTCCCTGATCAAGCTGGCTGCTGACCTCGATGCGCCCGGCAAGAATGTGCACCATCAGATTGTAAACGATAGACATGCCCAGACCGCTGCCACCGGCATCGGGACGGGTGGTGTAGTAAGGCTCAAAGATGTGCGCCAAGTGCTCAGGGGCCATGCCCAGGCCATCGTCCGAGAAGACGATGAGGACGTGATCGCCGGCATCGCTGGCCTGCACCTTCAGACAGCCGCGCTCGCGGCCCGTAAAACCATGGATACGGGCATTGACCAGCAGATTGCTCAACACCTGACCGAGCGCACCGGGGTAGCTGTCCAGGGTGATGCCGGGCGCAACATCGATCTCATAACGCAGATCGATACCACGCACCGTCGCCTGAAAGGTGACGACATTGTCATTGATCACTTCGCGCAGATCGAAACTGCGGCGGCGCTCACTGCTCTGATCCACCGCCATCTGCTTGAAATGGCCGATCAGGTCGGCAGCTTTTTCCAGATTGCGCTGCACCAGGATCAGCGCTGCTTCTGCGTCATGCAAGGAGGTGCTCAGCTGCGTACGGCCGAGCACCCCGTCACGCAAAGCCGTGGACAGGCGAAGCTGGCAATCCGCCAGAAAACTGCTCGACAGGATGGCATTGCCGATGGGGGTATTGAGCTCGTGCGCCACCCCTGCCACGAGCATGCCGAGAGCCGCCATTTTTTCGCGGTTCAACAGCTCCTGCTGGGTGTTGCGCAAATGACTCAAGGCGACACTCAACTCGCGCGTGCGCTCTTCGACCGTCTGTTCCAGATGCTGCTGCGCACGCAAGAGTTGACGGTTCTGTCGTTCGCGTTCCAGGCACAGGGCGACCAGATTCATCGCATCCATGATCGTCCGCCAGGCGCGCTCGTCAGGATGCATGACCCGATCGTAGTACATCGCCAGGGAGCCCATCACCGGCTTGCCGGTCAAGCAGATCGGTACCGACCAGCAGGCCCGCAAGCCATAAGACAAGGCCAGCTCACGAAAAGGCAGCCAGAGAGGGTCCTCGGCAATATCGCTGACGATGACCGGCTGCTTGATGTACATGGCCGTGCCACAGGAGCCGCTACCCCGCCCTATGGCCACACCATCGAGGGCCTGCGAGTACGCCTCCGGCAGAGACGGTGCCACCAGCGGCCGCACATGCACGCCATCTTCATCGAGTGCCAGAACCGAACAGAACAAACCCTCGACGTTCCTCTCGATCGTCGCCAGAATCATCGCCAACACTGACGGCACGGGCTCATCCTGGACGATCATTTCCAGGGCCTTGCGCTGTATGGTGCACGGTAAAATTGCGTCGTCCATGGACACCCCGCCATGCCTGAGCCGTATTCAGTCTAGCAGGTCCTGGCGATAAGGTCAGAGCCTCTCAGCGCTGCGCAAAACCTGCAGGATACGCCGGTACTCCTGAGGATTTTTGACCAGAACTCCGGCCTGAGGTGGCGCCAGCGCAGCCGCCGATCGCGACAGAAAAAAACGCAATGCCGCCACCACCGCCATGTCCTTTTGGACCTGCTCATCGCGCTCAAGGTCCTGCAAGGGGCGTTCGCGCTCATAGGCCTGCAGAAAAACCTGCCACGCCACGGGATCGAGCTGTCCCTTGGCGTCGCGGCACCAGTCGTGCTGACAGATCGCCAGATCCAGCCAGAGCCGGTCGCGACCGGCGACATAAAAATCGAGGACCAGGGCCAGCTCCTCGCCGTGCCAGAGCACATTGTCCCGGAATAGATCGGCATGGATACCGCCTTGCGGCAGATCCACCGCGAGCACGCGCCGGTCGACCTCTGCGGCCCAGCTGACGAGCTCGCGATCGGCCACCGTCAGATGCGGCATCAGCTGCTGCAGCTGACGCTGCCGCCAGCCATGGCCACGGGGGTGAGCAGGGCCCGACCAGTCGCGCATGGCGACGTGCAGCCGCCCGAGCAGCCCCCCCAAAACCTGTCTTTGGCGCAGGCTCACCGACTCGCTCGAAGTCGCCAGGCTGCGTTCGACCAGCAAGGCAGGTTTATCGCGCAGCGGGAACAAGGCCTGGCCGTGGGCGTCACAGCGGGGCTGGGGCACCGGCAGGCCGCGGGCCCGCAAAGTCAGTAAAAGATCGACATAGACCTGCGCCTGGGCCGCTGTCATCTGCTCGAACAGGGTCAGGACCCAGTCTCCGGCCTCGCTGTGCACAAAGTAATTGCTGTTTTGGACGCCACCTTCGACAGGCTGCAGGCTGTCTATACGGCCCAAAGACAAGTGGGTCGCCAGGTCGGCCAGATCGTGCTGATGGACCTCGGTAAAGACGGACATCAAAGACTCTCGCCACGCATCCTGGCCGACCCTGGTAACCAGAGGTCCGCTTCCAGCCAGCGCGCGCCAGCGGTCGCCAAAGGGTAGTCATGGGAGCGCGGGCTGGCCTCGATCAGGTAGCCGCAAAGCTCCGATAAAAAATACATATGGGTGACCATGATGAGGTCCTCATGACAGTCGTGCAGACGCTCCACCGTCGCCCGCACCGAACCCTCGGGCGTAATTTCAGGCCACACCTCATGACGCCCGTGCAGATGGCTGCACAAAATCTCCGCCGTCTGCAGAGCGCGCCGATAAGGGCTGCTGAGCACGCGCAAATGCGTCCAGTCCGACTGCAAGCGCAAGGCCAGGGCGTTCACCTCCGCTTGACCGGCCTCGGTCAGACAGCGTGTCGCGTCCTGATCGCGCATAGGCTGGGCCTCGCCATGCCTGACCACCAACAAACGCATCGCCCTACCCTCGCTGTTGCCACATCAAACTGAACTCCACATCCTCACTGCTACCCGCGTGCATGAGTCCAGCGATCACCGCGGACATCGGGCGCCGCTCAAAGATGAAAGCGTAGAGGCCTTGCACGATGGGCATATGCACTTTCAGTTCGTCGGCCTTGAACTTGACCTGCTCTATGGTATTGATCCCCTCGGCGGTCTGCTCGAGCTGCTCGACGATGGCTTCCAGGGTCTGTCCCGAGGCCAGGGCAAGACCGACCTGATAGTTACGGCTCAAAGGCGATGAACAGGTCGCGATCAGATCACCCACACCGGCCAAGCCAAGAAAGGTCAAGGGATTGGCACCCATGCGACAGGCCAGCCGGCTCATCTCCGCCAAAGCCCGGGTCAACAGCATGCTGCGGGCATTCTCGCCCGGTGCCAGCTGGGCGGCGATACCGGAGGCCACCGCATAGATATTTTTCAGGGCCCCGCCGAGCTCGACACCGTAGATGTCGGTATTGGCAAAAACGCGCAGGCGCGGTGAGGCCAGCGCCTCGTGCACAGCGTGCCGCAAAGCCTCGTCCTGGCTGGCGATGACCGTGCCGGACAGGACCCCCTGGGCGATTTCGCGCGCCAGATTGGGTCCACTGAGCACGCCGATGCGGGTCGCCCCCGTCTCCTCGCGCAACACCTCGCTCATCAGACGAAAACTGTCCTTTTCGATACCTTTGGTGGTACTGACCAGCATCACCGCAGCCGGCAAAAGATCGCGGCAGGCCGCTGCCACCTGGCGTACCGCCCGGCTCGGCACTGAAAAAAACACCAGATCCACTTGATCGAGGCAATCGGCCAGCTCTGTGCTGAAATCAAGCTGCGCATGCAAATTCAGATCAGGCAGGTATTTACGGTTCTGCCGGCTGGCTTTCATGTCCTGCAGCTGCTGCTGATCCCGCAACCAGAGCTTCACCGTGTGTCCACGCTCGGCGGCACAATGAGCGATCACCGTTCCGAAACTACCTCCACCGAGAACGCTGACTCGCATGAACACCTCCACATTTTGACAAGGATCCGTAACAAAAAACTCACAAATGGCGCTACACTGGTCTCAGCAGCCTGATGATGAGGGCTTGCGCGGAGGATAACATGAACCATCGCAGCATCGTGGCCCTGGTGGTCACTCTTCTGGCGACAGGAAGTTATGCCGATATGACCGAGCTGACAGCAAGCAAGCTCAACCAATCCTATATCCCGGGTATCTCTTTACCACATGCCAGCAAAAAAGTGCCCTGCGCAGGCTCGGCGCAGGGTATCACGCGCTGTAATGTGGCAGAAAGTCAGGCACTCAGCGACGCCGGCGAAAGCAATCTGAGTGTCAGCGGCACGCCGCTCAATGCCGTCGGTGTGCAGACCGCCCTGAGCGCCATGGGCACCGATGTTCCCATAGACACCCATGCCAGCGTACCCACCACCAACGGCCTGGCCATCCAGAATGGGCAACAGGTGACCATACAGTTGCTCGCCCCGATGGGGGTGACCACCAATGCCAGCTCCCCCTCGGTCGACATCAACACCGGGCCTGGCGGCGCCGTGATCCACTTCAATCTGCCACCGCACTAGGCGGTGGCAACTTGACCTTAAACCGGCAACTGTGCCAGCAGCTGGTTGAGGTGGCTGACGAAGCTGGACGGATCACGTAGCTGCACACCATCGGCCAGTGCCGCTTGACCATAAAGCACCGAGGCCAAGGCCGCGAAGCGCTCTTCATCGGACTCCTGCTCGAGGCGGCGGATCAGAGCGTGCTCGAGATTGATCTCAAGACTGGGCTTGGTCTCGGGCAGTTTTTGACCTGCAGCTTCGAGGATCTGCCGCGTCGCCAGGCCGATGTCACCTTCGGCGACCACCAAGCAGGCAGGCGAATCGATCAGGCGTGCCGACACCTTGACCTCGGCGACCTGCTCGGCGAGGGCCTTTTGCAGGCGCTCGAGCAAACCGGCGTGCTCTTGCGCCTGCGCCTTCAGCTCTTCGCTGGCGACGCTGTCGCCCAGGTCGAGATCGCCCTTGCCGACATGGATGAACTTCTTGCCCTGGTATTCGTGCAGCCAGGACATCATCCACTCATCGATGCGCTCGTGCATGACCAGCACTTCGACGTCCTTCTTGCGGAAAATTTCCATATGCGGGCTCTTGATACCGGCCTGCACGCTTTCTGCGGTGACATAGTAGATGCCCTTCTGCTCCGCCGGCATACGCGCGATATAGGCATCGAGGCTGGTGCTTTGACCGGCATCGATGTCGCGGCTGCTGACAAAGCGGAACAGGCCGGCCAGTTTTTCCTGGTTGGCCTGGTCCTCGACCACCCCTTCTTTGAGCACGGCGCCAAAGGTCAACCACAGCGTCGCATACTTCTCGGGTTCGCTCTCTGCCAGCTTGGCGAGCATATCGAGGACACGCTTGGTCAGAGCGCTGCGCATCGCTTCGGTCGCCGGGCTGGACTGCAGGATCTCGCGCGACACGTTCAAAGGCAGATCGTTGGAGTCCACAATGCCCTTGATGAAGCGCAGGTACAAAGGCAAAAACTGCTCGGCCTGATCCATGATGAACACGCGCTGCACGTAGAGCTTGAGACCTTTCGGGGCTTCACGATTGAACAGGTCGTAAGGGGCCTTGCCCGGCACGTAGAGCAGCGAGGTGTACTCCAGCTTGCCTTCGACCTTGTTGTGGCTCCAGGTCAGCGGATCGCTGAAATCGTGGGCAACGTGCTTGTAGAAAGCGATGTACTCCTCATCCTTGATTTCGCTGCGCGGACGTGTCCACAAGGCGGAGGCCTGGTTGACGACCTCATAGCTCGCCTCTTCGCCCTCGGCAGGGAACTGCTGCAGCATGCGCACCGGCACCCCGATGTGCTCGGCGTACTTGTGGATGATGCCGCGCAGTCGGTAGGCGTCGGCAAAGCCGTAAGCATCCTCACGCAGGTGAAGGACGATCTCGGTACCGCGCGCCGCTCTGTCCAGCTGCCCGACGGTAAACTCGCCCTCGCCGCGCGAAGACCAGAACACCCCTTGATCCGCGGCAAGACCGGCACGGCGGCTGTAAACGTCGACCGATTCGGCGACGACGAAAGCGGAATAGAAACCGACGCCAAACTGACCGATCAGGTGCGCATCTTTCTGCTGGTCCCCACTCAGATGCCGCATGAACTCCGCCGTGCCTGAGCGGGCGATGGTGCCCAGATTGCTGACGATCTCCTCGCGCGACATGCCGATGCCATTGTCGCGCAGGGTCACGGTATGGGCTTCGGCGTCAAAGTCTATCCAGATACCGAGCTCGCTGTCCTGTTCGAGCAGGTCCGGCTGGTCGAGGGCGGCAAAACGCAGCTTGTCGGTGGCGTCGGCGGCGTTGGACACCAGCTCGCGCAGGAAAATCTCCTGGTTGCTGTACAAGGAATGGATCATCAGGTGCAGCAGTTTGGATACTTCCGTCTGAAAGCCCAAGGTCTCGCCGGCACGCAGGTCTTCACGCAGGGTCTCACTCATCTTGCAACATCCTTAACTCACGATCGATGCGCCCTTACTTGGGGTGGGGTGGCCGCAATTTCAAGTCCACATTGACGCTCGCTCTGCTAGACTCGCTACACGAACGGCTGTGTACCGTTCGCATCATGGATCAAAAAGGACGTACATCATGAAGCGATTGATCGTAGCGGCGGCCCTGCTGGGCTCAGTTTCCCTCGGCGCCATGGCGGACAGCGACACCGGTTGCGGCGTCGGCACCATCATCTGGGCGGGGCAAAGCGGCGTCATCCCGAAAGTGTTGGCGGTGACCACCAACGGCATCTTCGGCAACCAGACGTTCGGCATCACCACCGGCACCTTGGGCTGCTCGCCCAATGGCGTCATCAGCTCACGTGTGCGCCTGACCATGTTCACCGGCTCCAACCTTGAGCACCTGGCCAAAGACATGTCGGTCGGCCATGGTGAATCCCTGAACACCCTGGCCGACCTGATGAAAGTGCCGGCGGATCAGAAGGAGCACTTCTTCGCCGTGACCAAGAGCCATTTCGGCGAAATCTTCGCGCCGCAGAACCAGACGGCCGGCCAGATTCTAGGCTCGCTGCAGCAGGTCATGCACCAGGACCCTCAGCTCGCCGCCTACGCCAGCTGATCGCCGCAGGGGCTGGAGCACCCAGCTCCGGCTCCGATCCGCCTAGCAACAGGCCCCTCTGAGCCGTACTGATCTTGCATACGCCACCGGCTATGGGCAGGATGGGGGGCGCCTGACTGAGACCCCAAGACCCATGCCACAGCGTCATCGTTATGCCCTCAGCCCTTTTTACGACCGCCTCCTGCCGCTCCTGCTCAGCCTGTGCCTGGGCTCATTGGCGCAGGCCGACGACGGCCTCGACACCCTGGCGCAGCAGCCCTACTGGCACCAGCTCTTGCATCTGCAGGCGCAAGGCCGAGGCTGGCGCAGCACAGCGCATGGCCCAGGCTTTTTTCTCGCCGCACAAGGCGCGCACGATCCTGCCGCCGAGTTACGCGCCGATCTGCAGGCCTTTCAGGGCCCAGCGCAAGGTGATCAGTCGCCGGCCTGTCTCTTGCCGGCGCGCTACGCCTGGTTGCAGCAGCAACTGGGCCGCGCCGTCTTGCCGAAGACGCCAGACTGCCCTCAGCTGCAAACCTGGCTGCATGCGCTGGCGGTACGCCGATTGACCCTGGTCTTCGCCAGTGACTATGTCAACAACCCATCGTCGATGTTTGGTCATACCTTCTTGCGACTCGACAGTCAGCTGGCGGATCAGGATCCCCTGCTGACCTACGCGATCAGCTATGCCGCAGCCACCCATGAAAGCAACGGCCTGCTCTTCGCGGTCAAGGGTCTGACCGGCGGCTATCCGGGCATGTACAGCCTCTTGCCCTACTACGACAAGGTCAAGCAGTACAATGACTTCGAGAACCGTGACCTCTGGGAGTATGGCCTCGACCTCGATCCGAGCGAGATACAGCGCATCCTGCTGCATATCTGGGAGTTGCGACAAACAGCCTTTCCCTACTACTTCTTTACCGACAACTGCGCCTACGAACTGCTCAAGCTGCTGGAAATCGGCCGCCCGACGCTGCATCTGAGCGCCCGATT
This sequence comes from Pseudomonadota bacterium, assembly GCA_021804565.1. GTDB lineage: Bacteria > Pseudomonadota > Gammaproteobacteria > Pseudomonadales > Moraxellaceae > JAJZHK01. The sequence continues at coordinate 3,886 of JAJZHK010000027.1, read as the reverse complement.
TACGCTCTACGCCATCCCTGCCGATACCGTACGCGCCATCATCCAGGTCCCCGGCCTGGTCCTCAGCCGCCACTACCGACCGGCGCAATCGACCCGCCTCGCCTGGCGCGTGCGCGACAATAGCTCAGCGGTCAATGACGCCGCCTTGCGCCTATACCATGACCCGGCGCGTCCTGTTGAGCTGGATCAGGTGCAGGCCGAGGCGCAGGCCCTGGAGACCGCCTTCGATGCGCTCAAATTGAGCGAAGACAGTGGCCGCCTGTCCGGGCGAGCCCACCCAGGACAAGATCTTAGCCTGCTCCTGCGGCGCCGCGCACGCATCGACCTGCCCGATCAGTTCATCGCCCACCCAGCCCCCGATAGCGATCCCAGCTTAGGCCATGACAGCAGCCATCTGCTTTTTGCCGCCGGCAGCCGCCAAGGTGCCACCTTCGACCTCGGTCTGCGCCCGGCCTACCACGACCTCAGCGATTCTGCGGCAGGCTACCGGCGTGGCGCCAGCATCGATTTTCTTGACCTCGACCTGCAATACCGCCAGGCCGACCGGCGTCTGCACCTGGGGCATGCCACCTTGCTCGCCATCCAGTCGCTGACCCCCAGCCTGCCATTTCAGCCGGCCCTGTCCTGGCAGATGGGGATCAGCGCGCAGGACCTGCCGCTGCAAAATCGCGCTTTCGATGCCAACGCCAGCCATATTCTCCTACGTACACATGGCGGTGTCGGCTTCAGCTGGCAGCCTGACGCCGCCTGGCAGACCTGGGCACTGGCGGATGCGCAGAGCTTGTCCGGCGCCGGGCTTGATGGCACCAGCGTAGGCCTGGGACCCGATATGGGGCTGAGCTATCAGGCCGGCCGCTGGCAGCTTCTGCTTGAAGAGAGCCTGCATCGGCAAGCGTCCATGGGCTGGCTCGATGAACCGCAACTGAGCCTCGATCATCGCTGGGCGCGTGACAGCAGCCTGCGCCTTTATGCGCAGCGCATCGCCCTGCATGGGCAGCAGCTCATCGAAACCGGTTTGGCTTGGATTCATGATTTTTGATCGGCCTACCCTTGACACTGATGGAGGCCGACAGGCACGATCATGGCGCCGCACCTGACTTTCAGGTCCATTCCACTCGCCCGTACGGGAATTCTCATGAAAATCGAAGACAACAAGGTCGCCCTGATCCACTACACCCTGACCAACGCAGACCAAGAAGTGTTGGACAGCTCACAGGGACAAGACCCCCTGGCCTACATCCATGGACATGGGCATATCGTGCCCGGCCTGGAAAATGCCCTGGGCGGCCGCAGCAAAGGTGATCGCTTCTCGGTCACCGTCAAGGCTGCTGAAGGTTATGGCGAGCACGACGAACGACTGACCCAGCAAGTGCCGCGCCAGATGTTCTCCGGTGTCGATGAGATCGAAGTGGGCATGCAGTTTCATGCCCAGACCGAACAGGGCATGCAAGTGGTTACCGTTGTCGGTGTCAGCGATGACATGATCACCATCGACGGCAATCACCCCCTGGCCGGCCAAGACCTGCACTTTGAGATCGAGGTGGTCGATGTGCGTGATGCCAGTGCCGAGGAACTCGAGCACGGTCATGCCCATGGCGAAGGGGGTCACCACCATTGATGGCACAAGAGCGTCGAACAATCCAGGCTTAGACTACAAAAAATCACGATATTGTCAGACAATGTGACGAGCTTAACCTGGTTTTTTTGTTAATCTGAACCCAGCAGACCAACGCTGCCCTGGCGTCGCACTGGCATCAGGGCCAACGTTACCAGCTCGCGATGCGTCTGTGACCTGTCAGCGCCTCCCGGGGTATCCTCCTCAGTGGCCCTGGTCGTTTGCTGCTGTAGCATTCAGGTCACAGCGGGATTCCCTCAATCCCTGTCGTCGGAGCGCCCCATGATTCGTCTGCTCCGCTGAACCACCCACCCGGTTCAGCGGTTTTTTTATGAGCCTTCAGCCTTGTCGATGCGCATCGAACAGTCGGTGCCGGGCATGCTATGCTTGGCCGCACCGGTCCAACACTGCGATCTGCATGCAAGCTCGACATAATCGCCGACAAGGCGCCCTGGCCCGCCGCTCGCCAGCGCGCAACAGCAACCTATCGCGCATCCTGCGCCGGTTTTATGTCGCCATCATCGCCCTGCTGACCTTGCTGGCCCTCGGCACCTGGGGATTCTGGGCTTTGGGTCCGGCGCACACACGCATCAGCACGGCCTTGTACATGACCCTCATCACCATCACCACGGTGGGCTATGAGGAGGCCGTGCCCCTGCGTACAACGGCGGCGCAGCTGTTTGCCGGTGGATTGTCCCTGCTCGGCTTTGGTATCCTGACCTTTCTGTTTACCAGTTTGACCATCTTCTTTTTCGAATCCGACATCGACGAACGCCTGCGGAGAACACGCATGGACAGAGAGATCGCCCGCTTACGTGGCCACTACATCATCTGTGGTTATGGTCGCGTCGGCCGTAATGTCGGTCATGAGCTTTTTGCCACCGAGCGTCCTTTCGTGGCCATCGATGAACAAGGCGAGCAGTTGCAATACGAGCTGGATCGCCATCCGCACCTGCTTTATCTGCAAGGTGATGCCAGCGACGATGACACCCTGCTGATGGCCAATATCGAGCAGGCGCACGGGGTCTTTGCCGTCACCGGCGACGACTCGCGCAATCTCATGATCGCCCTCAGCGCCAAGCAATTGCGTCCGGAAATACGCGTCGTAGCGCGCTGCCATGACGTTCGCAACATCGGCAAGATGCAAAAAGCCGGCGCCGATGCCATCGTCTCGCCGGACTTCACCGGCGGCATGCGCATCGCCTCAGCCATGATACGCCCGCAGGTGGTCACGTTTCTCGACGAGATGCTGCGCAGCGACGAGGGTTTGCGTGTCGAGGAAGTCCGCCTGCCCCAAGACTGCCACCTGAACAGTCTGCAGCACCTGCCCCTGCGCGGGCGCAACTACATCATCGTGGCACTGCGGCGACGTGAAGGAACGCTTTTCAACCCTGAGGAGCAGACCGTGCTTGAGGCCGATGACGTCCTCATCGTCATGATCAACCCCCAGGGTCGCCATGAACTGGCGCAGCACCTCGAAGCACGCCAGGATAGCGGGATGTTCGCCTGATGCCTGGCAGAACGCGGGTCCGTAACGACCACCGCTCGCGGCTCTTGCTGGCCTTGCTGATCGGCCTGCCGCTGGCGGCGTGGCTGCAGCCGCGGCTGGGAACGGCCACCGCCCTGCTCGCTGCCTGGGATATAGGCATCGCGCTTTACCTGGCGCTGCTGGCCCTGCTGGTTCATCACGCCGACGACAGCACCAGTCGTCAACGTATGAGCCGGCACCCACGTGCACTGAGCATCCTCAGCTGGATCGTGCTCACCGCCCTGCTCTCCAACATCTGCGTCGGCCTGATCATGAACATTCATGGCCACGAGAGCCAGCACCTGATGCTGCTCTGTGGCATCGCCATCGTCCTCGCCTGGCTGATGATGCACGCAGCCTTCGGTCGCTACTACGGCCAGCTGCACCACGAGCTGCAGCTACAACATGTCGCCGATGGCGGTCTGCGCTTTGCCGGTGATCAGCCACCACAGCTGATCGACTTCTATTATCTGGCCTTCATGGCCGCCTTGTCCTACACCAGCGGCGACGTCACCCTCACCCACCACCGTCAGCGCCGGGTGCTCCTGCTGCAGGCTCTGGTGGCCTTCATCTTTTATTCCACGGTGGTCACCGCCGTGCTCAGTGCCATGTTCTTTCAGCCGTTCATCCAGACTTAACCCAAGCTACTCATAGGTAGCTTTGCGCTGGATTCCTGCTTCACCGAGGCCGGTTTCATCTTGAGCTTACGCCCAAGGCCAGAGCCTTCCTCTCCACAGGCTGAC
>JAJZHK010000026.1 GCA_021804565.1 Pseudomonadota bacterium | reverse complement strand
TGACCAACGACTTCTTTCTGTGACACCACTCCACGGGACACGATCGAAAAAACAGGGATTAGAAGCCAGGTTTTTTCCTTGCCGTTCAAGACCTTGGACAACTTGGAACGACGAGATTTTGGAATGGCGCGCCCGGCGGGATTCGAACCCACGACCCCTGGCTTCGGAGGCCAGTACTCTATCCAGCTGAGCTACGGGCGCTGGGAGGGCGTACATCTTAACGGTTCTTGATATAAACGTCCATGCAGGCAACGCTCTTGGCAAGCTTTCACATACGCAGCTCGCCGCTTTGCGGTTATACTTGCGCTCCATGGGGTTTTCCATATCAACGCCTGTGAGGATGCTATGTTGAAGAGATTTGCCATGCTGTGGATGATACTGGGGTGCATGCAGGCTTGGGCCGACGATGCAATGGATCAGAAATCGATTGCGGCACGCATCGCTCCTGTCGGTGACGTCTGTATCGAAGGTCAGGCCTGCGCCGCGGCGACTGCCGCTGCAGCGGTGACGACCACGGCTGCTGCACCCGCGGCGGCACGTACGCCTGAACAGCTGGTGCAACAGGTCTGCTCAGGCTGCCATGGCGCCGGGGTCATGGGTGCTCCCAAGATCGGCAGCAAGGCCGACTGGGCACCGCGTGCCGCCAAAGGCCTGCCGACGCTGCTCGATCATGCCCTGCACGGCTACAACAACAAGATGCCGCCGCGTGGCACCTGTGCCACCTGTACCGATGACGAAATCAAAGGCGCCATCCAGTACATGTTGAGCAAGAGCAGCTAATCATCGCCCAGCAGCTGGCGCAGGTGGTCGAGATGGGCCCGCGCCAGCTGCTTGCTCTCCTCCGGGCTGCGTTGCACCTGGAGCCCCTCGCGGTCGAGGTCGTCCTGAGGCATTTCATCGACGAAGCGTGAGATGGTGGTCGGTCGATTCTCCCCGGCCGAGCGCCGTGACTGGGCATAGCTCAGGGTGAGAACCTCACGGGCGCGGGTGATGCCGACATACATCAGGCGTCTTTCCTCTTCGATCGTATTGGCGTCGATGCTGTTGCGATGCGGCAGCAGGTCTTCCTCCATGCCGATCATGTAGACATAGGGAAACTCCAGCCCCTTGGCGGCGTGCAAGGTCATCAGCTGGACGCGGTCGAGATCGTCTTCCTGGGACTGGTTTTCCAGCATGTCACGCAGCACCATGCGCTTTATGATGGCTTCCAGGGCTCGATCGTCCTCATGCTCGGCCTTGTCCTGCATGGCGGACAAACTGGCGATGAACTGCTGAACATTCTCCAGCCGCCGCTCGGCTTGCGCAGGACTGGCGCTACCCTGCTGCAACCAGTTCTCGTAGTCGATATCGATCAGCATCTGGCGTATCGCCGAGACATCGTTGCTCTCGAGAATATGCTCGGCCGTCGCCATCACCCACTGATGAAAATCGCGCACGGTGGACAGCTGCCGCTCCCCAAGCTGACGCTCCAGACCCAGCTCATCACAGGCGGCGAGCATGGAAACACCGCGCTGTTGCGCATAGGCGCCGAGTTTTTCCAGGGTGCTGGGGCCGATTTCACGGCGCGGGGTGTTGACGATGCGCAAGAAGGCATTGTCATCCTCGGGGTTGATGAACAGGCGCAGATAGGCCATCACATCCTTGATCTCAGGGCGCGCAAAAAATGACGTCCCCCCCGACACCTTGTAGGGGATCTGCAGTTTCTGCAGCTCGATCTCCAGCGCCCGCGACTGAAAGTTACCGCGATAAAGGACGGCATAATCGCGATACTCGGCGCGCTTGAGCAAACGATGCTGAAAGATCTCCAAGGCCACCCGCTCGCACTCGGCCTGTTCATGGGCGTTGCTGAGCACCCGTATACGCTCACCGATTCCGTGCTCGCTCCACAATTTTTTCTCGAAGACGTGCGGGTTGTTGGCGATCACATGATTGGCCGCACGCAGGATACGCGCCGTCGAGCGATAGTTCTGCTCGAGCTTGATCACCTTGAGGGCCGGGTAGTCGCTGAGCAGCTGCGCCATATTCTCCGGTCGCGCGCCACGCCAGGCATAAATACTCTGGTCATCATCACCGACGGCGGTGAAGTTGGCCTGCAAGCCGACCAGCTGCCTGACCATTTCGTACTGCGTCAGGTTGGTGTCCTGGTACTCGTCCACCAGCAGATAGCGCACCTTGTGCTGCCAGCGCTCACGCAGACCCTGATCGTCGCGCAAGAGCAAGGTCGGCCGCAAGATCAGGTCGTCGAAATCGACCGCATTGTAGGCGGCCAGATGGCGGGCGTATTCGATATAGACCTGGGCGGCGAGAGCCTCTTCCTGCGTTTGCGCCGCTGCCAGCGCAGCCTCCGGCGTCAGCAAGCGGTTTTTGAAGTCGGAGATCTGATGCCGTACCAGGTCGACCCGATCGGCCGCCGAGGCCAGCTCCTTGTGCATGAGCTCGGCAAGCAGCGAACGCGAGTCCTCACCATCAAAGATGGAAAAACTGCTTTTCAGGCCGGCCGCGACGCTCTCTTTACGCAACAGCTCCAGGCCCAGGGCATGGAAAGTCGACACCGTCAGACCGCGTAGCGCCGCCGAGGGCAGGAGCCGACCGACACGCTCGCGCATTTCCCTGGCGGCCTTGTTGGTAAAGGTCACCGCGACGATACGCGTCGCCGGCATACCGCAGTTCTCGATGAGGTGGGCGATCTTGCGGGTGATCACCGAGGTCTTGCCTGAGCCTGCACCCGCGAGCACCAGCACCGGTCCAGAGATCGCCTGCACGGCTTCCTGCTGGCGTGGATTGAGCGTAGACATGAGCACCTTGATCTTGAACGTGACGCAAGGCGGCAAGTCTAGCAATTCACAGCGGAGTTCGGCACACTGCCAGCCATTCCCGTACAAAGAATTCTGTCTCATGATGAAGTCGATACGGTCGCGCCGGCTACGCCTGCCCTTGACGATACTCAGTGTTCTTGCCCTGCTGGCCCTGATGTACACGCTGCTGGTCGGCGTCTGGCTGCCGCGTTATCTGCAGCGCAACCTGCCCGGTCGGCTCGCCCAGGAACTGCAGGTCCAGGTCCATCTCAAGAACCTGCGCATCCACCCCTGGCCGCTGAGCATCGAGATCGACCAGCTCAGCGTGGAACGGCAGCATCAGGCCATCCTGGCCTGGACCCATCTGCAACTGCGGCCACTGCTGTGGGCCAGCCTCACGCACCGGGCCCCGGTGATCGGACGCATCGAGCTTGACGATCCTGTTCTCCATCTTCATATCGATCCGCAGGGACGTGTCAACCTGCTCGATCTTGTGCCGCCGGCCGCGCCGCATCCGGCACAGGCGCCAGCGTCGCACATGGCTTGGCGCATCGACCATCTGGTGCTGCACAATGGACGTATCGACTTCAGCGACGCACGCGTCAGTCCGACCCTGAGCTGCCAGATCGAGCATATCAATCTGCATTTGCATGACCTTGGCACCCTGCCGGACAGCCAGGGTCAACATCATCTGCAACTGAGCACCTCCGATGGAGCACAACTGCTCTGGCAAGGTGAGGTCCACCTCGCACCGCTGAGCGTGCACGGCCATCTACGCCTACGCCAGCTCGATCTGGCGTTCTGGAGCCGGCTCAGTCCACAGCCCTTGCCGCTGCGTCTGGTGCAAGGCCGCCTGGGCCTCGATCTCGACCTGGACCTGCCGGTCGGAGCCCAGCTCCCGGAGATGCAGCATGGCCAGTTGAGCATCGAGCAGCTGGTGCTCCATGACCCGGCCGGTCGTGCGCTGCTGACACTGCCGGCCGCTGACATCGCCGGCATCCAGCTGAGTCCCAGCCGTCATCAGGCCAGGATCGAGAGTCTGAGCCTGCAGGGCGGCCAACTCGACCTGCTCCGCGATGCCCAAGGCCGTCTTGCCATGCTGCCGGCGACGAGCACGACGCGGGCCCCGAGCCGCAGCACGGTCGCGCCGAACAAGAACGCGGCGAGCGCCGCCTGGAACTGGCAACTGGGACTGCTGGCCTGGCAGCATGGCCGTATCGACCTGCACGACCTCCGTCTGCCCCTGCAGGCGCGCATGGAGGACATCAACTTCAGCGTACGCGGCCTCAATCAAGACCCGAGCAGCGCCTTGCAACTGCAGTTAGACAGCCAGCTGCAGCAGGGTCATCTGCAGGTGCAAGGGCAGCTTGTGCGCCAGCCTCTGCACGCCGACATGGACATCCAGCTTGCGCAGATGGACCTGCGTGCCGCGCAATCGCTGCTGGCGCGCAGCACCTGGATCGATCTCGAGCATGGCCAGCTGGCCAGTCATGGCCATCTGCACTACGCCGCCAGCGGACCGGCAGCGCTGAGCTACAGCGGCTCGCTGGACCTCTCCCACCTGGGTCTCAGCGATGAGCGCGATCGGCAACCGCTGCTGTCATGGAGCGAGGTGCGCATCCCTGCTCTCGACTTCAGCCTGCAGCCACGTCAGCTGAAAATACCGCGCATCGAGCTCGTCGATCCCTACGCCAGGCTGACGATCGACCGTCAGCGCGTCGCCAATATCGCCACCCTGATGCGCCCCACAGCGGCTCAGGCCGCGCGCAGCCCACGTCGGACGACCGACCAGGCGCGCGCCAAAAGCCAGCCCTGGCCCATCCACATCGGCGAGATCCATATCGACAATGGTGCCATCGCCTTCGCCGATCTCAGCCTGAACACCCCCTTCGCCGCCGGCATCAATGCGCTGCATGGACCGATACGCCACCTCGACAGCAACACCCGCACACCGGCCTCCGTCGATCTGCAAGGCCTGATCAACCACTACGGCCAGGTTCAGATCGCCGGTCGCGTCAACCCTCTGGCTGCGGAGCTCTTTCTTGATCTCGGCGTGCACTTCCATAATGTCGAGCTGAGCACCCTGACACCCTATGCCGCCGAATTTGCCGGTTATCGCATCGACCAGGGCAAGCTGGACATGGACCTGCACTATTTCATCGAGCACCGTCAGCTGCAGGCGGAGAACCAGGTGCGCCTCAACCAGCTGCGCCTGGGCCAGCACGTCGACTCCGCCGAAGCCGTGCACCTGCCGCTCAAGCTGGCGCTGGCGCTCCTGCGCGACGCTGACGGCAACATCGACATCGACCTGCCGATCAGTGGCAGCCTCGACAATCCCGACTTTAAATACGGCAAGCTGCTGTGGAAGGTCCTGCTCAACCTGCTCGAAAAAGCTGTCACCTCGCCCTTCCGTCTGCTCTCTGGCCTGGTTCACGGCAGCGATCCTGAGGCCCTCAAGCATATCGACTTCGCCGCCGGCAGCGCTCAAATCGACCCTGCCCAGGCGCAAAAACTCATGCAGCTGGGTCAGGCGCTGCTGCAACGCCCTGCCCTCAATCTGCGCATACAGGCGACCACCGACAAGGTTGCCGACACCTACGGCCTGCAGTCACAGGCCTTCGATGCAGAGTGGAATCAGCGCCACAAAAGCACGAACGATGAGCTCAAGGCTCTGGCTGACTGGTTCCGGCAGCTGGCCGGTCCGGCTCGCCTGGAAGCGCTGCGCCAACTCTCCATGGTGCCCGATCCTGCCTCCAGCGCGGCGCATCCCAAGCTCATTCTCAATGCCGCGGACTATCGCCAGCGCCTGCAGACCGCCATCACGCAAAGCTTGCCGCTCGGCCCTGGCGCCCTGCGCGAGCTGGCCCTGGCGCGAGCCCAGGCGATCAAGTCGCAGCTCATCGAACAGGCGCATGTTCCCGACAGCCGACTCTATTTGGTGGACCCCGGGCACGCCCAGGCGCTGGCCGATCAGGTCAGCACGGCGCTGCAGGTGGACGCTCCTTGAGCCTCAGCGCTCTTGTGGCGCCACCTTGGGCAAGACGATCTGAAAGTGGGCTCCCTGTCCTGGCAGGGAACTGACGCTGATGCTGCCACCGAGCAGGTCGGTGACGAGGGTGTGCACGATGTGCAGGCCGAGTCCGCTGCCGCCCTGGCCCAGCTTGGTCGTAAAAAAGGGATCGAAGATATGACCCAGGTGTTCGGCCGGGATGCCGACACCGTCGTCGGAGAACTGCAGGCGTACGCGATCGGAGCCCAAGGCCTCATAGACCAGACGCAGATGGCCTGATTCGCCCTTGCCGTAGGCATGGGCCATGGCGTTGGTGACCAAATTGGAGATCACCTGGCCCAGCCCTCCCGGAAAGCTGTCCATCTGCAGACCCACCGGCCCCTCGAGCACCAGCTCATGGCCTTCCGGACGCAGCAGGACCCGCAGGGTCTCTGCCACCTCATGCAAGACCTGCCCAAGATCAAAAGTGCGGCGCACTTCGCTGGCCTGATCGACCGCCACCTGCTTGAAGTTGCTGATCAGGTCGATAGCCCGCAACAAGCTGCGTTCGATCAGCCCCGTGGCTTTGACCTCCTGGGCGATCAGATCCTGGAGTTTCTGTCGGCTCAGGGTCTGACCCAGGGTGATGGTCTGCAGTTGCCGCAAGCCATGGGTGAGGTGGGTGCTGGCGGTGAGCGCCACCCCGATCGGGGTATTGAGCTCGTGAGCCACACCGGCGACCAGACGCCCAAGACCGGCCAAACGCTCACTGCGCTGCATCAGCTCACGCATCTGTATGAGCTCGGTGATGTCACTGATGATGACGATACGACTGCCGTCACTGATACTCAGACGACTGTACTCAACGATGCGTCCCTCGCTCGATCGCGTCACCTGTGAGCTGTCATCCCACTCATCCCAGGGGCTGAACGGGACCAGTTCCAGACCTGAGGCAAGCAGACGCTGGCGGTACTCGTCATGGTCGATGCCGGTCTGCAAAATGTCCTTGCGTTGCGGGAACATCTTCAGCAAGGACTGGTTCCACAGACGCAAGCGCCGGTCGGGCCCCCACACGGTGATCGCGCTGTCGAGGGCATTCAGGACTTCGCGTAGATAGGCACTGAGCACCAGGGCCTCTTCACGCGCCTTCTGCTCGGTCTCGATATGGCGGCGCAGTTCAGCGAGCGTCTCGCTCTGCCGGTTGCGTAAGCGCAGCACCGAATTGCCGTAGGCAAAATCGGCGACCAGTTCAGAGAGCAGGGCGACTTCTTCATCAGGGAAGCCATGCGTGACCCCGGCATAGATGGAAAAGACACCACGCTGCCCGTCTTCCAGGCTGAACGGCAGGGCGATCGATGAAAGAAAGCCGCGCCGCAGGGCTTCCTCGCGCCAGGGTCGGTACTGGGGGTCTGTCTCCGAGTCCATGGATCGTACCGGACGGCCCTGACGCAAGGAAGTGCCTGCCGGGCCATGCCCATGCGGATTATCACCCCAGCTCAGATGCACCATCTGCAGGTAGTCGGTCCCTGAACCGGCCCAGGCCATGGGGCGTATCGTCTGCGCCTCATCGGCGATCACATAGCTGACCGCTGCCATACGATGGCCGCACTCTTCGACCAGGATGCGGCAGACCTCATTTTGCAGGGTTCTTTCGTCGACAGCGCGGATCAGCACCTGCGAGCTGCGCGAGCGGGCACGCAACAGCCGCGCCTGCAGGCGCAACTGCTGGTTGACCTCCTGCAGTTCATGGGTTTTTGCCTGCACGAGGCTTTCCAGATGGCTGCGGTGCAAAAGCAGCTCGTCTTCAAGAAACTTGCTGCGCGTGATGTCGTGCAGAAGGACGACAAACAGGCACGACTTGCCCGAAGCGCCTTGTTGTCTGCCGACCAACAGCTCGAACCAGTGACGCATGCCGGCGAGATCCAAACTCATCGTCTGGGCGCGTGACCAGCCTTGCTTTTGCGCCTCCTCCAAAGCACGCTGAAAACTCTCCACCGCCGCTTCGGGCAGAACGCTGACCAGCGGGCGGCCGATCGCCTGCATAAAGATCTCAGCCCCGGCAGGCGCCTCATGGCGGGACAGCCGGCAGCTGAGGCAGATGGCGTGAACGTCCACCTCCAGCAAAATATCGGGGATGGCCTCGATGAGCGCCTCCAGCCCCTGACGGCTGGTATCGGCCAGCGAGCGGGCCTCGCGTACCGATTGCAGGGCATGACGCAAGGCACGGGTGCGCAAGGTGACCTGGCGGCGCAGCGACTGACTCCAGACGATCAGGAAGAGGATGATGATCAAGGCACTGATCATCACCCAGATGAGATGGCGATGGCTGTCGTACCAGGGGCCTTCGGCGATCTCTTCACCCTGCCATTTTTGTTCGATCGCCTGCACCTGCTGGGGCGGCAAACGCGCATAGCCACGCTCTATCAGCCCGTAAAGATCCGGCCGGTCCAGGCTCACCGCCCAAGCCAGCTTGCCGTCATCGAGCACCTGTGAGGTGGTCCGGTACGAAGCCAGCAAGCCGCGCTGCCCCAGAAGATAGATCGCCGACGGCTGGTCCATGCAGAACACCAGCACCTGACTCTGCTCGGCGGCATCGATGATGGCCGTGTAGTCGGGATAGAGACGCAAGCTTTGCAAGCCCTCAGCCGCGAGCGCCTTGACACAGGCATCGCCACGCTTGGCAGCGATGCTGTATCCCTGCAAAGAGGCCCCGTCATGGATGCCGGTCAGCTGGCGGCGGAAATAGATTCTGACCGGAATACGGGCGTAGGGCATCGAGAAACGGTAATGGCGCTGCCTGTCCGGGGTGAGAAAGATGGTATCGATGACATCGGCACGGCCGGCCGCGAAATCCTCGATGACCTGGGCCCATGGCGCGCCTTCGATCTGCACGGGGATGTGACTGACGGCCGACCAGGCTTGCCAGATCTCGACGCGCTCCCCCTGCAAGACGCCGTGCGCATCACGAAAACTATAGGGGGGATAGTTGTCATCGAGGACCACGCGCAAAGCCGCCTGCGCTGGCGCCATGCACAGCAGGAGCAGCAAGATACAGCTCCAGCACCTGCCACGCATCTGCCCCTCTCCTTGCCGATCAGCGGCCCTGCTCCCTAGAGCTGGCAACGATAAACCCGCGCCTCGCCATGCGGGATAAAGCCCATCGCCTTGAGTATAGTCGCCAGTTGCTCATCATCGACATTAAATCCGGTCAGCAGGTAACCCGGGCCACGTTCCAGCTCCTGCTGGCGTATGGCGTCCACCAGACGCTCGGCGACGCCACGTCCGCGGGTGGCCGGATGCACCGCCAAATAGCGCATGCGCCGGTCGCTGCCTTCGCTGCTGACCAGGGCGCCACAGATGTAATGACCGTTGAAGCGCCCGGCATAGTAGCGATCGCCCTGCGCCAGCCGGCTCTGCAGATCGTCAAGGACGAGCTGGGCATCGGCATAGCCGGGGGTGTCGATGTAGATGCGCTGTAGATCTTCGACGATCTCCGCAGGCAACTCCTTTTGATAGACTTCGATCTCTACGGGCATGACCACGACTCCATGATGAAGATGCCCCCAGTATAATGATCTGTGCAGGCTTTTCACCACGCCTGCATCGGCAAGGGTATAATGTTGGCCTGACAGCCTGAAGGACTATCATGAGCGAACGATCGGCGAGTATCGTCAGAAACACGCAGGAGACCCGTATACGGGCTGAGATCCATCTCGACGGCAGCGGCAAGGCCGATCTGCACACCGGGATGCCCTTTCTTGATCATATGATCGAGCAGATCGTCCGTCATGGCCTGATCGATATCAGTTTGCACTGCGACGGCGACCTCAGCGTCGATGACCATCACAGCGCCGAAGACTGTGGCATCGTGCTCGGTCAGGCGCTCGCTGCTGCCCTCGCTGACAAAAAAGGACTGCGTCGCTATGGCCATGCCTACGTCCCTCTCGACGAGGCCATGTCGCGCGTCGTCGTTGACCTCTCGGGACGGCCGGGGCTGTTCTACCATATCGACTTCACCCGGGCGCGCATCGGCCAGTTCGATGTCGACCTTTTCCGCGAATTTTTTCAAGGCCTGGTCAACCACGCCCAGCTCACCCTGCACATCGACAACCTGCGTGGTCTCAATGCCCACCACCAGATTGAATCGGTGTTCAAGGCCTTCGCCCGTGCCTTGCGCATGGCGATAGAGCCCGACCCGCGTATGAGCGGTGTCATGCCTTCGACCAAGGGCAGCCTATGAGCCGTGTCGCTTTGCTCGATTACGGCATGGGCAATCTGCACTCGGTGGCCAAAGCCCTCGAGCATGTCGGCGCCAGCCACGTCGATATCACCCGCGATCCAGCGCTCATCGCCCGGGCAGATCGTATCGTTCTGCCCGGTCAGGGCGCCATGCGTGAATGCATGCAAGCCATGCGCGACGGCGGCATCGACGTCCTCGTCCGTGAACTGATCGGGCACAAGCCCCTGCTCGGCATCTGTGTCGGCATGCAGGCCCTGCTCAGCCACTCGCAAGAAAACGAAGGCGTCGATGGCCTGGCCATCTACCCGGGCCAGGTGCGCTTTTTTGGTCATGAACTGCAGGAAAACGGCCAGCGCCTGAAAATACCGCATATGGGCTGGAACGAAGTCTGGCAGCAGGGCGAGCACCCCCTCTGGCAAGGTATCGCCGATGGCAGTCGCTTCTATTTCGTGCACAGCTACTACTGCCAGCCGGAGCACGCCGAGCTCTGCCAGGCCTATAGCGACTACGGCCTGCGTTTTTGTGCAGCCCTGGGTGAAGGCGCCGTCTTTGCCGTACAGTTTCACCCCGAGAAGAGTCAGCGTGCCGGTCTGACTCTGCTACGCAACTTCCTGAACTGGCGCCCCTGAGACCACCCGAGAAGATGCCATGCTGATCATTCCCGCCATAGACCTCAAGGATGGGCGCTGCGTACGTTTGCGCCAAGGACGCATGGAAGAGGACACCGTTTTTTCCAATGACCCGGTGGCCATGGCCAGCCACTGGGTAGAGCAAGGCGCCCGACGCCTGCACCTGGTCGACCTCAACGGCGCTTTCGCCGGCACCCCGATACACGCCGAGGTGGTCCATGCCATCCATCAGGCACATCCTCAGCTGCCGCTGCAGATCGGTGGCGGCATACGTGACATGGCCTGCATCGACCGCTATCTGCAGGCCGGGGTGCAGTGGGTCATCCTCGGCACGGCGGCCCTGCGTCAGCCTGAACTGGTTGAAGCCGCCTGCACCCGTCATCCGGGACGCATCATCGTCGGTATCGATGCACGGGATGGCCTGGTTGCCACCGAAGGCTGGGCCGAGCTCAGCCAGACCCCTGCGCTCGATCTGGCTCGCCGTTTCCGCGCCGCCGGGATCGCCGCCATCATCTACACCGACATCAGCCGCGACGGCATGATGCAGGGCGTCAATGTCCAGGCGACCGCCGACCTCGCCCGTGACAGCGGTTTGCCGGTGATCGCCTCCGGCGGTATCAGCCAGCTTGCTGACATCGAGGCGCTGCGTCAGGTCCGTCATGCCGGCATCATCGGCGCAATCAGCGGACGAGCCCTGTACGAAGGACAGCTCGATCTGCGTGCCGCCCAAAATCTGGCAGATCAGCCATGAGTCTGGCCAAGCGCATCATCCCCTGCCTCGACGTCGACAAAGGGCGGGTGGTGAAAGGCGTCAAGTTCGTTGACATCCGTGACGCCGGCGACCCGGTCGAGGTGGCACGCCGTTATGACGCCGAAGGCGCGGACGAGATCACCTTCCTCGACATCACCGCCAGCCACGAAGGACGCGACACCACCCTCGAGACCGTGCGTCGCATGGCCAGTGAGGTTTTTGTGCCGCTGACGGTGGGCGGCGGCATACGCAGCATGGCCGATATACGCGCCTTGCTCAACGCCGGTGCCGACAAGGTCAGCATCAATTCGGCCGCCATCGCCAACCCGGATTTCGTCAAAGCCGCGGCCGACCACTTCGGCGCCCAGTGTCTGGTCATCGCCGTCGACGCCAAGCAGGTCGCACCCGGACGCTGGGAGATCTTTACCCATGGCGGTCGCCGCAGCACCGGCATCGACGCTGTGGCCTGGGCGGTGCGCATGACCGAAGACGGCGCCGGCGAAGTGCTGCTGACCAGCATGGACGCCGACGGCACCCGCGCCGGCTACGACCTGGCGCTGACCCGTGCCGTCAGTGATGCCGTGCAGGTCCCGGTGATCGCCTCAGGCGGCGTCGGCAGCCTCGAGCACCTTGCCGCCGGCCTCACCGAAGGCGGCGCCGATGCCGTCCTCGCCGCCAGCATCTTTCATTTTGGCCAGTACAGCATCGGCGAAGCCAAGCGCTTTCTCAGCGCGCAGGGCTTGACGATGCGGCTGGATGCATGAGCACTTGCGCACGCAGGATGCTCAAAGCCTGGTAGAGCTGAAAGTCATGCGCCAGCAGTTCGTCATGGTCGCCGGCAGGGCTGCTGTCACGCGCGGCCTGCTGATTGCCCAGATGTCCGGCCAGGTCAGACTCATGGTAGAACAGGGCACTGTCATCGCTGACCTTGACCTCGGCCTGGTGCACCACCAGATCGGGATTGATGCCGTGGGCCTGGATGGAGCGACCACTTGGCGTGTAGTAACGTGCCGTGGTCAGCTTGATGCCGCGCCCACCGCGCAAAGGTAATACCGACTGCACCGAGCCCTTGCCAAAGCTGGTCGTACCGAGCAGCAGCGCCCGATGCTGGTCTTGCAGACAGCCAGCGACGATCTCCGCTGCCGAGGCCGTCCCGCCATTGATCAGCACCACCACCGGCACATCCCTGAACAACTGCCCAGGGGTCGCCACGAAGGTCTGATCGGCATCCTTGATGCGCCCACGCGTGCTGACGATGGTGCCCTGATCGAGAAAGTCGTCGGCGACCGCCACCGCGCCGGTCAGCACCCCCCCAGGATTGTTGCGCAGATCGAGCACGACCCCTTTGATCTCGCCGCTGGCGCGCAGCTTGCGGGTCTGCTCCTCGAGATCCTGGCCGGTATGCTCGGTGAACATGCTGATGCGCAAGAGCGCCACGCCCGGGGCGATCCAACTGCCCTGCACGGCGCTGACCGAGATATGGGCGCGCTGCATGACAATGTCCTGCAGCGGACCATTACCGCGCTGTATGGTCACGCTGATACGGCTGCCGGGGGCGCCGTTCATCTGCGCGATCAGGGCCTGCATGCTTTGCCCGTGGACCAACTGACCATTCAGCTTGACGATCAGATCACCGGCCTTGATGCCGGCCTTTTGCGCCGGTGAGCCATCGATAGGCGCCACCACCTTGAGCTGGTCATTTTCCATATTGAGCTCGAGTCCGACACCATCAAAAGCGCCGCTGGTGTCATCGCGCAAGGCACGATAGTCGTTGCGATCGAGATACTCGGAGTGCGGATCGAGCGACTCCAGCATACCGCGCACCGCGTCCACCCACAGCGTATGGTCCTGCACCGGCTCGACATAGGAGGAGCGGATCTGATCCATGATCTCGACGAACATGCGCAGATCTTCGACATCCATGGGCGCGCTGGGGGCGGCCTGGGCAACTGGTGCCTGCGGCGCCGGGGCGGCGGTCGGTGCCGCGGGATCGGCCCACAGGGGGGCGGCCAGAACGAGGCTTATGGCACAGATCAACAGACGCATCGACGAATTCTCCCTGACTGACGAGACCTGGTAGCGGGTCTTCATGGCTCAATGGCACCAATGCGATGGATCTTCCGGATGCCCATGCCGGCGCACCTCAAAATAGACACCCTGGGCGCTGGCTTCTCCGGTATCACCGGCTTCGGCGATCTCATCACCGGCTTGCACACTGTCCCCGGCATGCTTGAGCAGACTACGGTTTTGCCCATAGATGCTGAGCAGGCCCTGGCCATGGTCGACGATGATGAGCAGACCATAGCCACGCACATAGGCGGCGTACACCACGTGGCCGGCAGCGACGGCCCTGACCGGGGCACCACTGGGGGCGGCGATGACCACGCCATTCCAACGCAAACCACCCATACGCTCACTGGCAAATTCATTGCGCAAAGCCCCACTGGCCGGCAGCGGACAGCTGCCCGATGCTCCCGGCCGTGGTAGCGGCTGCGTCGGCGATGCGGGGGCATGCGGCGTGACCGCAGCGGGACGGCTCAAGCGCAGCAGCAGATCACTCAGGCGATGCTCGCTTTCCTGCAGACGCTGCAGCTTCTGGGCATCCGACTGTTCCTGTCGGCGCAGCAGGCTGAGCGCCTTTTGCCGGTGCTTTTTCGCCTGCGCCAAGGCCTCGTGTCGCTGCTGCAGACCTTGCTGCAAGGCGCGCAGGCGATCACGCTCCTGCTCGGCCTGCTGACGGCTTTGTAGCAGTTCAGCGACATTACGGCGCAGACTCTGCAGACGAATATCGCGATCATCATTGAGCACACGAAAATCACGCAGGACCCGCGCCAGCTTCTCCGGATGCTGCTGATTGAGCAGCAGGCGAAAATAGTCATGGCGGACGTTCTGCCAGACCAGCCGGTCTTCGCGAATCAAAGCCTGGGTCTGGGCGGCGTCTTCCTGCTGCAGCTGCACCTGACGTTTTTCCAGCACCTGCAACTGGGCGTTGAGCGTGGCTGCCTGGGCATCGAGAGCACGCGTCTGCTCGACCAGACGACCGATGTCGCGCTCAGACTGCTCGAGGGCATGCTCCTGCTGCTGACGCTCGCTCTCGGTCAGGCGCTGGTGCGCTTCGACCCTGGCGATCTGCTTGCGCACGGCATTCAAATGCGAGCTGACATTGCTGGACGGTCGCGCATCTGCGCTCATGACCAGCAAACCCAAAAGAACTGCCAGCCCTGGCTTATACATCACGTCAGACCAGCTCGAGCAAGGGCCGGCCGGTCATTTCATCCGGTACCGGCAAGCCCATCAGACGCAAGAGCGTCGGTGCCACATCGGCCAGGTTGCCGCCTTCATGCATGCGTACGGAACGTGACCCAATGTAGACCAGGGGGACCGGATTGGTGGTATGCGCGGTCAGGGGCTGCTGCGCCTGCTCATCAAGCATGCACTCGACATTGCCATGGTCGGCGGTGACGATCATCTCCACACCTGCCGCCTGCACGGCCGCGACCAGACGCGCCAGGCAGCGATCGACCGCTTCCACCGCCTGGATGGCTGCCGCCATATTGCCGGTATGGCCGACCTGGTCACCATTGGCGAAATTGCAGATGATGGCGTCATAGCGCGCCGAGGCGATGGCGGCGAGCAGGCGATCGGTGATCTCATAGACCGCCATCTCCGGCTTGAGGTCGAAGGTCGCCACCTTGGGGGAAGGGATCAGCTCACGGTCCTCGCCGGCAAAAGCCTGCTCGCGGCCGCCGTTGAAAAAGAAGGTGACGTGGGCGTATTTCTCAGTTTCAGCTATACGCAGCTGATGCAGACCGAGCTCCGCCCAATACTCGCCCAGGACGCGGTGCAAGGACTGCGGCGCGAAAGCCACCGGGGCATGGATATCCTGGGCGTACTCGGTGAGCTGCACGAACTGCGCCAAACGCGGGATGCGCGGCCTTACGAGGCCGGGCAGCTGCTCGTCGAGGAAAGCGTGGCTGAGCTGCCGGGCGCGGTCAGCACGAAAGTTCATGAAGACGACGACATCACCGTCCTCGATACGGCAAGGTGCCCCGATACGTGTCGCCTGCACAAACTCGTCATTCTCGCCGCGGGCGTAGGCCTGCTCGAGCCCTTGATGGGCGGTCGCGGCGTGATAGGCCGCCCGGCCTTCGACGAGCAGGTCCCAGGCACTTTGCAGGCGCGACCAGTTATGGTCCCTGTCCATCGCGTAGTAGCGACCGCACAGGCTGGCCACCCTGGCTGCGGCCGGCAGCATCGCCTGCAGCTGTTGCAAGTATTGCGCCGCTGAACGCGGCGGCGTATCCCGGCCATCAAGAAAGGCATGCACCAGGATTTCGCTGACGCCACGCTGGGCGGCGAGCTTGATCATGGCCTCGATGTGTTCAATATGGCTGTGCACGCCACCATCGGAGAGCAAGCCGAAGACATGCAGCCGGCCGGTCGCTTCCCGTGCAGCATCGATCGCGGCATTGAGCACAGGGTTGCTGGCGAAACTGCCGTCCTCGACGGCCTTGCTGATGCGGGTCAGGTCCTGGTAGACGACACGGCCCGCCCCCAGATGGGTGTGCCCCACCTCGGAGTTGCCCATCTGCCCACGCGGCAAGCCGACATCCAGACCCGAGCCGGAAATCAGGGTGTGCGGCCGCTCCTGCCACAGCTGCCGCCACGTCGGTGCCTGCGCCTGGGCGATGGCATTGTATCGCTCATCAGGGCTATACCCCCAACCATCGAGGATCAACAGGACGACCGGTTGCACGGGCTGCGGCATGGGGGGATTCCTCGCACAAAAACGTGATTCTAGCAAATTCGGACGGGAGCGTCAGTCGGCAAGCACACGATTGCGTCCCTCACGCTTGGCGCGCAGGAGCGCCTGATCGGCACGTTCGACGAGCGCCTCCCATTCATCGCCGGAACGCAACTCGCTGACGCCGATGGAGCAGGTGATCGGCACCGGCTGCCCGGAGAAGTGAAAAGGACTGGCGGCCACTTCGCTACGCAGCTTTTCGGCGACGAGGATGGCGCCATCAAGCGCCGTCTGCGGCAGGATCACGACGAACTCTTCGCCGCCGTAGCGGGCCAGAAAATCCGCCTCACGCACGGCTTTCTGCAGGCTTTGCGCCACCAGCCGAAGGACCTTATCACCGGCCAAGTGTCCGTATTGGTCATTGACAGCCTTGAAGCGATCGACGTCGACCACGAGGACGCTCAGCGGATGCCCATAACGCTTCCAGCGCCCGAACTCCATCTGCGCACGTTCTTCATAAGCCTGGCGATTGGCCAGTCCGGTCAGGGCATCATGGGTGGCGCGGTGATGCTCCTGGCGCACCACCTCGCGCAAATGCCGGCTTTCGCCTTCCAGGCGCTTGAGCTTGTTCTCCAGCTCCTGCACCTCGGTATGCAGGCTGCGGGCACGCCCCACCGACTGTTCCCGGTAAGCGTCGACGAGACCGACGATGCCTTCCAGGCGCGCCTCGATGCTCGCCTGCAACTGATCGAGGCTGCGCGCTTCAGCGGCGTGATGACGCAGGGCACTGATCTCGTCACCGACGGAGCGGCCCAGCGCCTCCTGAGCCTGACGCTCCTGGGCCTGTTGCTGGCCTTGCTGCAAGAGAAACTTGTGCACATCGAGCAAACGACGCTGCATGTGCAATAAAAAATCCTCGGTCTCGCGGGTGCGCGCCAGCACCAGACCCTGATGCAGGTTCAGGGACTCGTCGATGAGCTCCGCCACCGCCTGCGGCTCTTGCACCTGAGCCCAGCGTTGGCTGAGGCTGTCGACCCGTTCGCCCTGCTGCTCACGCACCTGCTCGAGCATGCCCATGAGGACCTCGGCGATACGCAGGCGCGCCTCTTGCCAGGCCTGCTGCTGAAATCCCGGCACCGGCATAGCCACCGGGTCCGCCTCAGCGGCGTCCATCGCCAGGCTCGGCGGCGTCTGTTCATGCCCGAACAGGCGACCGAGAAGCCCGCGCCGCTTCGAAGGCGCGCTGCCGGCATGGCTGATTTTCTCCAGGACATCGGCAAAGATGGCAATGAATTCGCCCAGCAAGGGCTGAAAATCGGCCACCCCGGCGGCGCTCTTTTTCAGCAGGGCCTCCAGGCGTTTTTGCTGGTCGCGCTCGGGTTGCAGGCGCTGCAGCTGGCTGATGAGCTGCTGCATGAGCTCACCCCGCGAAGTGCGATCCTGCTGGCGATGCTCGTCGAGCTGCCTGACGGTGGCTTCCATGGCGTCGACCATCACGGCCAGCTCCTCGCTGGCCCATTCACCGCGCAAAAGCTGGCGCAGCCGCTTGAGTCCCTGTTCCAGTCCCGGGTCGATATTGTCAACCGCCAAACTGACGCAGACCAAGCCACGACGCAAGAGGGCCTGGCGGGTATTGCTACGTTCCTGCAGTTGCGCGTACTTCTCCTGCCATGCCACGTCACCATCCGCACCCATGATCGAACTCCTGGCTATCCGCAGAAATTATAGCGAGCACCCAGCATCCTTCCACGCCAGAAGAGGCTCAGATCTTGACCTCCATGTAAACGGGGCGATGATCCGACAAGCGTTGATCGAGGACCTGAACCTTGGCGATGGTCAGATCCTTGCTGGCGAGAATGTGATCGATGCGGCGCACCGGATCCCAGCTCGGATAGGTATCGAGTTCGCCATAGGCCCACTGCCAGTCCATGTCCCCCAAGGGCGAGCGCAGCAGCTCCTGGTGCGTGCAGTTGAGATCACCGAGCAGCAGGACGCGGCGGGTCGATCCGATCAGAGCGTGCACATAAGCCAGCTGCCGGTCACGGGCACGTCCGGTCAGGGCCAGATGCAAATTAAGAACGAGCAGAGGGTCGGCCGGATCGCCATAAGCGGCAAGGATGGCGCCGCGCCCGCGCAAGCCCGGCAACTGGTGGTCCTCGATACGGTAGGGTTGCAGGCGTGACAGCAGACCATTGGCATACTGACCGAGGTGGCCGAGATCACGGTTGATCTGCTGGTACTGAAAACGAAAACCGGCATGCTGGGCGAGATGCTGCAGCTGGTTGATAAAACCGGAGCGCAGCGAACCGGCATCGACCTCCTGCAAGGCCACGATGTCGGCCCGCCGCAAAAGGTCGGCGATGGCGTCGAGCGCCGCACGCGGATGACGGGAAGGCAAAAAATGCCGCCAGGAACGCGTCACATAGTGATGCAGATGGGTCATTGCCATGCCCGCCTGCATATTGAAGCTGAGCAGGCGCAAGGTCGCCTCCTGCGGCAGCGCCTCACCGATCAGGCTATGGCTGCCCCGGCAGGCGCCCGCGACGCGAGGATCGAAGTCACGCAGCATGGCGCCGACCAGACCAGGCATGTCTCAGTGACCGCGATGTTCGAGTCCGATGAGGTAGTTGACGACCTGCATCATGCGCGCCGGCTCGCCGGCATGGTAGTCGACCAGGTACTTGCCGTCGATGACCAGGCTGGGCACCCCCTCGAGCTGGTACTGGCGGGCCAGCTGCGCCGCCGCGTTGACCTTGCCCAGCACGACCATCGAGTTCATCAGCGCCGAGAAGTTGGCTCCGGCACCATGTGCTTCATAAAAACGGTCGATCGCCGCCACATTGTTGATCAGCTGGACATTCTGGTCATGGTGGATGGCGTTGAACATATCGTCGTGGATCTTGCCGGCGACACCACGAATCTCCGCTGCATAGTAAGCCTGGGCATCGATCTGCCACTCCGGATTGAGCGCGGCCGGCGTCAGCACCAAATCGACATAGGACGGCTTTTGCCGTGACCAGGCGTCAAGCACCGGCAGCAGGTGGAAGCAATGTGGGCAGCCGTACCAGAAAAACTCGCGAACCTGCACCCGTTGAGGATCGGGTCGTAGGCTGGGCTGTGGCAGAATCTGGTAGTCCTTGCCCTCTTCAAAAGCAGGTGCCGCTTGCACCCCGGCAACCCACATCACCAAAACCAATGACAAGATTGTACGCATCAACATGGAAGGCTCCTCAGCTTCAGTTCGGCTGAGGATAGCCGCTCACGACATCCTCGAAAAGTATATTATCGTGACAACACAGCGTCTGGATGAGATTTCCTGATGAAGCCCCAGGTTGATGAGATCGTTGCCCGCATTCACAAGCTTGAAAATGAGCTGGAGGAGATCTACCGGCAAAAACGTATCGATATGGCCGAGAAAAAAGCGCGTCTGGCCGATGAGTTCCTGCGTCAGCAACGCATCTACAAGATCGGGCTGGTGCGCTTTCTCATCAGCAGCCGTTTTCTGGTGCTGCTCAGCGCCCCCATCATCTACGCCGGCTGGATTCCCTTTCTCTTGATGGACGCCTTCGTCAGCTTCTATCAGGCCATCTGCTTTCCTGTCTACGGCATTCCCAAGGTGCGCCGCAGCGACTACGTGATCATGGATCGCGGCATGCTGCCCTATCTCAACCTGATCGAACGCTTCAATTGCCTGTACTGCTCCTACGGCAACGGCGTCGCCGCCTACACGCGCGAGGTGGCGGCGCGCACCGAGCAATACTGGTGCCCGATCAAGCATGCCCGACGCTGGAGCGCGCGTCATGAGCGCTACCACGAGTTTTTCGAATACGGAGACATGGAGGCTTATCGCCAGGGACTGGAACAGCTACGCCGCCGCTTGCGCCGCGAGCGTAAAAAGCAGGATTGAAGTCCGACGCAATCCACGGCAGGCGCATAGGATCCACCTATGGCCTGCCGGAACGATCAGTGCAGGCCCTGAATGAAGCTGGCCAAGGCCAGGATGTCGGTATCCGACAAACGTGAGGCCAAGGTCTGCATAGGTCCTGGGTCACCGGCACGTGCGCTATCATTGCGGCGATAGGCAGGCGCATTGAGATCACCACGCCCAGCCGCACGGAAGGCGGTCAGCTGCGCCTGCACATAGTCGCTATGCTGGCCGGCCAGATGCGGGAAACCCGCCGCCGGCATGCCCTTGCCTGAAGGGCCATGGCAGCTGGCACAGGCCTGCACGCCGGCGGCAGGAATGCCACCGCGCCAGATGCGCTCACCCTGTTCCCGCAGATCGGGCTTGGTGTAACCCACGCCCGACTTCTGGCTGGAAAACCAGGCGGCCACGTCAGCCATGTCCTGATCGCTGAGACCGGCAGCCATGCCATTCATGATGGCATTCTGACGACGTCCTGCCTTGAAATCAGACAGCTGCTTGACGATGTAGCGCGCGCCCTGCCCAGCCAGACGAGGAAAATTGGGAGCGACGCTATTGCCGTCAGCACCGTGACAGGCGGCACAAGCTGCAGCTTTGGCCTGACCTGCGGTCGCATCTCCCACCAGAGGCGCGGCGCTCACAGCCTGCGCCAAACCCAGAACCACCACAGCGGCCCCTATCGACTTGATCATTGAAGTCACCCCGAACACCAGCGTAGAAGATACGGGCGCTAACGCGCCCGTCACTCATCAATGCGCGTTGTAATGAATGGCAGCCTTCAGCTCGGCATCGGTACACTCAGAGCAGGTACCCATGGCCGGCATCGCCTTGTAACCATTCTTGGCGTGCTGGAAGAGAACCGCATCGCCCTGCTTGAGGCGCGGAGCCCAGGCAGCCTTGTCACCGTGCTTAGGCGCATTCATCACACCCGAGCTATGGCAAGCTGCACAATGCATGTTGTAAACCTGTTCACCCGTCATCGCCGCATTGGCCAAGCCTGCAGCACCCATCAGAACAGCCAGAATCGCCAGCTTTTTCACGTTAAAGCACTCCCTTATCATGGACTCACACACCCAAGGCCACAAAAACCTTGAGATACGGGGAAACCCGTATTGCTACCACCACAAAATCCGGTGGATTATATACCAGCTTTGGCACCGGCGACATCTCGCCTTTCCGCAATTTCATAGTCTCTGGATCCGCCTCACATGAGTGAAACCGAACGCCCCATCAGCCGCATGCTCAGTCGTGCCCAGTTCTTGACCAGCGCCGCCAAGGCCCGGCAAAGCCCACCTGACCAAGGTTACGAAATCGCCTTTGCGGGGCGTTCCAACGCCGGCAAATCCAGCGCCATCAACCGTCTGACCCGACAACGCCAGCTGGCGCGCAGTTCGAAAACCCCCGGGCGCACGCAGCTGATCAATTTTTTCAGCCTCGACGATGAACGTCGACTGGTCGACCTGCCCGGCTACGGCTACGCCGCCGTCAGCCACCAGCTGCAAGCCGCCTGGCAGGAGGAGCTGGCCAGCTACCTCAACACCCGCCGCTGTCTGCGCGGTCTGATCCTGCTCATGGACATTCGCCACCCTGGCAAAGACCTCGACCTCATGCTGCTCGGCTGGGCGGCGGAACGCGGCCTCGCCGTCCATATCCTGCTCACCAAGTGCGACAAACTCAACCGAGGTCCGGCGCTCCAGGCTCTCGCCCAGACCCGCCGCATGCTCGCCGATCATCCTGGCCAGATCAGCGTACAGCTCTTCTCATCCAATGCAGGAACCGGCCTGGAAGCGTGCGAAGACCAGCTCGCCCAATGGCTGGAATGGCCTCCTGTCACACTCAGCGATGATTGATGTGGTAGGTGGCGTAGCCGAGCACCACCACCACCACCAGCATCGCTCCACCAACGGTGATCGCACTCAGCAAGCCTTCCGGTGTCGTCAACAAGTCAGACCAGATCATGACATGGCTCCTGCAAATATCTAGGACGATGTCAGCGTAGGCCAAAGCCTGGGTGGTGGCCTTGACCCTCATCAATTTCCCCAGTGATTTTGGGGGATCAGTGCTGCGCCTGGTTCCAGGAGCGCCCCTGACCGCAGCTGACCTCGAGCGGGACACGCAATTGCGCCGCCGACTGCATGCCGGCGAGCAGGTGCTCCCTGACCTCATTCAGCGCCTCCGCAGGGCACTCGACGATCAGTTCGTCGTGCACCTGCATGACGACACCGCCAGATGACAAGACCCCCTGCAGACGGGCTTCAACATTGAGCATGGCCTGGCGCATGATATCGGCAGCGCTACCCTGCAAAGGCGCATTGATCGCTGCGCGTTCGGCGGCGGCACGCAGGGCGGGGCGCGATGAACGCACCTCGGGGGTCATGATGCGACGGCCCCACAGGGTCTCGACATAACCCTGCTCACGTGCCAGGGCACGGGTCTTTTGCATGAACTCGCGCACCCCGGGATAACGCTCGAAGTAACGCTGTACGTAAGCATCGGCGTCATGACGCGACAAACCCAGCTGACGCGCCAGCCCAAAAGCCGACATGCCATAGATCAAGCCGAAATTGATCGCCTTGGCAGCACGGCGCTGATCGGCGCTGACCTGCTCCAGGGGGCAGTCAAAAATTTCGGCGGCCGTCATCTGATGGACGTCCTGATGCTGGGCAAAGGCGCTCAGCAAGCTGGTGTCGGCGGACAGATGCGCCATCAGGCGCAACTCGATCTGCGAATAGTCGGCAGCGATCAGGAGATGACCTGGAGCGGCGATGAAGGCGTCGCGTATGCGCCGGCCTTCGGGTCGGCGGATGGGAATATTTTGCAGATTGGGTTCCGCCGAAGACAGCCGGCCGGTCGACGTTCCCATGGCGTTGTAGAGGGTGTGCACGCGACCGCTGCGCCCCTGAATGAGCTGCGGCAGCTTGTCGATATAGGTGGAACAGAGCTTGGCCAGCATACGGTACTCAAGCACCAGACGCGGCAAAGCATGCTGTTCGCTCAGGCCCTCCAGCACCTCCTCGGCCGTCGAACGCTGACCACCGGCGGTCTTGGTCGTGGCTTGCAGCTGCAAACGCTCATAGAGCACCTCGGCCAGCTGCTTGGGCGAATCCAGATTGAAGTCGATGCCGGCAGCGGCGATCGCCTGCGCCCGCACATCCTGCATCCGCAAGCGCAGTTCGGCACCCTGGCGCGCCAGCTCCTCACGATCCACCAGCACCCCTCGCCGCTCGACGGCAGCCAGCACCCGGTTCAGTGGCGCATCGATATTTTCATAAAGTGCCTGTCGCTGCGGGCTGGCCGCCAAGTCCTGCTGGAGGAGCGGATACAAAAGCTGCATCCACTGCGCTCTTTGCGTGGTCAGCGTCGCTCTTTCCGCTTCAGTCAGCGCCTGCACGCTACGCCGGGCACGTCCCTGGCCGAGCAGGGCGGCCAGCGTCGGCACCTGCACCTGCCAGTGCTTTTCAAGCTGCTCTTCGAAGCTGGCCGCGCGCGTCTCCAGGCTGTAGGCCATCAACTCCAGGTCAACACAAACCGGCAGGGCGGCCACCGGCGCATCCTGCATCAGCAACTGATAAAGCAGTTTGCTCTGCACCCCCACCAGGCGCCGCCCCGGCTGGCACAGGAGCTCACGCAAAAGATCGAGCAGCGCCGGCTCCGGCCAGCCCGGCGCATACAGATCCTGTTCACAAGGCAGGTACCAGGCCGCTGCGCGGCTGGCCAGGCCCACCCCCAGCAGGCGGACGAAAGGATGCTCTCCATCCACCAGCAGACTCAGCGTCAGCACGGCTTCCGTCTCGACACCGGGTAAAAAATCCATCCAGGGCTGCTGTTCAGGAATGATGCGGGCTGCGATCGGCTCGATCGCCCCGGGCGCAGCATGTGGCGGGCTGTCCGTCGGCACCTCGGGCAGCTTGGCCAGTTCGCCACGAAAGGCCAGCTCACGGTAGAGCTCACGCAGCCGGGCGATATCCCGCGGCAAGCGCTGCAGGGCCGCCAGCTCGCTATCGAGAGGCACGTCCTCGCGCACCCGGATCAGCTGCCGCAAGAGAGGCAGGCGCTCACGCTGCAGCCGCAGATTTTCGGCGTGGCGGGCCGGCAGGGCCTCGAGATGGGCAAGGATACCTTCGATACTGCCAAACTCCTGCAGGAGTTTGGCTGCCGTCTTCGGACCTATGCCGGGGATGCCCGGGATATTGTCGGCGCTGTCGCCGACCAAACTGAGGTAATCGACGATCGCCGCTGGCGGCACACCAAATTTGTCGAGCACCCCGGCGGCATCGAGACGCACGCCCTTCATGGTGTCGATGAGCTCGATGCCGTCACCGACCAACTGCGCCAGGTCTTTATCGCCGGTGGCGATCAGCACCGGCTGGCCGGCCCGTTGTGCCTGGCGCGCCAGGGTCGCAATGACATCGTCGGCCTCGACGCCGCTGACGCGCAGCAGGGGATAGCCTTCGGCCTGCAAGAGTGCATCGAGGGGAGCGATCTGCGAACGCAAATCCTCCGGCATCGCTGGTCGATGCGCCTTGTACTCGGCGTAGAGCTCATCGCGGAAGGTCGGACCCGGAGCATCGAACACGATGATCAGTTGCGCCTGGGCAAAATCGGCCGCCAACTTCTGCACCATATTGAGCACGCCGCGTACGGCACCGGTCGCCTGGCCCTGCGGTGACAGCAGCGGCGGCATGGCGTGATAGGCGCGGTAAAGATAACTGGAACCATCGACGAGGACGTACATCGTTCACCTCAAGACATCAAGTCATGCTGCCGGGACAGGCATTCTGCCTTGCCCGGCAGCGCGGCGCCAAGCTGCGGCTGAGCACAACAAACATGGGTTGTGCATTTTTTATGCAATCCACTACAATAAATTGAGGGGATCCTATCCACATCCTGCCCGGGCATAGAGGACGAGTCATGCCAGCTTACGATATACGCGACGTGATCGCGCAGGCCAAGCACAATGAAGAAGAGACTGGACTGCTCTATGAGCGCCTGCACTGGAAAGTCAACCACATCCAGCGCACCGTGCCGGTCGTCGCTGCGCAAGCGACCGCCCACCTGATCGACTTCGTGCATGCCTATATCGAGCACGTACCGAGCATGATCGATGCACTGGGCGATGCCGCTGAGGCCAGCGCCTGCTTACGCCAGGTCGCTCCCTTGATCAATTTGGTGGAAGACATCTTCATCTACGGCTCCAATCGCAGCCACGAGGAGCGCGATCTCGAAGAGTTGCTGAGCCAGGCCTACCTGGCACACCGCTTGGTCGAGGAAATCAACGAGCACTTCCGCAAGGACCAGGGCCTGCATCTGGCGCGCATCGACATGACCAGTGCCGACCTGATCGCAGCCCACCTGATCGGCGACCTCATCGCGCCGGCCCTCGATGAACTGGCCAAGGAAACGGCGCTCTCCCTCTTCCACGAACAAGGGCTGAAAATGCATCAGATCGACCAGCACTGGCAGCGCAACTGGTCACACTTTGCCAGCCTGCATGAACTGACGCCACCCGGCCTCAGTGCTGCCCACTAAGGATCAGGGATATCCCAGGCCGGTATGGACACCCCACTGCATCGCGCACTGCTGATGCAACTGAGTTTACCGGCCTGGTGTTGTGACGACTCAGGCCAGCCCTGTTTTTGCAACCCCCACTTCAAGCCCGACATGCTGGCTGCTGCAGAGGCACAGGCGCTCTGGCAAGACCTCGCGGCGGGTCGCTGGCATGAGCGCCAGATCAGCCTCCAGCGCGAGGGCCGCACGCAGACTTATCGACTGATCTGCACCGCGGTCAGGCACCCCCAGGACCGCGTCCTCTGTTATACCGAGGCCTTGACACGGCAAGTTGACAGTATGGTTGTCATCAATCAGATGCTGATCAGCAGCCTGCGTGAGCGTGATCTTGCCGTGCGTGATCTACGTCAGACGATGGAGCAGCTGGCGAGCATCATCGCTGTTCAGCAACGCCTGGCGCAGGCTGAGCTCGACCTGTCGCGTTTCAACCAGCTGGTCGCCGAAGAACTCTGCCGTTTGACCGGAGCCGCTGCCTGCTGCATCCACCTGCTCGGCGGTACGGCGCTGTCCTTGCAGGCCACGCATGGCGACGCCGACATCCTTGCGCGCCTGACGCCATGGTGCGCGGCGCAGCAGCCAGCGCGTCTACAGGTGCGGCAAGACCTGGCGGAACTGCCAGGCAGCATCATTCTGGCGCCCATCGTCCACGCCGGACAGAAGATCGGCATGGCGACGATCTACTGCCCGACCGAGCGCTCTCTCGATGCCCATGACCTGCAGACGGTAGAATTGCTGGCTGGGCTTTTGGGCTCCGCCTACACCCACCAAAGCGACTTCGAGATCAGCACCCGCCTTATCGACGAACGTACCGCCGCCCTCGCCGCCCTCAACGCTGAAGTTGAACGACGTCGCCAGTCGGAAGCTGCGCTGCTGGCCAGCGAATCGCGCCTGCAGGAGATCATCGAGGCCTCGCACGAAGGCTATCTGAGCTTCGACCCCCAGGGTCGCATCAACATGCTCAATGCCGAGGCCGCCCAGTTGCTCGGGGGAACGAAACCGGCGCTGGTGGGCCGTGCACTGCATGACTTTCTGCAGCCCGCCAGTGCCGATGTTTTCTGTCGCGCCTTGCGCATCTATAGCCGCCGCAAGAAGCTCTGCTGGCTCAAGCGTCGCCACGAGCTGCTGATGTGCGATCTTGCCGGGAACGCATTCATCGCCGAGGCCAGTTTCAGTGCCACCGGCAGCGCTGAACAGATCGAATTTCACGCCTTCCTGCACGACATCACGCGGCGCAAAGAGGCCGAAGCGGCCTTGCGACGCAGCCAGGCCCTGCTGCGCTCGGTGGCGGACAGCATCCCCGTCCACCTCGCCTATATCGACGCCCAGCAGCGTTACCTCTACACCAACAGCGCCTTAGGCACGGCCTTAGGACTGGCGCCTGAGCAGATCGTCGGCCTGAGCATGATCGAGCTGCTCGGCGTCGACACCTACCAGCTGTGCCGTGCGCAGATCGAAGCGGCGCTACGCGGTGAACATGTCCAGGGCGAGATGAGTCTGCAAACCCGCCAGGGCGTGCGCCGCTTCGAGTCACGCCTGATTCCTGTGACCGTTCCGGCCAGCGGTCTATGCTCAGGCTTTTACATGGTCGCCTGGGACATCGAAGAGCGCTGGCGGGAAACCTCCCGACTACGCGACGCCGCTTCGCGCGACGCCTTGACCGGTCTGTTCAACCGACCGGCCTTCTTTTCCAAGCTCGAAGAGCATTTGGGCATGGACAACAGCCCCGCACACGCCCTGCTCTACATCGACCTCGACAACTTTAAAAATATCAATGACGCCTACGGTCATGCCGTGGGTGATAGCGTGCTGCAGGTCTTCAGTGAGCGCCTGAACTCTTGCGTGCGCGCCGACGACTGCATCTGCCGTATCGGCGGCGACGAGTTCCTGGTTCTGCTGAAAAATGCCGGCTCCGCCGAACCGGCCAGTCGTATCACCCGTAAAATCCTCGAGGCCATGCACGAGCCTGTGGTACTCGACGGGCTGCGTCTGCACGTCTCGCTCAGTGTCGGCATCGCCTTGCACGATGGCGAGCATGGGGAAAGCGCCCAGGACCTCATCGCCCGTGCCGATGCCGCCCTCTATCGGGCCAAGGCCGCCGGGCGCAGCGGTTACGCCATCGCCTAGTCGCGCGGCGGGCGCAACTGCACAACGGCAGGCGCCTCGGCGGCTTGCGCTGCCTCCTGCGGCCGCTCCTGTTCATGGCCACAGGCCTGACAGACGATCCACTCGCGCCCCGATTCGCGGTCATGAAACCAGCGTACACGATCCTGCGCCTGACAGGACGGGCAACGCGCACCGGCGATGAAGCGACCACGAGGACTCATGCGGACCTCCACCCATAATCGGCCAACAAGGCGGCTATATCCGGGTCGCGGCCCATGAACATGCGAAACACCTCCGCCGCCGACCAGGCGCCACCCAAAGCCAGCACCGTGTCCCGGTAGCGACGCGCCGTCAACGAGCCGTGCAGACCATCGCGGGCAACCGCGGCAAAAGCATCCGCGGCGAGCACCTCAGCCCATTTGTAGCTGTAGTAACCTGCGGCGTAGCCGCCGGCAAAGATGTGACTGAAACTATGCTGGAAACGATTGTTGGCCGGCACGGCAAACATCGCCGTGCGCTGGCGCAGGGCATCGAGCACGGCCTGCAGCTCAGCTTCGCTGGTTGGTACCTGCTCATGGATGGCGAGATCGAAAAGCGCAAACTCGATCTGCCGGCGGCAGAGCAGGGCCGACTGGAAATTACGGCTGGCGACGACGCGCTGCGCCAGTTCCGGCGCCAGATTCTGTCCTTGCGCATCGGGGGAGGCCAGGCGCAACAGGCTGTCTTCACGTTGCGCCAGGTTCTCCATGAACTGGCTGGGCAGCTCGACCGCATCCCAGGCGATGCCGGCGATACCGCTGACCCCTGTTTGCGCCACCCGGGTCAGCATATGCTGCAAGCCATGCCCCAGCTCGTGCAATAGCGTCGTCAGCTCGCTGTGATCGAGCTGCGCCACGGCACCTTCAGCGGGGGGGCGGAAATTGCAGGTGAGCAAGGCGATCGGCCTTTGCAGCGCACCCGAACCGAGCTGGCGCAGGCCGCGCAGATCAGCCATCCAGGCGCCGCCGCGCTTGCCCTCGCGCGCAAAAAGATCGAGGTAGCAGCCGGCAATGATCTCGCCCTGCTCTTCCAGCTCGAGGTAGATGACATCCTGATGCCAGACCGGCACCTCGACACGCTGCACGCGCAGACCCCACAGCCCCTGCAAGAGCGCGAACAGCCGCTCGAGCACCTGTGGCAGCGGAAAATAGGGGCGCAGATCCTCCTGCCGGTAAGCGTGTTGCCGGACGCGCAAGCGCTCCGACAAAAAAGCGATGTCCCAGGCGGCGATCGACTCCAGACCGCAGGCCTGAGCCTCCTGCAGCAGGTCCTGCCGGTCCTCGATCGCCTGCGGCCCGGATCGGCTCAAAAGCCCTTCGAGCAGCTGCCTGATGCTCGATACCGAGTCAGCCATACGTCCCTGCAAGGCCAGTTCATTGTAGTTGGCAAAACCTAAAAGCTCCGCCTGCGCCTGGCGCAGGGCGAGGATCTCGAGCATCAGGGGACCGTTATCGAAAGACGCCGGCCCCAGCTCGCTGGCGCGCTGCACGTAGGCATTGTAGACCTGTTCGCGCAAGAAGCGGTCCTCGGCATGGGTGAGCACCGCCACGTAGTCGGGCTGACGCAGGCTGATCCGATAGGCCGACAGCCCGGCCTGGCGCGACTGCTGTGCCCAAAGCTCACGCTGGGCCTCCGGCACACCGGCCAGCCGTTCAGCGCCGACGTCAAAAAACACCGCCTGCGTGGCATCGAGCACATGGTGGGCGAACTCGGTGGCGAGCGCACTCAAGCGCAGGGCATTTGCCGCAAAGCGTTCGCGATCAGCCTCGGCCAAAGCCACCCCGGTCAAACGAAAGTCGCGCTCCTTGAGCTCGGCGACACGCGCCTGGATGTGGTCGAGCCCGCCCTGCTCGAGCACCTTGCGGACCTGCTCGTAGAGACCGCGGTGCTGATAGAGCTCGGTGCTGTAACTCGACCACGCGGCAAGGGCCTGTGCATAAGCTTGCCGCCAGTCTTCGTCACCGAGCACCGCATGGAGATGGCTGATGGGCGCGAAAGCCTCCTCGATTTCAGCCTCCAGGCTCAGCAAAGGCTGCAGCACCGTGGCAAAACCGGCTTCAGCCTGGGCATAAACCGCCCAGCTGGCCTGGGCTCGCTGCAAAAGATCAAGAAAAAGACGTAGCTGGTCGTCGGCACGAAACTGGTCCCAGGCGGGGAGCGCAGGCAAGGGCATGGGGTCATCTCCAATACACGGCGAAAGTCGGGCAGTATGGCAGAAGCCCGGCTCGCCTTGCTATGCTGAGTCATGCGCATCACAATTTTCTGCAAGGTCATCGACAATCTGGGCGACGCCGGCATCGGCTGGCGTTTGGCACGCCAGCTGGCAGCCGGCGGTCATCGTGTCTGCCTGCTCATCGATGATCTCAACACCCTGCACAGGCTGCGTCAAGCACCCTCTGCGCTGGCGTCTTCGGTGGACGACGAGATCGACGTACAGCCTTGGCGTGAGCGCAGCGACGTGCTGGCCCGTGCCGGCGATGACCTTTGGCTGGAGACGTTTGCCTGTGGCTACGGCGAGGGCACGCTGGAGGCCTTGGCGCAACAGGCGGTACGGCCACGGCTCATCCATATCGACCATCTCAGCGCCGAAGACTGGGCCCGCGCCTGCCACCGGCAGACGTCCATTCACCCGGCCACCGGGCTGCGGCAGACCTACCATATGCCCGGCTTCACCGCCGACAGAGGTGGACTGCTGCGCGAGCCCGAGCTGCTTGCCCTGCACCAGGACTGGCGTCAAGATCGCGAGCAGCAACAACGGTTTTTGCAAGCCTGCGGCGTCCACCCCGACCCCGCCGCCCTGCTCATCACGGTGTTCTGTTACCCGCAAGCGCTTCTGGACGATCTTTTGCTCTCCCTGCGCGAGCGCCCGGCCCATGTCCTGTTGCTCGGTCCGGGCGCGGATGCGGCCCTGGCGGCCGTCCCGGCCGGCTCGCTGCCGACGTCGACACAGCCTTGTCGGATCCAGAGCCTGGAT
This sequence comes from Pseudomonadota bacterium, assembly GCA_021804565.1. Classification (GTDB taxonomy): domain Bacteria; phylum Pseudomonadota; class Gammaproteobacteria; order Pseudomonadales; family Moraxellaceae; genus JAJZHK01. Next base: position 9,975 of record JAJZHK010000026.1, on the reverse strand, counting down.
CTGCTCCACCATCGCGACTACGACCGCCTGCTCGGCCTGGCTGACTTTAATATCGTGCGCGGCGAGGACAGCTGGGTGCGCGCGCAATGGGCCGCTCGCCCGCTGCTATGGCAGGCCTATCTCCAGGACGGGCAGGCCCATCTCGACAAGCTTGAAGCCTGGCTGCGCCTGCACCCCATGCCGGAACCTTTGCCCAGCCTGCACCGCCGCTTCAACGCCGGGCTCGCGGTGGGGGTCGAGCTGTGGACGCAGGTCTGGTCCGCCCTGCCGGCCATAGCCGCCAGCTGCCAGCACTGGCGTGAGCAGCTGGCCGCCCAGGAAGATCTGGTCAGCCAGCTGCTGCGCCAGACAGACGACGCCTGACGCTGGCGAGATATCGCGGCTTTCATTACAATGGGCCGCCCCTTATTCAGCCAGGTACAGTCATGAAAACCGCACAGGAAATCCGCGCCGGCAACGTCATCATGGTGGGTGGTCAACCCATGGTCGTGCTCAAGGCCGAGTACAACAAGTCCGGCCGCAACTCCGCCGTCGTCAAGATGAAGATGAAGAATCTGCTCACCGCCCAGGGCCAGGAAACGGTCTACAAGGCCGATGAAAAATTCGAGCAGATCATTCTCGAGAAAAAGGAAGTCACCTACTCCTATTTCGCCGACCCGCTCTACGTCTTCATGGATGCCGAGTTCAATCAATACGAAGTCGAGAAAGAAAACCTCGGTGACGCCGCCAACTACATCGAAGACGGCATGCAGGAAACCGTGGAAGTCGTGCTCTACGATGGCAAGGCCATCTCGGTGGAAATGCCGGTCATCATCGTTCGTGAAATCGCTTATACCGAACCTGCCGCCAAGGGTGACACCTCGGGCAAGGTGACCAAGTCGGCACGCCTGCCCAACGGCTACGAACTGCAGGTAGCCGCCTTCATCGAAACCGGTGAAAAAATAGAAATCGACACCCGTACCGGCGAATTCCGTGGCCGTGCCAAGGGCTAAGACCTGATGTCCTCAGGCAGTTTTTGCGAGCAGGCGCGGGCAGGTGTCTGGGTCTATCCCATGAACTACCCGCTCAAGGTGATCGGTGACAGCGCCCATCCCATGCAGACCATCGTCGCGGGGATTTTAAGCCGTCATATCGATGACTTTGACGCCGCGACACTGAGCTGCCGCCACTCGGCCGGCGGCAAGTACGTCTCGGTCAGCGCCACGTTCATCCTCCGCAGCGAGGCACAGCGTGATCAACTCTACGCTGAGCTCGCCGCCTGCCCGCAGATCAAGCTGGTGCTGTGAACGAGCTGCGCATACGCCACCTCGGTCAGGTCGACTTCACGCGCACCTGGGAACGCATGCGCCAGTTCACCACGACACGTCAGGCGGATACCGAGGATGAGCTGTGGCTGCTGCAGCATGAGGCGGTGTTCACCCTGGGCCAGGCCGGGCGCCCGGAGCATGTGCACCATGTCGGGGCAATCCCCCTGGTGGCCACCGACCGCGGTGGCCAAGTCACCTACCACGCACCCGGTCAGTGGGTGGCTTACCCCCTGCTCGATCTGCGTCGGCGCAAGCTGCATGTCCGCCAGCTGGTCGATCTCCTTGAAGACGTCCTGATCGCCACCCTGAACGACTTCGCCGTGCACGGAGAAAGGCGAGCGCATGCACCCGGCATCTATGTGCAGGGACGCAAGATCGCCTCCCTGGGCCTGCGCATCAGACAGGGCTGCAGCTACCATGGCCTGGCACTCAACGTCGCCATGGACATGCAGCCCTGGCAGGGCATCGATCCCTGTGGCATGTCAGGCCTGGCCATGACCAGCCTGCAGATCGAAACCCGGCGCCAGGACAGCGCGGTGCTGATGGATGAAGCGCTGGACAGACTGCAGCACCATTTTGAAAAGGCTCTTTGCTATAATCCACCACTCCCCTGTGCGGACATCCCCTCATGAGCGAATCCTTGCCGCCCCGCAGCCCCAGCGTCGTCGCCGGTGAAAAAAAGCGCGGTGCCGAAAAAGTGGCCCGTATTCCGGTCAAAGTGATCGCCACGACCGAACTGCCGCGCAAACCGGACTGGATACGGGTCAAGGTCCAGCAACCCGGAGAGATCCAGCGCATCAAAGACACCTTGCGGGCACAAAAGCTGCACACCGTCTGCGAAGAGGCAGCCTGCCCCAACCTGCCCGAGTGCTTTGGTCACGGCACCGCCACCTTCATGATCATGGGCGACATCTGCACCCGCCGCTGCCCTTTCTGCGATGTGGCGCATGGCCGCCCGCTGCCGCTCGATGCCGATGAACCGCAGCGCCTGGCCGCGACCGTACAGGGTTTGGGCCTGAGCTATGTGGTCATCACCTCGGTCGACCGCGATGACCTGCTCGATGGGGGCTCCAGCCACTTCAGCGCCTGTGTACGCGCCCTGCGCGCGAACGCCGCCGACTTGCGCATCGAAGTGCTCGTTCCGGACTACCGCGGTCGCATGGACGCTGCGCTCGACGCCATGGCGGATGGCTTGCCCGACGTTTTCAACCACAATATCGAAACCGTGCCCCGACTCTATGCTGCGGTACGCCCCGGCTCAGACTACCAGCATTCGCTGAGCCTCCTGCGCCGCTTCAAAGAGCGCTACCCGGGCATCCCCACCAAGTGCGGGCTGATGCTCGGTCTCGGCGAAGAAGAACCCGAGGTGCTCGCCGTCATGCAGGATCTGCGTAACCATGGTGTCGAGCTTTTGACCTTGGGACAGTACCTGCAACCGTCCAAGCAGCATCTGCCGGTCAGCCGCTTCGTCCATCCTGAGGAATTCACCCGCTATGCTGAGGCTGGCGCGGCGATGGGCTTCAGTCATGTGGCCGCCGGCCCTATGGTCAGGTCCTCCTACCATGCCGACGAACAGCTCAAAAAAGCCAAGTCGCGGTGAATAGCATCACCCCCTACGACGGGAGAACGCGATCAAGCAAGGCAGGCCCGAAGCATGACCGTGCCTGGAGCTTGAGGGCTGACGCTGGAGGGCGGGACCACCCTCCGGCTGGCGAGCTGCGACAGCCCTGGCCGTCCAGGACAAGCACGTAGCGCGGACGCTGGCGTGATACACTGCCACCCTGTCATAGGAGGAGCTTGCGCTTGCAGGGCTGGAATGCACTTTATACCTGGTTGAATGTCCACGCCGGATGGGTGCCTATCTTCATCTTTCTGTCGGCGTGCCTGGAAGCCCTGGCTGTCGTTGGCATCATCGTCCCGGGCATCCCGCTGCTCTTTGGCCTCAGCCTCATCGCTGGCCGAGCCGGCCTCGATTTTGCCACCATCTTCTTCTCGGGTATCGCCGGCGCCTTGCTGGGCGACGGCATCAGCTTCTGGCTGGGCAAGTTTTTTCAACACGGCATCGAAGATGTCTGGCCGTTCCGCACGCACCCTCAATGGCTGCAGCAAGGTGAAGACTTCTTCCGCCGGCACGGTGGCACCAGCATCATCATCGGTCGCTTCGTCGGACCCCTGCGCACTTTTGTGCCCTTGTGCGCCGGCATCCTCAACATGCCAGGCTGGCGATTCACCGCCATGAACATCATCTCGGCGCTGGTCTGGGCCCCGGTACATATCCTGCCCGGCTACCTTCTCGGCTCGGCTTTCGACGATCCGCTCATGCCCGGGCGGCCGCAGATGTGGTTTTTGCTCGGCCTGATCCTGACCATCGTCATCCTCATCCGCCTATTTCTACTCCTGCATGACATCGGTGAACCCCTGCTGCAAAGGCTCACCCAAAAGCTGCCCATGCACCGATGGTCACTGATCGACCACGCGCCCCACCATCAGCTGGGAGCATTGATGATCGCTCTGAGCACCCTGGTCTGTTATCTGCTGCTCTATCACGATCTGGGCAGTTATCCGGTCCACCACCTCGACACCCTGGTCAGCCAGCAGCTTTTGGCCTTGCGCCAGCCCTTCATGGACTACCTCTTTGTCGCCCTGGCGGTGCTCGGCTATCACAAAACCATGCTGGCCCTGGGGGGCTGCCTGATTTTTTATTTCATGGGCAGAGCCGCTTATGGCACGGCGCTGATCAGTTTTATGGTCGGTCTCCTCGGTCTGTGGGCACTACCGCTTGTGCTCGGCCACCACGCCGGCAACTTTCCCAGCATGGAAGCCTTGTCGACGGTCCTCATCTGGGGCTTTATCGGTGTCGTCATCGCCCGCTCACTGTCACACGCCCAGCGTGTTCTCCCTTTATCCATCGTCCTCAGCCTGATCCTGCTGACTCTGGTCGCCAGCCTCTATCTGGGGCGCAGCAGCTTTAGTGAAATGCTGGGTGGGGTCCTGCTCGGCGCCGGTCTGCTTTCCCTGATCCGTTACACCTACTATCGCAGCTGCCGGCTGAGCTTGGGGGGGCAGGAAGTGGCCCTGATGGTCGGCATCGCCCTGGTCCTCGTCAGCCTGGGCATGGTGCTACCAGAGATGGACAAGGCCATCCATCACTATGCGCCTCTGCAGCCTTCGCTGCTGCAGCATAATGCACTGCGGCAGCGGCGATTGCACAGCCCTCGCCGTCACCCGGCACATCGTGATGCCTTGCCTCTCAGTGCGCCTGTGCTGCCGCATCCTCGCGCAAAAGATGATGCAGGGTCTGTGTGGCCACGGATTGCGGTGCCATCGCTGCCGCCTTCTGCGCCCACACCAGGGCCTCAGGATGGCGCCCCAGCGCCTGCAGCAAATCCGCCAGATTATTCATGGCCTGCCAGCTCGTCTGGAGGGCCAGCGACGCCCGATAAGAGCGCTCCGCAGCCTTGAGGCGACCCAGCTCACGCAGGGCGTTGCCGGCCAGCAGGGGCAGACGTGCATCCGCCGGCGCTCTCAGTGCCAGCTGTTCATAGGCGGCCAGGGCCGCTGCCGGCTGGACCCGCTCCAGGTCGGTGGCCGCGCGCAGCAACTGCTCTAGCGGCAGGTCTGGGGGCAGGTGATAAGGATCGATCACCACCATGGCGAAACCACCGGCGCGCATCCAGATGCGCTCAAAAACCGGCATGGGCAAACGTTCAGGATGGGGCGCGCCCGAGTGCAAGACCCACTCCCGTTGCCGGGCGTCCCAGGCACTGATGACCGCATAGTGGTAACGTGGCCAGAAGCTCAAGGCCCGATTTTCAAGCACCAGGACCGGACGTCCGGCTTGCAGCTGATCGAGCAGATCGGCCATCTCCGGCTGCAGCTGAAGAGCCAGCAGACCCTGGCGCCGGGCGGCGGCCAGCATCTCGACGCTCAGGGCGCCGTGACGCCCGGGGGTGTATGTCGCTGCCGCCAGCGTCTTCTCGTCGACGGGTCGGCCGGCGAAGCTCAACAAAGTAGCCAGAGAAGCCGCACCGCAAAGCTCATCACCCGGGGTCACGATATAAGGCAGGTGCAAGGTCGTCGTGCGGCTGAGACGCGCATCGGCCCGCTGACGCAGGGCCCAGGTCTGCGGAGGTTGGCAGGCTGCCAGCAGCACAGCCAACCCCAGCACGACGAGGTAGCGCATCAGCGCCGTATAGAGCGCGTGAAGGGAAAGACCTTGGTCAGGCCGAGGATATCAGTCACCAGCAGGAGTACGAAAATGAACACCAGGGTACCGATGATATCCATGCCGCCCGCCGGCACCGACTGCACATGACCGTAGAGCTGATGCACTTCTTCATCACTCAAGGCCTGCACACGCTGCGCAGCATCCTGGGGATCGACCCCCATGGCCTGCAGGTGCGACTGGACATCGGCACGTGCCAAAAACCGGCCGACAGCGGCCCTTTCCTCGGCTGACTGTGGGCTGAGCTGCCCCTGCACAATCTGCTCACTAGCGACGACATCGGCGCGGACTGGCATCCAGACCACACTCAACATCACCAAGAGAGCCCGCGCCACCCACCGCATAGAATTTTTTTGCATCGAGTCTGTCCTCCTTGTCAAGGCGTCCGATTCTACGTCACTGTTGCGCCACAAGCGAGACCGTCGCGAGCAATCTGTGAATGTGATCGCAGGCCCCGGGCTGTCATCTTTCAGTGCTCCGGGCATGCTAAGCTCGCCCCATCCATCTTGCCCGAGGCTCTTATGACCATGATGTCCTGGACATCCCTGCTCAGTTCCAAACGGCTGGGCGCCAAAGCCCGCCCGGAACTGGCACGCAGTCCCTATCACAAGGATCATGACCGTATCGTCTTCAGCAGCGCTTTTCGTCATCTCAATCGCAAAACCCAGGTGCACCCCTTTGCCCGCAACGACCATATCCACACCCGGCTCACCCACAGCCTGGAGGTGGGCTGCGTCGGTCGCACCCTCGGCCAGCTGGTCGGCGAACGGCTTGAGGATAGACTGCCTGCACACCTGAGCCCGACCGACATCGGCGCCATCATCCAGTCCGCCTGTCTGGCGCACGACATCGGCAACCCGCCCTTTGGCCACGCCGGTGAGTTCGCAATCCGCGAATGGTTTTTACACCCTGATCGACGCGCCCTGCTCGGCCGCATGCGTCTGGATGAGGCGCATGATCTTTGTAATTTTGAAGGCAATGCGCAAGGGCTGCGCCTGCTCACACAAACCGAGCACCATCCCTTCAGTGGCGGGATGCGCCTGACCTTCGCCACCCTTGGCGCCTATATCAAATACCCGTGGACCGGGCAGGTGCAGGCGCTACGCGCCAATATGCCCAAATTTGGCTGCTATCAAAGCGAGCGCGAGATCATGGCGACGCTGGCCGGTGAACTTGGCCTCATCGAACAGGGGGACTGGCGCTGGTGCCGGCATCCGCTGGCCTACCTCGTCGAGGCCGCCGATGACCTCTGTTATGCACTCATCGATCTGGAAGACGGGATCGAGATGAATATTTTGCCTTATGAACTGGTCGAGCCCCTGTTCATCGGCCTGCTGCCCGATCAGCCGCTGCCGCCGGAGCTGTTTGAGCCGGACAGCACCCCCCGACGCAAGATCGCAGCGCTGCGCGGTGCTGCTTTCAATGCGCTGGTGCAAGCCATCGCCGACACCTTTGTGCTGCACGAGCAGGCCCTGCTCAAGGGACAGTTGCAGGGGTCCCTGCTGCAATACTGCGCCGAGCACCTGCACCAGGGCATAGAGGCGGCCAAACACATGGCACGCACACGGATCTTTGCCAACCCCCGCAAAGCCCAGATCGAGCTGGGTGCTTATGCCACCCTGGGCTGTCTCCTGGACTCCTTCATCGAAGCCAGTCTGGCCGCACTGGGCGATCAGGAGCTGACCTTCCGCCATCGCCGTCTGCTCGATATCCTCGATGCCCATCTGCAAATTCCGGCCCAGACACCTTACCAGGCGTGCTTGCGGGTGCTCGACTATGTCGCCAGCCTGTCCGATCATAACGCCATGGACCTGGCGCAAAACCTCAGCGGGCGCATCGATCGAGGATATTGAGCAAGACCCCTAAGGCTGTGCTAGGCTAGGTGGCATCAAGGGGACGATCGAATATGGCGCGTATACTGATTGTTGAAGACTCACCCACCGAGCAGACCATGATGGCGAACCTGCTGCGCCAGCATGGCCATGAAGTATGGACGGCTGAAGATGGTCAGAAGGCCATCGTCGCAGCCCGCGAACACCGTCCTGAGCTGATCTTCATGGATGTGGTCATGCCTGTACTCAATGGCTATCAAGCGACCCGCGAGCTCAAAAAAGACGAGCTCACGGCGCACATTCCGGTGGTCATGCTGACCAGCAAGACGCAGGACTCCGACCGTTACTGGGGCATGCGCCAAGGCGCCAAGGCCTACCTCTGCAAGCCGGCCTCGAACGAGGACATCTTGCGGGCGGTGGATGAATTGATTCCATCCTGAACTTCTGCCCCCGAGCGAAAACGCTCATCGACTCAGAACGACTTGCTCAGCTGCACCCAGACCGTGGGCTTGCGATCGGGTGCTGAGGTCGGTGCCGGTCCCGTGCGCCAGGCCAAGTAGGTGTTGATATTGATCTGCTGACCCGGATTGGCCAGCAGGCCGACGCCCAGACCTGACAGGGAGCGCACATTGCCAGGGTCGCTGGGCAGGGGATTCTGGTTTTGGTAGCCTTGGGCCATATCCGCAAAAAGACTGGTCTGCACACGCGTGCTCAGGGCGTAGCGTATTTCTGCGCTTCCCAGCACGCCGCGATCGACCAGCGCCTCGCCCTGCGGATAGGCACGGACTCCCGTAGGCCCACCTAAAGGCATTTTTTCAGCAGGATCGAGACTCTTGTTGGCCAACTGCGCACTCAGCGCACCATAGAAACTCAGACCATCAGGCAGGCCCTGCAGGGTATTGGCACTCAGCAAGGCTTTGAAATAACCACCCTGCGTTTGGTAGGCGGCCTGATCCTGAAGACGGCTTAAGGCATCGAGAAAGAGCTGTCCACCGGTCAATATCGCGGAGAAGGAGCTCATCGAACCCTGATCACCACGATGGTCACCGTTGAAAGCCAGACTGTAAGCATTGATATGCTTGTTATCCGCCGTATGCGTTGCGTCGGCGTTATCGTTGAGGTAGCGGTTGTCGAAGCTCACCTGCATGCTCAGATTGTCATCCGGGCCACGTAGCAAAGACTGCATCAGATACAAACTGCTGCTACTGGCGGTACCGTGTGCCTGCAAACCCGCGAAATTCTTACCCAAAGCATAGGCAAGATCACCATAGGCCACGCCCACACGAGTCCCCCGGCCATCGACCGGCAGATCATAGGAAACCCGGCCATACTGGGTATCGCCATAGTGGGTGTCCATCAGATAGGCACTGAAATGATCACCCATCTGCAGGGGGCTGTAGACATCAATATCTGCGTAGGTACGCCAGGCGCCGGTGTATCGATTGCCCCAGTTATCGACGCCCACACTGCCGCTGACCCAGGGCGTGGCATTGGCATTGACGAGCAGGTCAGATGCACCGACCTGCTGGCTCGGCTGTAGAACAGAGGTCACGGCAGCTCCGGGCACATCGTTCATCAGATAGAGCTGCTCTTGCAGATGCGCCTGGGAGACCACGCCACCATGACCTATGGGTTCCAGGAAACGGCTGAGGACCGATGTTCGCACATGACTGGTATTTTCCAGTCGCACCTGACCATAACGGCCTTCCAGAACAGCGATCGTCACCTGCCCAGAGCTCACATCTTGTGCGGGCACATAGGCCCGCGCTAGAAGGTAGCCATGACGGTGGTAGTATTCGCTGATCCTGTCTGCCACCTGCCAGAGATCTGACAGACTCATCTGACGGCCTGCAGGCACTGACAGTAGCGGCTGCAACGCAGCGCTGGTGATCTCATGATTGCCGGTGACGAGCAAACGAGCGACTGGAAACGTCTGCTCCTGATCGACATCACGGCGCGGCTTCCTCGGCGCCACCGGCAAGACCCTGTCTTCCGGCGCAGGGGCGTTCAGTGTGGCAGCCGGCACTGTCTCCTGCCATATTTCCCCAGCACCAGGCACGGCCGGCATGGCCCAGGACTGGGCACAGACCATCAACAAGCACGCGCCTCGTAGCGACATGGACTTTACCGCAGGGACTATCACTGACACACTCACTCTCCTAAGCTCACATTCCGTCCGGCAGACGCATGCCTAAATTGATGATTTTGGGCGCTGTCCGCCGCCGGGTGACATACCTAGGCTCGATGCTGCTCGCTTGCCCATCGTCGGCCTGCGTGCTGGAGGCTCCTGCAGCTGTAGACGGCAAGCTGTTGAGCACGGCGATCAGCTGATCATTGGAGCTACCATCACCGATCGCCGCCGGACCTTGTGTATCCAGGAAGGCCAGGGGCGTCAGCACCTGGGGACTGATGGGCTGGCCACTGTAATTCGTATTGATCAGTCCGCTGACCAACATCACCTGTGGTGTGGAAAGCTCAAGAAGCGACAGATCGCTCACCGAGGCCCCCAGAACCCCACTGATATTGCTCTGCGTCAGGGTGTAGTTGGCCGCACTGCTGCCCATCAAACTCAGACCCGAGAGTCTGACCTGCGTACCTTGTGAGGTTGTGG
>JAJZHK010000063.1 GCA_021804565.1 Pseudomonadota bacterium | reverse complement strand
CAGCAGGCTGAGGTGGCCGCGGCCGAAGATCTGCGCAAGAGTCTGGTCGCTGAGCTGGTGCGCAATGTGTTCAGCTTGCGTGCTCAGCAAGCGCAGCTGCAAACCCTCGAACAGGCGCTGACACTGACACAGCAGTCTCGCCGCAGTATCGCCCGGCAGGTGGCACAGGGGGAGTTGCCGGCCAGCGCCCTCGATGATGCCGAGCAGCAGGAAAAGCTATGGGCGGCACAGCTGCCGCTCTTGCAGGCCAGCAGGCAAGGCTCGGTGTATGCCATCGCGCTGTTGTGCGGCCAGACGCCGCAGTGGGGTTTGCACCTGCTGCAAGAGCGCCAGCCGCTGCCCATCCTGCCGCCGCTACCCCTCGATGCCGCCGCCGCTGTGCTGGCGCGACGGCCGGATGTGCGGATGGCGGAGCGCCGCTTGGCCGCTGCTACGGCCAATATCGGTGCGGCCAAGGCGCAGTGGTTTCCACAGATCTCGATCGGAGCGGCCATCGGCTATCAGTCCCTGCAAGGCAGCAACTGGTTTAGCGCTGCCAGCCAAACCAGCGATCTCATGCCCCTCCTGCACTGGCGCATCTTCTCAGCAGGTCAAATCCAGGCCGAGGTTCATTTTGCTCAGGCCCAGCAAAAAGAGCAGGCTTATGCCTATGCACACAGCGTTCTGTCCGCCCTCGCCGATGTCGAGCAGCATCTGGCCGCGGCGCAGCAGGCCCGGCTGAGCTGGGATCAGGAGCAGGCAGCGGTGGCCGCCGCCGACCGTTCATCGAGGCATGCGCAGCATGCCTTTGCTGCCGGTGAAATCGATCTGCAGCAGCGCATCCTCAGTGATCTGCAGCATGAACAGGCGCTACTGGCGGAAGAGCAATCGCAGGAGCAGGCTCTGAACGCTTGGGTGGCGGTCAATAAAGCCCTGGCCTGGCCTGTCGAGTAAGGATGTTTAAAGCGGCAAGGCGACGATGTCCTGATCGACGGCGATGCCTTCGACGACACGGCCGCTGCGGCTGTGCCGCACCCGTACCGCCTCGCCGCGGGCGGCGTCGTTGAGGGCGGTGCCGACATCGGTGACGGTGATGCCTTCGTTGCCGGCGCGCAACAGCACCTGTTCGCCGCGACGGACCAGCAAAGGCGGTGACAGATCGGCCGGCGTCACCAGCGTGCCGATGAGCAGGTCATGGCGGGCCACGGCGTCGATGACACGGGACGGATCGCTGAAATAGGCGTGGGTCCAGGTGATGTCGCGGTTCTCCCGGGTGAGATTGGCGGCGCTGATGCTGTCGCCGCGACGCACGGTTTGGCGGATGACCACCACCGGTGCGTGCACGGCGATCAGCACTGATAGCCAACGCAGGTGCGGACTGCCTGGACAGGTCAGCTGCAGGTTGACGCGTCCCTGCCAGTGCTCGCCACCTTGCAATTGCAGTTGCCAGGCTTGCGGACAGCCGGCCGGATCCGGTGCATCGCCCATGAGCTTGACCGCAATGCTGGCGTCGGCCGGCAGATCACCGTGCTGACGGGCTGCCTGACTGATATCGCTCAGCCAGTCGGCCGCGCAGGCCCCTACCATAAAAAACAGCACGAAGATACGGCAGATATGGCTAACATGACCTAGAATCTTGGCAAGGGACGGATGCCGTCCCTGGAGAGGCCTGTAAGGTCTTGCTAAGGTCATGGTGGCCAGCTTGCTTGTGCGGTGATCGATGTGATCATGATAGCAGAGGCCAGCGTGTTTCCGGGATGGCGAAGCGTAAGGTGATGCGGCGATGAGCGGGATACTTGATACGGTCGACAAGCGGACACAGATGGTGGGGCAGAATCGTCTGGAGCTCCTGCTATTTCGCTTGCAGGGGGATCAACAGTACGGCATCAATGTCTTCAAGGTGCGTGAGGTGTTGCGTTGCCCCAAGCTGACCGCCTTGCCCAAGCGCCACAGCGTCGTGCGCGGTGTGGCGCACATCCGCGGCGGCACCATACCGGTGATGGACATGTCCATGGCGGTCGGTGGTGCGCCGGTTGAAGACATCGACAACTGTTTCATCATCATCACTGAATACAATATGAATATTCAGGGTTTTATGGTGCGCCAGGTCGACAACATCATCAACACCAACTGGGAGGATATCCATCCGCCACCCAAGGGCAGTGGGCGGCAGAGCTATCTCACCGCGGTCACCCAGGTGGCCGGGCGTCTGGTGGAGATCATCGATGTCGAGAAAATACTGGCTGAAGTCTCGCCGATGCGCCATGAGGTGTCGGCGGGGGTGGTCAGTGACGCGGTCATGCAGGCGGCGCAGGAGCAGCAGCTCAATGTGCTGGTGGTGGATGACTCCTCGGTGGCGCGCAAGCAGGTCGTGCGCTGCCTGCAATCGGTCGGTGTCAATATCCGTGAGCTCAGCGACGGCATGCAGGCCTACCGGCATTTGCGTGAGCTGGCGGATCAGGGTAAGGACGTCACCAAAGAATATATTCTGATCATCTCTGACATCGAGATGCCCGAGATGGACGGCTATACCCTGACCTCGGAGATACGCAAGGACCCGCGCCTGGCCGGTCTTTATGTGCTCTTGCACACCTCCTTGTCCGGGGTCTTCAACGAGGCTTTGGTGCGTAAAGTGGGTGCCAATGATTTTTTGGCCAAATTCCGGCCTGACGATCTGGCAGCCAAGGTGTCCGAGCGGGTGCAGGCGGCGCAGTCACGCAGCTGATCGTGCCCGCCATGGGAACCCAGCATCGTCTCAGTGCTGGCCCAGCTTGCTGTTGAGGTCCGCCACGTCGCCGAGGCGCCGCTGGCGGCTGTTCTCCAGTTCGTGCAAACAGCGCTTGAGTGTGCGCGCAATGCGTATATGGCTGCGTATCATGGCGATTTTCGGCCAAGTGGCACGCTCTCCCTCCAGACAAAACTGACGCCAGCTTTCCAGGGTGGGATTGCGCAGCATATGGCGGTAATGGTGCAGTTTATAGCCCGGTGGCGCGATGGTGACGTCGCCGTTGTAGCGCTGGGAAATGATCGAGTAGGCATGGTCGAACAACTGGCGCGTCGCCTCATGTTTCATCTGGTGGCGAAGGAAGTTGAAGATGCCACTGCCATGAAACTTGAGCTCCTCGCGGAGGATGCGCGCCGGCCAGGACATCAGGCGGTCACGCTCGAGACGTTTGCGATCGTCCTCCAGGAAGGGCACGATATGCGGGTTGACCTGGACGGCGATGAAGAAATTGACATCGTAGAGATGGGTGAGGCGGGTGCGTGGCAAGTCTGACTTGACGGATCCGTCGACCCACAGCTGGCCCGGCATGTAGGGGGTTTCGTGGCCATCGCTGTCACGGGTGGTCAGCGTTACCGGCGGAAAGATCAGGGGTACGGCGCATGAGGCAAGGACGGCACTCCAGACCAGCAAGTAGGGGGAGGTCAATTCGTTCATCAGGCGCGGTTTGTGGTGCATGGTCACGGGGGAGACGGTGACATTGATATGACGTCCGGTGCGCGCGTAAGCGTCTTCAAAGGCGTATTCGCCGATGTTGGTGCGCAAAAATCGTTCAAGCTGCGCCTGATCGGCAAAGCCGCCGCCCAAAAAGCCGCGGTACCATGTGTCCCAGCGCCAGGCGTTCATGAAGAAGCCTTCGCCATCGTAGAGTTCGCGTAATTCAGCGTCGGTATGGGTGCCGATCATGGCAGCCATGAGGGAGCCGGCGCTGGAGCCGGAGATGACCTCAGGCAGCAGATCCTGTTCTTGCAGCGCTTTGCAGACACCGATATGAAAAAGTCCCAGGGTGGCCCCGCCGGAGAGCATCAGCGCCGGCTGGCCAAAGCTCTGCGCCGTTTCGCGGAAGAACTTCATTTTCTGGTCGATGGGCAGGCTGGGGATTTCATGGTGGGCGATGTACTCCAGTGCGATACAGACCTGATCGATATAGTCCTCGATGAGGCGCTTGCTGCCGTCGTGTGAGCGGCCATAGAGCATAGGGTTGCCCATATTGCCGAGGTCGTGGTGCAGGCCCTCGCGCAAGGCGCGTACCAAGTCACTCAGGTCGGCCTGGCGTTGATAGGTGCGCAGCTGCTGCAGGCGTTCACGGATCAGGCGGTAGTCATAGTCTTCCGATTCCATCTCCAGGCGCCAGAGATCGAGGCCGGTCATGGCGTCCAGTTCTTGTGCGCGTTCCTGCCATTGGGCGTACGTGGTGGACTGGTCTAAGGCGGTGCGCAGCTGGCTGATCTTGGATCTCAGGAGCATGATGCTTCTCCATGGAGCGGTCATAAAGGCGGTGAACCGTGTGTACACATGATGACCCACTCTAGCATGCGGTGCCGGAGCGTCATAGCGATGCGCACCGTCTAAAAATTGACGTCAAAAAACCATTATTTCTCCGGGAGGCGACGCCATCCCGGGCCCCGGCGGCTTTGGCCGAAATTGCTTATGAAAGTTCAGTCCTTGATAACCAAATTTTCTCAAAACAGGAGAGCTGTCGCTGGCAATGCTGACGGAATGGCGCATAGTTATGGAACAGGTTCCGGTCGAGGATGAAGCTGATGTTCAAGAAAGAAGTTGCCATAGAACGCTCACGCTTGGGTGAGCTGCTGATCGAGAAAGGTCTGATCACGCGCTCGCAGTTGGACCAGGCCTTGATCATCCAGGCTTCGACCAAGATGCGTTTGGGGGAGGTGCTGCAGGCCCAGGGCTGGCTGACTGAGCTGCAGTTGACGCGCGCCCTCAAGCGCCAGAAGCGCTATCGTCTGGCCATCGCCATGGCCGCGGCGGTGACGGCGCCGCTGACCCCGGTGGTGGCGATGGCGGCGCCCGAAGTGGCCGTCGCCGCGCAGATGCGTATGGGTGGCATGCAGGCCATCGATGATGTTGGGCTGGAGAGTGTGAGCGGTCAGGGTGGCCTCAATATCTCCGCCAGTCTCTCCGACGCTGTTGCCGGGGCAGGAGGAGCTGGTGCGGTGACGTCGGCGGTGAGCACGCAGCAGGCGGTGGCGACTGGTCAGGCGGCAGGGCAGGTGCAGGGTGGATCGCTGGCGCAGCTGGGACAGGCCTTGATGCCGCAAGGCCATGCCGATGCGGTGAGCATGGCGATCAATGCCGTCAAGACCGTGTTGCCTTTGCAGGCTGATATTTCGGTCAATGGCGCAGTCTACGACAACGGCAACAGTCCGGCGGCGACCGGCTTGCCCATCGATGCCAATGGTGACATCCAGGTGGCCGTGCCCAGTCACATCGACTCTATCGTCTTCAAGAACATACAGGTGCAGGGTGCGGCCGCGGGCGGCCCGACGATGGGTGATGTGGCTCTCGTCAATGTCAATATGGGCAACACCAGCATCAAGGTGAGCGTCCACTAGCTTTTGAGCTGCCAGTGCCCCTGCCAGGGGCGGCTTGAGGCCTGCAGGCGTCTGTCTGCGGGCCTTTTCTTTGTGTCCAGCGGGTTTGTCCGGTCGGTTTCACCAGCCTCTTGCATCAGTCAGTGAACAAGTGTACTCTTTTTCTAGGCGTTGATTGTTGGACAAAGACGCCTTTTATGCTCCTGTTCACGCTTTTGTGGCGATGTACTGCCTGACAATCCTGCAATGGTGTATTATCCATGCAGATGTCGGAGATACATCTGTGGCTTGAAGTCCACCTGAGCAGGAGCTTGTTCATCCTAAAGCGAATGAGATGCGAGGTGACTGCAAATGACAATGATCATGCCAAACTTTCTGCAAGTGGTAGGCATTGTGGGACTGTTGATGCTCTTGGCGGGCACTTGGGTCAGTCGGCAGTGGCTGGGTGTGGTGGCGGCTTTGATCTGCCTGACGTCGGTGCTTACCCACGATGTGATCGTGCTGCCGGTCACCATGACCTGGCTGCCGGCGGGCCTGGCCACCATCTTTGCCCTGATGGCGCTGGCTTATCTGGTGCGCATGATACCGCGTGAACGCTTCATGCGGCGCGGCTGAAGGCGAGGCCTCCCAGGAGGGAGGCCTCTTGCTGCAACTACTTGCCGACCATGAACAGCGGCGCGAAAGCGACGATGGCCAGGCCTATGGTCATGACCATGACCGGCACGATCCAGCGCTCATAGCGGCGGAAAAAGCGCAGATGTCGCACTTCGTGGTCGGCTTTATCGATTTCATCTTCGCCGATGACCTGGCGGGTCAACAGCTGATTGAGCGCGACCGGAGGTAGCAGGTAGCCCAGTTCAAAGGCGACCAGCACCATCATCCAGAAGTGCACCGGATTGATGCCGTTGTGGTAGGCGATCGGTGCCAGGGTGCCCGACACCAGGATGACCGCGCCGAAGGGGTCCATGACCATGCCGACGATCACCTTGGTGACCACCAGAAAGGCCATCGCCAGCCAGATGTTGGGGAAGTGGGTGGGGGCCAGATCCATGATGCCTGAACGCTCGACCAGGCCGCCCATGGACAAGGACAGGCACATGAGCATGATCAGGGCGCCGATATGGCCGGTGGTTTCGTTGGTGGCGTAACGCACCGACTCTTCCAGGCCCGTCCGACGCTCACTGCGGCGTTCGCTGTTGGCAGCGGTGGGACGCCGTATCTTGTCAAAAACCACCAGGACCAAAAGGATGATAGGCATGATGACCGGAGCGGTGAACTCATTGAGCGGGGTGTTGAGCAGGAAACGATAAGCCAACACGACCATCGCGATGATCATGATGTAGGGCACCACCGGTGCGCAGTTGCGTATCATGCCTGGGATGGCGACGCTGGCCCTTTCGATTTGGACGCGGCGCGTGCGATGCAGCTGCGAGATGATGAAGAACAAGGTCGAGGTCAGCAGGAAGACCCAAAAGCCCCAGTGGAACAGCTGCGCGGTGGTCACTTCCTTGTTGAGGGCGGCGATGAGCACGACCAGCAGGCAGGGGCGCAAGACGACCCCCAGCGAGCCGGACATGGCGGTGGCGGCCAGGGCGAACTGACGGCTGCCGCCGGCATGACGCACCTCATGGTAGATCAGCGGGCCGGCAGCGATGACGAAGATCCCTGAGGCGCCGGTGTAGGCGGTCGGTACCGCAGCGGCGAGCAGGATGATGTAGGTCAGCATCTCCGGGGAGAACTTCCAGGGACGCAGGATGTCGAGGAAAAGATCGACCACCCGGGTCTGCTTGAGCAGCATGCCGGTCCAGATGTACAGCGCCAGATTGAGGAAGATGTTGGACAGGTCGAGCATCTGGTTCATGTAGATGGACAGCGCCGGGCGGTCGCCATGGGTCATGAAGTAGAGGCTGCCATTGATGGCCATGAAGGCATAAAGAGGAATGGACAGCAGCGCCTTGCCCCAGGAGCCGCCCGTTTCGGCGCGCGCCGGCACGGCGATGACCTGGTAGGCGCTGATCAGCGTCAGCAGGCTGAACATGCTGATCCAGATCCAGAAGATCCAGGGTTTGTCGATGGGGACGCCAGAGTGCATGTCCGACCACAAATGGCTGCTGGTGGCGACCACCAGCAAGGCATTGGCGATCGTCATGGCGAGGGACTGGGTGCGGAAATCGGCGACACTGCGCGCCGGTCGCAGGCTGATGTGGTGGTGGCTCAAGGTGGTGGTCAGCGAGGCGACAAAAACCACCAGCAGCAGCAGCAACGGGCGATTGTCCATGCCAAAGTGAAAGAGCCAGAAAAATGAGGTCTCAAAGGCTCGATAGGCGCGCAGGCTGGGCGTGATGTAGTGAACGATCTTGTCGTGCATCAGGTGCTGTTGCTGGCAGAGCAGCACCGATTTCTGCACCGACTCCCGGATCGCCGCCAGGTCCACCGGCGCATTGGCAAAAAGACCACCGAAATCATCGCCACCGCCGCCACCGGTGTTGCCCGCGGCTTGTTGCTGGACCAGGGCATTGATGTCCGGATGCGGGTTGCACGTCGGAACGCTGGGATCAGCGCGCAGCATGAAGTACTGCACCCCATCGCTGGGGTTGCCAAAGAGTCGCTCACCCATGCGCAGGAGCTGGCCATGTACCATCTCGCCTGTGCCTATGACCAGGGTCAGCATAAGGAGGGCGAACATCGGGAGGCTGGAGAGCCATTCACCCCAAGTTCGGTTCATAAACGCGGTTTTCGAGGAAGAGTGCATCATGGGTCCCTTTTTATTGGTGCTGCGATGAAGCGCTTCTGCCGATGCGTCCCGATCGATTCGAAGCGACGTCATGATAAAGGTAAGCGACCTTGTCGACTACCTTGAAAGCTGACAACTTGACGGCTGGCATCAGGGTTTTTGCTGTTTTTTTGTGAAACGCTCGTGCCAGTTTGCATCGCCGATGATCTTCAGGTCACTGACCGTAATGACTTTGTCTGCAGGCGCCAGGGCCAGCCGGTCGATGGCTATGCTGTTTCATCGATATGCCACGTGCTTTGTCGGTGGATTTCTGCATAATAGCCCTTCGGTGCATGTGTTTACGGGCTGGTAATGAGAATAAAGACAAAAATAGTCTGGATACTCTGCATTTCATGGATGATACGCGTGAGTGGGGCGGATGAACTGCCGTGGTCGACGGTGATCGATGATCCGGTGCAACACATCCGCGTGGACGTGCGCCAAGTTCCCGGGCAACAGGTGCGCGAATTTCGTGCGCACACCAGGGTCCAGGCACGCCTGTCGGCGCTGGTGGCGCTGATCGAGGACACCGAGCACCTGCCGGCCTGGATGCACCGGGTCAGGCAGGTGACCGTGCTCAGTCGTCCTGATGCGCTGCATCTGCACAGCTATCTGGTGCTGGCGGTGCCCTTCCCCTTTCATGATCGGGACGTCTTTATGACGACCCTCCTGCAGCAGGATGCGGCGGGCAGCGTCCGTATCATCAGTGCTGCCGAAGAGGGTGGGGCGGGCGCCTGCCGTGGCTGCGTACGTATGCCGCAGATGCGCAATGAATGGATCATCAAGCCTTTGCCGGGGCAGTGGCTGGACGTCACCTTCAGTGGTTTTGGTGTGCCTGGCGGGGTGGTGCCGGACTGGGCGACCAATCTGGTGGTGACTGACCTGCCTTTCGGCAGCCTGCGCAATCTGTCGTGGCAGGTGCATCGGCACAAGTACGCACAGGCGATCGTTGAGGGCATTCGGGAGCCGCAGTCATGATGCTGAAAATGGTCATGCTGTTGCTGGCGGTGCTGGTCACCCCGGTGAACGCCGAAGACTGGGATCTGGCCATAGATCGCCATCACGTGCAGGTGTGGAAAGCGGCTGAGCACGATTCGCCGATACAATCTTTTCGGGCACGCACCGTCGTGCGCAGCTCTTTGTCGGCCCTGCTCGCCTTGTTCTACGACGTCGATGCCGCTCCGCAGTGGATCGATCATTGCCAGAAGGTGCTGGCTTTGCGTCGCGACGAGGCCAAGCACAGCTACGTCCTGTTGATGGAAACGCATATGCCCTGGCCTTTGGCGAACCGTGACACCCTGATGCAGGGGCACTGGTGGCAGGACCCCGCCGATCTCAGTATCCATCTTGAGGCGCGTGACGGTGATCCGGCGCTGTATCCGCCACGGCCCGACTTTATCAGAACCCAGCAACTGCGTTCAGACTGGACCTTTCGGCCCTTGGGGCATGGCTGGGTCGAGGTCAGCACCGAAGGTCATGTCAATCCAGAAGGGCATTTGCCCGCCTGGGCGGTCAATATCGTCCTCCAGGAGGCGCCTTACAACACCATGCGCAATCTGCACCGCATCATTCGCGAGCGCAAGTTTCAGCAGGCTCATGTGATCGGGGTCAAAGAGCCTTAAGGCGGCTTGATCGGATCCTTTTGTTCTATACTGGGATGACTGGATATGAGGCAGGAAGGGTCATGATCAGTCCGAAGATACCGGCGGACGAACAAGAGCGCTGTGCTGTTTTGCATGATCTCGGTGTGCTCGACAGTGCCCCGGAGGAGCGCTTTGACCGGCTGACCCGGCTGGCTGGCCGTCTGTTCTCGGTTCCGGTGGCGCTCGTTTCCCTGGTCGATGAGCATCGGCAATGGTTCAAGTCCTCGGTCGGTCTGGCGGTGCGCGAAACGCCCCGGAACGTCTCCTTTTGTGGGCACGCCATCGGCGGTGAAGACGTGTTTGTCGTTGAAGACGCTACCAAGGACGAACGCTTTTGGGACAATCCGCTTGTCACCGGCGAACCCCATATACGCTTTTATGCCGGTTGCCCTTTGCGTGTCGCCGGTTACAAGGTGGGGACTTTATGCCTCATCGACCAGAAAAGTCGTCATTTCAGCGAAGATCAGGTCGCCATCCTCAAGGATCTTGCTGAGATGGCCTCGGCGGAGCTGGAGGCCATGCATAGCGCGCTGATTGACGACTTGACCGGTCTTGCCAATCGCCGCGGTTTTCTCAAGCAGGCGCGTTCGTGCATCGCACTGTGTCGGCGCCATCAGCAGCCGCTGTCCCTGCTTTACATGGACCTGCGCAATTTCAAGGCGGTCAATGACGGCTACGGGCATGCCGAGGGTGATCGTGCTCTCTGTGCCTTTGCCCGCGCCTTGCAGGCCTCGGTGCGTGTCAGTGACGTGATCGCCCGGCAAGGCGGTGACGAATTCCTTGCGCTTTTGGCGCAGGCCACGCCCGACCAGGTGGACAGGGTGCTCGAGGCGGTGCGTCAAAGACTGCAGGAGTGGACGCAGGGATGTTCTTATCGGCTGGAGTTCTCTGCGGGGGTGGTGGCGGTGACGGCAGATGCCGCGGGCAGGGTCGATCTCGACGACTTGCTACGCCGTAGCGATGCGTTGATGTATGAACACAAGCGTGCTGATCGTACACCCTGAGTCTTGAAA
>JAJZHK010000025.1 GCA_021804565.1 Pseudomonadota bacterium | reverse complement strand
GAGCTCGGCGCAGAGCGACCCCTTGCAGCAACTGCATCTGTGGCTAGAAGAAGCCATCGCCGCCGAGGTCCCGGAGCCCTCGGCGATGAATCTGGCAACGGTCGACCGCCATGGGCGACCGAGTGCGCGCATGGTGCTGTGCAAAGGGGTGGACCAACGCGGTCTGCTCTTTTACAGCAACTACGAAAGCCGCAAGGGTGAGCAGCTGGCTGGGCAAACCCATGCCGCGGTGACTTTCTTCTGGCCCGAGCTGGAGCGCCAGGTACGTATCGAAGGCGAGGTGCGGCAGCTGGAGGCGGCTGAATCCGACACCTATTTCGCCTCACGTCCCTACGCCAGCCGCATCGGCGCCTGGGCTTCACGGCAGAGCGCACCGATGCAGTCACGCAGCGAACTGGTCAGCAAAGCCGCACAGATCAGCCTGCGCTATCCTTTACACGTGCCACGCCCGCCGTTCTGGGGCGGCTATGTGCTCCAGGCCCAGCGCTTTGAGTTCTGGCAGGGGCGACCCAGCCGGCTGCATGATCGTCTGCTCTACCTGCCACAGAGCGACGGCAGCTGGCAACGTAGTCGACTTTTTCCCTAGGCTGGATTCGTATAATCCAACCTTATTGACTACAATGATGCAAAACCTGAGTCTAAATCAACATGTCCAACGACGACCTCCTACTCTTTGACGATCAAGACGTCATCGATGAAGCCTTCGCGCTGGCCCCCTGGCGTGTGCTGGTGGTCGATGACGACCCGGAAGTGCATCAGGTCACCCGTCTGGTCCTGCAGAATGTCCGCTTGCTCGGACGTCCTATCGAAATCGTCGACACCTTCTCGCTGGCGCAAAGCATCAGTCTGCTGGAAAACGATCGCGACTTCGCCGTCGTCTGGCTGGATGTGGTCATGGAAACACCCGATGCCGGCCTGCGCTTGATCACGCACATCCGCTCACAGCTGCACATGCGCGAAACCCGTATCATCCTGCGCACCGGACAGCCGGGTTATGCCCCCGAGCTCGAGGTTTTTTCCGAGTACGACATCAATGACTACCACGCCAAAACCGAGCTGACCCACGCACGCCTGATGACCGCCATGACAGCGGCTCTGCGCTCCTATGAACAGATCGAAACCAATCGCCGTAACACCGAGCTGATGGAGCGCATCGCCCGTGAATCGGCCAAACTCAATGGCCAACACACCCTGCAAAGCCTGTCCCAACAAGGCCTGAGCTCGCTCGAAAACATTCTCGGCCGCACCGTCGATGGCCTCTTCGCCGCCCAGTCGGCGGCCTCTGAGGACGATGACCAAGGCGATGATCCGGGCAGCCTGAGCATTCTCGCCAGCCAGGGCAAGTTTACCGCACTAGAGGGAGCACCGTGGGCAGCGCTGGCACCCGAGGATGGCGAGCGGGTGAGCCGTTGCCTCAGGCTGGCACAGAATATCTTCGAGCAGCAAGATTGTGTCCTACACATCTACGGTGAATTCCTCGTCGCCATCGTCCTTTTGCACATCAATCCCCCGCCTTCTGCGGTGGAGAGACAGGCCATACACCTGTTCGCCGCCAACCTGAACACTGCTTTTGCGACCGCCACCTTGTTTGAGCGCCTGAACTTCAATGCAGTTCACGACCATCTGACCTCGCTGTGGAACCGTCAGCATCTCATCAATCACCTCGACCAGCACCCTTATAGCCCGGGTCGGCACGACGTGCTCGCCCTCCTCGATCTCAACAACTTTGCCGAGGTCAACGATGCGCTCGGCGACGAGCTCGGCGATGAGTTGCTGAAAAGCGTGGCGCAGCGCCTGACGACCCGGCTTGAGCATAGCCACATCGCCCGTATCGGCGGCGACGTTTTCGCTGTCATAGGCCCTGAAGATGAAGCCAACCCCAACAGCTTGATGCACCTTTTTGACACCCCCTGCAAAGTCGGCGACAACTACATCCCGGTATCGGTCACCCTCGGCCTGCGCCAGCTCGACGAGGGTGGTGGCGACGGAATCAGCCTGCTGAAATCCGCCAATATCGCCCTCAGCCGTGCCAAAAAGAGCATGGTCACCCACTTTGAGTACTTTCTCCCGGAGATGGAGGAGCACACCCATCGTCACCTTGAGATCATCCGCGATCTGCGCCTGGCCTTTGATGGAGAAAAGCTCGACGTCTGGTTTCAGCCGCAGGTCGACCTCCACGATGGTCGCGTCAGTGGTATGGAAGCGCTGATACGCTGGCCCAATGACCGTGGTGGCTTCGTCCACCCGCCCAATGTCTTCATTCCCCTGGCGGAAGACTCCGGCCTGATCATCGATATCGGCCAATGGGTGATGGAACGCTCGGTGGACATGTTGATGCAGCTCGATCAGGAACAGCTGTTCAGCGGCCGTGTCGCGGTCAATGTCAGCATGCCGCAGTTCCGTACGCAAAGCTTCGTCCACGACGTCGCCGAACTGGTCGACGTGCTCAAGTCCGAAGGGTTGTCGGCGGACCGTCTGGAGTTGGAAATCACCGAAAGCATCGCCATGGACGAGCCCAAGGTGGTGCAACGCAGCTTCCATGCCCTCAAGGAAATCGGCGTCAGGATAGCCATCGACGATTTTGGCACCGGCTACTCCTCCATGGGCCAGTTACGTGCCCTGCCGATTGACACCATCAAGGTCGACCAGATGTTCGTACGCGAGATTGCACAGGGCCAGGGTGGACTGTTCGCCGAGACCATTATCGGCATGAGCAAGCGCCTCGGTGTCGAGACCGTCGCCGAAGGGGTTGAAACCGAGGAGCAGGCCCACTTTCTCCAGCAACTGGGCTGCTCCGATGCCCAAGGCTGGCTCTACGCACGCGCCATGCCGCCACCTGAACTGCGTGAGTGGTTGCAGCAGCACCAGCGACGTACGGGACGTACTTGAAACCGTCCTGCCTGACACTGGACCAGCAGCTGCGGGAGCTGGTGGCCCTCGCCTCGGTCAGCTCGGTCGATCCTGACCTGGACATGAGCAACCGGCCGATCACGCAAACCCTGGCGCAGTGGTGCGAGGATCTCGGCTTCCACTGCCGGCTCGATGAAGTCGCTCCGGGCAAGTTCAATCTTCTCGCCCGTATCGGCCATGGCGAACAAGGGCTGCTTCTGGCCGGACATACCGACACCGTCCCTTACGACCGCCAGGGCTGGATCTATGACCCTTTGACCCTCACCGAGCACCAGGGCCGCCTCTATGGCCTCGGCATCGCCGATATGAAGGCTTTTTTTGCCCTGGCGCTGCAAGCGGCGGCAACGCTGCCTCTGCAGACACTGCGTGCGCCCTTGCTGATCCTGGCGACGTGTGATGAAGAAAGCTCGATGCGCGGGGCCCAGGCCCTCGCTCGCGAGGATGTGCAAGGCCTGCGTCAGGCGCTGATCGGCGAGCCGACCGGCATGCGCCCGGTCGCCCTGCACAAGGGCATACTCATGCAGGAGCTGCGCCTGCAAGGACGTAGCGGCCACTCCTCCGACCCGGATCTTGGCCACAGCGCCCTGGAAGCCATGCACGAGTGCATCACCACCTTGCTCAGCTTTCGTGAGGAGATCCAGGCCCGCTATCGGCAGCCCCTGTTCCACGTCCCGGTGCCGACGCTCAATCTGGGCAGCATCCACGGCGGTGACAATCCCAACCGTATCTGCGCCCAGTGCTGCCTGCAGTTTGACCTGCGGCCCTTGCCGGACATGCCGGTGCCGGCTCTGCTCGAGGAGCTGGAGACACGCCTGCTCGCCGTCAGCCACCGTCACCAGGTCGGCATGGACCTGCATCCGCTCTATCCTGGCACCCCGGCCTTTCGCTGCCGCGACGAGGCCCCCATCCTGCAGGTCTGCGAACAGCTCAGCAGCTTGCCGCGCGGGGCCGCCGCCTTTGCGACCGAAGCGCCTTTCTTGCAGGCCCTCGACCTCGACACCGTCATCCTCGGCCCCGGTGATATCGACGTGGCGCACCAGCCGAATGAATATCTGCAGCGCTCCCGACTGGCGCCCATGCAAAACCTCCTGCACCAGCTGATCCGTCACTTCTGTCTGACTTGAGTGACGGCCCTGCCCTGGCGAGGCAGCACTTTCGCAGTGCGCCAACAGAGCATAGAATGGAGGGTAATTTTTGATCTGAACGAGCCGTTTCCGTGACCGATGACATCGCCGTGCCTGCGACCATGACCCAGCAGTACGTCCACTGGTTCCGTAACTCTGCGCCTTACATCAATGCTCACCGTGGCAAGACCTTTGTCCTCCTTTTCGGCGGCGAAGCGGTCATGCACGAGAGTTTCAAAAACATCGTGCACGATATCGCCTTGCTGCACTCGCTCGGCATCCACCTGGTGCTGGTCCATGGCGCACGCCCGCAAATCGACGAGAACCTCGAAGAAAATGGCCTGCACACCCCCTTTCACCAGGGTCTGCGGCTGACCACCCGCGAGTCCCTGCGCTGCGTCCTCGACGCGGTGGGTTCGGTGCGTATCCAGATCGAAGGCCTGCTGTCCATGGGGCTGGCCAACTCCCCCATGTATGGAGCCCGTATCGACGCGGTGTCCGGCAATTTTGTCACCGCCCGCCCCTATGGCGTACGTGACGGCATTGACTATGCGCTGACCGGCGAAGTGCGTTCGGTCGATGTCGAGGCCATACAAAAGCAGCTGGTCAACCGCCATATCGTCATCCTCGGTCCGATGGGCTACTCGCCGACCGGCGAGGTGTTCAACCTGCTCGCCGAGGATGTCGCCGTGCATGTCGCCGAAGCGCTCCAGGCCGACAAGCTGATCTGCCTGTCCGAGTTTGACGGTATCGAGGAAGACTCGCATCTGCTGCGCGAGATGATCCCCAATGAGGTCGACCGCTACCTGCGTGACCGGCCGCTCGACAACGAGTTGCTGCGTTACCTCAATGCCGCGCGCGCAGCCTGCCGCGGCGGGGTGCGCCGCATCCATATCGTCAGCTACCGGCGTGACGGCGCGCTGCTGCAGGAGTTGTTCACCCGCGATGGCGCCGGCACACTGATCACCCAGGACCCCTATGAAGAGATACGCTGCGCCGAAATCGAAGACATCGGCGGACTGCTCGAGCTTTTACGCCCCCTCGAGGACGAAGGCATCCTGGTCCGCCGCTCGCGGGAAAAGCTCGAGAACGAGATCCAGCACTTCGCCGTCATCGAACGCGACGGTATGATCGTCGGTTGCGGCGCCCTCTATCCGCTGCCGGTCGATGACGGCCAGGTGGCCTGTGGCGAGATCGCCTGCCTGGCCATCCACCCGCTTTACCGCAAATCGGCGCGCGGCACCGAGCTCCTCGACTTTCTCGAAAAACGGGCGGCCATCAAAGGCTTGCGCCGTCTCTTCGTGCTCACCACACGTACCGCGCACTGGTTCATCGAGCATGGCTTTGGCCCGGCCACGGTCGATGACCTGCCCTCATCGCGGCAGGCCCTGTACAACCTGCAGCGCAACTCCCTGGTCTTCGACAAGATGCTCTGATCCCGATTCAGCTCAAAAACAGGGCGGCAGGAATAGCCGCCCAACCAACCACAACAAGGAAAACCCACCATGTCAACACCGAACACCCTGCGCCTCAGCCTGCTCCTCTTGTTCAGCCTGCTCCTGCCCTGCACCTGGGCCGACAGCAGCGCCGACCAGGAAGCCGCCATCATCGCCGGTGGCTGGACCCCGGCGCGCCATGCCGCCCACCTGCAGAGCTATCTGCGTCAGGATCCCGGCAAGCGGCTCAAGTCCTTTCGCATCGAAGCCGACATCAAAACAGCGGCGCCGACCCTCGGTGCCGTCTTCACCGACTTCGACCATTTTTGTGACTGGATCTATCGCTGTGGCGAGACACGTGTCCTCAAGCACATCTCCGACACCGAGTATCTGATCTATATCGTGCACCGGGCACCTTATGGGGTCAGCGACCGCGACACCATCATCCATGGCAAGGCCTACCGGGATGACGCCCGCCACGCGGTCATCATCAAAACCTGGGAAGAGCGTTATGCCCTGCCTGAGCAGCCGCACCTGGTGCGTATGGTCAATGAAGAGCTGGAATGGACCTTTACCTCCCGTCCCGGTGGTATCATCCATGTACAGTTGCTCGGCTACGCCGATCCGGGCGGATGGATTCCGCGCTGGGTCGACAATATGGTGCAGCTCGATGCTCCGTACTACTCGGTGCGTAACCTCATGCACCATATCCACCGTCCGGAGTATGTCGATGCCCATCTGCCCCACGACGTGATGCAACTCTGGCAGGACTTGATCGACAATAGCGACAACCATGACGCTTCTTCTGAATAAGGCAGTACAACATGAGTAATGAGGATCTTCGCAAATATTCTTCTCAGGTCGTCGATGGCATCGAAGCCGCTCCTGGGCGCGCCATGCTGCGTGCGGTCGGTTTCAGTACCGAAGATTTTCGTAAACCACAAATCGGCATCGCCTCGACCTGGGCGATGCTGACACCCTGCAATATGCATATCGACGTCCTCGCCCGGGAGGCCGAGCAAGGTGCCAATGAAGCCGGTGGCAAGGCGGTCATCTTCAACACCATCACCGTCTCCGACGGCATCGCCAACGGCACGGAGGGCATGAAGTACTCCCTGGTGTCACGCGAGATCATCGCCGACTCGATCGAAGCGGTGGCCGGCTGTGAAGGTTTTGATGGCCTGGTGGCCATCGGTGGCTGCGACAAGAACATGCCCGGCTGCATCATCGGCATGGCCCGCCTGAATCGTCCCTCGATCTTCGTCTATGGCGGCACCATACAGCCGGGTCAGGGTCACACCGACATCATCTCGGTTTTTGAGGCCGTCGGCCGGCATGCCCGTGGCGAACTCAATACCATCCAGGTCGCGCAGATCGAAGAAGTGGCCATCCCCGGTCCAGGCTCCTGTGGCGGCATGTACACCGCCAACACCATGGCCTCGGCGATCGAAGCCCTGGGCATGTCGCTGCCCGGCAGCAGCGCCCAGGACGCCATCTCGGCCGCCAAACACAGCGACTGCCACCGCGCCGGTGCGGCGGTGCTGGAACTGTTGCGACGCGACATCAAGCCGCGTGACATCATGACCCGCAAGGCTTTTGAGAACGCCATACGGGTGGTCATCGCCCTGGCCGGCTCCACCAATGCGGTGCTGCACCTGCTCGCCATGGCCCATGCCGTCGACGTCGAGCTCAGCCTGGATGACTTCGTACGCCTGGGCGAGATCACGCCGGTGCTGGCGGACCTGCGCCCATCGGGACGCTATATGATGAGTGAACTGGTGGCCATCGGTGGTATCCAGCCGCTCATGAAGCGCATGCTCGATGCCGGCATGCTGCACGGCGACTGCCTGACCGTCACCGGCAAAACCCTGGCCGAGAATCTCGCCGAGGTCGGCGACTACCCTGCCGGCCAGGACATCATCCGGCCTTTCCAGGACCCGGTCAAAGCCGACTCGCACTTGGTCATCCTGCGCGGCAATCTGGCCCGCGACGGTGCAGTCGCCAAGATCACCGGCAAGGAAGGCCTGCACTTTAGCGGCGTCGCTCGCGTCTATGACAGCGAGGAGTTGGCGCTCAGCGGCATTTTAGACGGTGAAGTGCAAGCCGGGGACGTCGTCGTCATCCGCTTTGAAGGTCCGCGCGGCGGACCGGGCATGCGCGAGATGCTGTCGCCGACTTCGGCGATCATGGGCAAGGGTCTGGGCAAAGACGTCGCCTTGATCACCGACGGCCGCTTCTCAGGAGGATCGCACGGTTTTGTCGTCGGTCATATCACGCCCGAAGCCTTCGAGGGCGGCCTGCTCGCCCTGGTGGAAAATGGCGATCGCATCACCATCGATGCACAAAAGCGCAGCATCGAGCTGCTCGTCGATGATGAAACACTCGAGCAGCGTCGACAGAACTGGCAAAGACCGGCGCCACGTTATCGGCGCGGGGCGCTGGCCAAATACGCTGCGACGGCTTCCAGTGCTTCACTGGGGGGAGTCACCGACAAGTTTGACTGACCGGGCCGGTGGCCCAAATCCACCGTGCACAAGGATGAAGCCATGCCGCGTCATGATGATCGACCCACCGGCAAGGATGTGCCGGCCTTGCCTCTCAGCCCGCAAGGCCGGGTGCTGGCCGACTCTGTCGCGGTGCGCCGCCTGCTCGGCCTGGGCAGCAGCCTGCGTGGCCGTAGCTGGCAAAGTCTGCTGCCTGCGGCGCGCAGGCGGCGCCTGACCCTGCGTCTCGAACCTGATCAGACCCCCGGTGCCGGCTGGCAGCTGTGCGTCTGCAGCGCCGCCGAGCCGGCCGCCCAGGAGCGCACCCAGGCGGCCTTGCAACACCAGGCGGAGTCCTTCGCCATGCTCTCGCATGAGCTGCGTACCCCGCTCAATGCCCTGCTCGGCATGGCCCAACTGCTCGAGCAAAGCCCTCTCGACGCGGAACAGCGCTCTTACCTCGACACACTCACCCGGTCCGGCGAACTGCTGACCAGCCTGATCAACGATATTCTCGACGCCGCGCGCATCGATCTCGGCCATCTGCAGCTGGAAACGCGCGACTTTGATCTCGAGCGCCTGATCGACGAACTCCTGCTGCTGCTGACGCCTAAGGCGATCAGCAAGGGCCTCGAGCTCAGTGTGCACTTTGCCCCACAAACCTGTTTTCAGCTGGCCGGAGATGCCCAGCGCCTGCGCCAGATCCTCTTCAATCTGATCGGCAACGCCCTGAAATTCACCGCCCACGGTCACATCCACCTCGACATCGCCACGCGCATCGGCGCCGAGGGGGTCAAACTCTCGATCACCGTCGAGGACACCGGCATAGGCATGAGTGAACAGCAGATCCAGGGCCTGTTCAAAAGCTTCAGCCAGGGCCATGCCGCCATCCATCGCCAGTACGGTGGTAGCGGCCTCGGCCTGACCATCAGCCGCTCGCTGGCGCGCTTGATGCAGGGGGACATCTGGGTGCACAGCGTGCCTCAGCAGGGCTCCGTGTTCGGTCTCGGCGTGCAGCTGCAAGCGGCCAGCACGACGCCCAGACCCAGCCTGCCTGAGCCGGGCCCGTGTGTACTCGGCCTCATCGAAGAGCGCCCACAAACCCTCGCCGGGCAGCTGCGCGCTGCGCACTTCAGCGTTCTTGAGGGCCGCTCCTGCGCCGCCGCCGAACACTGGAACTGTGAGGTCCTGCTCATCGATCTCGATCTGCTGCGCCGCCAGGCCTGTCGTCAGCCCTTCTCGGCGCCGGTCTTCGCCTTGAGTGAGCGCTGGTCCTACACGCTGGAGCAGGAAGCCGCACAACTCGGTGCGCAGGCTTTTTTACGCAAGCCACTGCGCCTCATCCACCTGCTCAACAGCCTGCAATGGCGGCGTAGCCTGCAAGCCCCGGGCATGATCACCATGGCGGCTTTGCATGGCTACCAGCGCCAGCAGCAGCTGGCGCTACAGCGTTCCCGTCAGCAGGCCGGCTGGAAAGTGCTGGTGGTCGATGACAATCCCGTCAATCTGCTGGTCAGCCGGCGCAGCCTGGAGCGCCTGGGCTGCCAGTGCACCTGCGTCGAGCAGGGCGAACAGGCGCTGGCACAGGCCCGGGAACAGGTGTTCGACCTCGTCCTGATGGACTGTGAAATGCCCGGCATGGATGGCCGTCAAACCACCCGTGCCCTGCGTTTGCTGGACGCCTATCAGCACGTCCCCATCGTCGCCTTGACCGCACACACGGTCAGCGATGAGCGCTCCAGCTGCCTGGCTGCCGGCATGAATGAGGTGCTCAGCAAACCCTTGCCGCTGGACAGCCTCGTCCAGCTTCTCGAACGCCACTTGCCAGGTTATGCACAAGATGGCCATCCGCAACTGCTACACTGAAGACCATGAGTACCTATCCTCCACACTCTCGTATCTCCTGGTGGCGGCGCCTGCCGCGCTGGTGGTGGCCGCGTTCGCTGGGTCGTCAGGTTGCCGTCACCGGTTTTCTCGCGCTCCTGGCCGCCCTGCTGGTCTTCGGCTGGCTGGTTTATGACAAGCAGGCGGACATCTATGACGCCAGCGCCACCCAGCAAGCCAATCTGGTGCTCGGCAGCTTTGTGACGGCAAGCTCGCTGGCCATGAGCAACGACGACCTCAGCACCTTGAACAACCTCTGCCTGCGCACGGCGGAGTTCGCACCGGTACGCCGCATCATCGTCACCGACAACCATGGCCGGGTGCTGGCCGCCGCCGCCAACCCCGACGGCCAGCACGCCTACCTGCTGCACCAGCAGCACGATATCAGTCCGCCCATCCTGCTCGGCTACAATATGCAAAAACGCGCCAAGGACCTCATCCTCTGGCAATCCTACGGTGACGATGGCTGGGTCATGCTGATCTATGACACGGCCAGCGAGTCAGCCAGTTTTCTGGCCGCCTTGCGCGGTCAAATCGGCACCGCCTTGCTGCTGTCGGCGAGCATCGCCTTGTACTTCTTTTTGCAGCTTGGCCGTCCCTTGCGACAGCTGCGCCAGCTGATCGATTTCGCCCAGGGGCTGGACGTCTACCAGGGCCAGGCACAGATCCATATCGACACCTCGACACGCGAGATCCGCCTGCTCAACCATGCGCTCAACCAGTCAGCGACGCGACTTTTTCAGCAAAGCCAGCAAATCCTCCGCTCCGAGGCGCAATACCGGCAGGTCATTCAGGCCATACGTGAAGTCATCTTTCAGACCGATGTGCGCGGGCACTGGACCTTCCTCAATCCGGCCTGGGAAACCGTGACCGGTTACGGGGTCGAGGCCAGTCTTGGCCATTCGGCACTCGAGCACGTTTATAGCGAAGACGTCGACAAGCTCGAAGACATGCTCAACCCCCTGCGTGACCTGAACATGGACACGGCACGTGGTGAGATCCGTTTCGTGGCCGCCGACGGTATCGTCCGCTGGATGGACGTCTGGATTTCGGTGCAACGCAATGAGGCCGGCTGGGCCATAGGCACCACCGGCACCCTCAACGACATCAACAGCCGTAAAGCCGCCGAACATGAGCTGATCAAGGCCCGCGACCAGGCAGAAGCTGCCACCCTGGCCAAATCAGAGTTTCTCGCCACCATGTCGCACGAGATCCGGACGCCCATGAATGGCGTACTCGGCATGGCACAGCTGCTCAGCGAGACGCCGATGAGTGCCGAACAGCGCGACTACGTGCGCACCATCTACCAGTCGGGACTGGGTCTGCTGACCATCATCAACGATATTCTCGACTTTTCCAAGATTGAAGCCGGCAAGCTGACCATCGAACCCCTGCCGTTCGACCTCCTCAGCGCGCTGGAAGAGGTCTGTGAGTTGCTCAATCCGCAGGTCCAGCAGAAGAAGCTGGAGCTGATGCTGCGCTATGATCCAGCCTGCCCACGTATGGTCGTCGGTGATGCCGGGCGCATACGGCAGATCATCCTCAACTATCTGAGCAATGCCGTTAAATTCACCGAAAACGGCCATGTGCTGGTCGATGTCAGCGCGCTGCGTGTCGATGCCCAGAAAGCCCGCCTGCGCATCAGCGTCAGTGACAGCGGCATCGGCATCGCCGCCGAGAAAGCCGGCAGCCTCTTTCAGCGCTTCACCCAGGCCGACGCTTCGACGACCCGCCGTTTTGGCGGCACCGGCCTCGGCCTGGCCATCTGCAAGGCCCTCGCCGAGATGATGGGCGGGCAGGTCGGCGTCAACAGTGAATTCGGTCAGGGCTCGACCTTCTGGATCGAGCTCAGCCTACCGCTGCAGGGCGGGGAGCCGGTGCGGGAACGCGATCTGCAGGACATGCGCATCCTCATCGTCGATACCAGCGCCTTGCAGCGCAAGGTCATCCATGAGATTTTGTCGCATCGCGGCGCGCTGGTTCAGGAGGCGGCCAGTGCGCGACAGGCGCTCGGCCTGCTCAATGCCGCCCGCCAGCGCGGTCTGGCCATGCAGGCGATACTGGTCGACTACGGTCTGCACGACATCAACGGCCTGACCCTGGGACGCTTCATCATCTCCGACAAATTCTTGCGAGCCAGCAAAGTGGTGCTGATGACCCCGCCCAATCAGCGCGCCAACGCCCATCGACTGCGTGAAGCCGGCTTCACCAGCGTGCTCGCCAAGCCCTTGCGCCAGGATGCCCTGGTCCATGCCATGCAGGCCATCCTGACCCCCGACATCGATGTGGCGACGCCGACCAGCAGCCATACGCCGCAACGTCTGGCCTTGCGCCCGGGCCTGCGCGCCCTGCTCGCCGAGGACAATCTCGTCAATCAGAAAGTCGCCACCAAGATGCTCGAACGTTTCGGTCTCAGCGTCGATCTCGCGCACAATGGTCTGGAAGCGGTCAAGCTCTACCTGCAGGCGCCTTACGACATCATCCTGATGGACTGCCAGATGCCGGACATGGATGGCTTTGCCAGCACCCGGGAAATACGCCGCCTGCAAAAACTGGCGGCGCGGGCGCGCGCCATCCCCATCGTGGCGCTCACCGCCAACATCATGGAGGGCGAGCGTGAGCGCTGCATCGAGGCCGGCATGGATGACTTCCTCGGCAAGCCGCTCAAGCTGCAGGACTTGCAGAATGTTCTGATCAAGCACCTGAGCACCACCCCGCAGCCCCTGACGGTCAGCGCCGAGGCGGGATGAGCTCGACCGGCTTGCGCGGCACTCTAGCCAGCGCTCGCATTCATCGTTAATATGAGCTTCTTCCTGAGGAGCGCTGCAACGGAACCCATCCGCCAGGCTCAGGCCGCTCTGCTCGACTGCAGCAGAGCGTCAACGGCGCTCGCTGAACCGATGCGGTCGGCGAGCCCTGCGTGTCTCTCCTTCCGCACGCCCAAGCCCTGAATCGAGGAGAGATGGCATACATGTCCGTAGCATTCAATGATTACAAAGTGGCTGATATCCGCCTGGCTGAATTTGGTCGCAAGGAAATACGTCTGGCCGAAACCGAGATGCCGGCACTGATGGGCCTGCGCCGGCGTTACCGTGACAGCAAACCCCTGGCCGGTGCACGCATCATGGGGTGCATCCACATGACCATACAGACCGCCGTGCTGATCGAGACCCTGATCGAACTGGGGGCCGAGGTACGCTGGTCGTCCTGCAACATCTTCTCGACACAGGACCATGCGGCGGCGGCGATCGCCGCCGCCGGCATCCCGGTCTTTGCCTGGAAAGGTGAAAGCGAAGAAGAGTTCTGGTGGTGCATCGAGCAGACCATCCTCAAAAATGGCGAACCGTGGTCGGCCAATATGATCCTCGACGATGGCGGCGACCTCACCCAGCGGGTGCACGAACGCTATCCGCAGATGCTGAGCGCCATCCACGGCATCACCGAAGAGACCACCACCGGCGTCGCCCGCCTCTACCAGATGCTGCGTGACGGCGAGCTCAAGGTGCCGGCGATCAACGTCAACGACTCGGTGACCAAGAGCAAGAATGACAACAAATACGGCTGCCGCCACTCGCTCAACGATGCCATCAAGCGCGCTACGGACATGCTGCTCGCCGGACGCCGGGCGCTGGTCATCGGCTATGGCGACGTCGGCAAGGGCTCAGCGCAGTCCCTGCGTCAGGAAGGCATGATTGTGCGCATCAGCGAAATCGATCCGATCTGCGCCATGCAGGCCTGTATGGACGGCTATGAAGTGGTGTCGCCCTATCGCCAGGGCATCAACAGCGGGCGTCTGGAAGACATCGACCACACCCTGCTCGGCAGCACCGACCTGGTGGTGACCACCACCGGCAACACCCGTGTCTGCGATGCGGCCATGCTGCGGGCCCTCAAGTGCGGTGCCGTCGTCTGCAATATCGGCCATTTTGACACCGAGATCGACACCGCCTATATGCGCGAGAACTGGCGCTGGGAAGAAGTGAAGCCGCAGGTGCACAAGGTTCACCGTCACCAGGACGATCATGATGAGGACTACCTGATCCTCTTGTCGGAAGGCCGTCTGGTCAACCTGGGCAATGCCACCGGCCACCCCTCACGCATCATGGATGGCTCCTTCGCCAATCAGGTGCTGGCGCAGATGTATCTCTACGAACAGGCTTACGCACGGCACACGCCGGCCATGCAGGAACGCCTGCTCAAGGTCGAAGTGCTGCCGAAGAAGCTCGATGAAGAGGTGGCAGCGGCGATGGTGGCCGGCTTTGGCGGGGTGCTCACCCGGCTCACCGAGGAGCAGGCCCAGTACCTGGGGGTCGCCATCGACGGTCCCTACAAGCCTGAGCACTACAAATACTGAGGCCAGCATGAGCATACCTGTCTCTTTTGAGTACTTTCCGCCGAAAAGCGCTGCGGGTGCCGAGAAGCTGCTGCTGGTCCACCAGCAGCTGGCGCGGCTGCAGCCGGCCTATGCCTCGGTCACCTATGGTGCCGGTGGCTCGACCCGCGAGCGCACACTGCAGACCGTGCAGGCTTTGCAGGCCTACGGCGTCGACATCGCCCCGCATCTGTCCTGCATCGGTGACAGCCGTGAACGGCTGCGCGAGATCCTCGCGATCTATCGCGCCCAGGGTCTGCGCCGTATCGTGGCGCTGCGTGGCGATCTGCCCTCGGGGCAGGTCGGCCTCGGTGATCTGCCCTACGCCGTCGATCTCGTGCGCTATATCCGCGCCGAGCATGGCGAGCATTTCCAGATCGAGGTCGCCGCCTACCCGGAGCAGCATCCGCAAGCCGAGAACTATGAGCAAGGGATCGACCATTTTCTGGCCAAGATCGACGCCGGTGCGGACGCCGCCATCACCCAGTACTTTTTCAACATCGATGCCTACGAGCACTTTGTCAACCGGGTCAGGGCGCGCGGTTACAGCACCCCGATCACCCCCGGCATCATGCCCATCAGCCATTTCAGCAATCTGCTGCGTTTTTCCGAGGCCTGTGGCGCGGAGATTCCGCGCTGGCTGAAAAAGCAGCTGAGCGCCTACGGCGATGACACCTCGGCCATCGCCCAGCTCGGCGAAGAGTTCGTCGGACGCCTGTGTGAGAAGCTGATCGCCCTGGGGGCGCCCAGCCTGCACTTTTACACGATGAACCAGTACGAACCCACCCATCGCCTGTGCCTGCGCCTGGGCCTGATGGAGTCCTGAGATGAGCAACGCCGACTGGATGCAGCGCGATCTCGCTCATGTCTGGCATCCCTGCACGCAGATGCACGACCATGAGCACTTGCCGCTGATCCCCATCCGGTCGGCGCAGGGGCTGTGGCTGCACGATTTTGAAGGGCGGCGCTACCTCGATGCCATCAGCTCCTGGTGGGTCAATATCTTCGGTCATGGCCACCCTGACATCAACGCTGCCCTGAAGGCGCAGATCGATGAGCTCAGCCACATCATGATCGCCGGCTTCACCCATGCCCCCCTGGTCGAACTGAGTGAAAGGCTGGTCGCCCTCGCCCCAGCTGGACTGCAGCGCTGCTTCTACGCCGACAACGGCGCCGCCGCCGTCGAAGTGGCGCTGAAGATGAGCCAGCACGCCTGGCGCAACCAGGGGCGAGAACAGAAGCACCGCTTTTTGTCCTTGCGCCATGCCTACCATGGCGAGACCCTGGGCGCCCTCGGTGTGACCGACATTCCCCTGTTTTCGTCGACCTATGCGCCCTTGCTGCAAGCCTCCTTGCGCGTCGACGGCCCCGACTGCCGCGGTCTGCCGGTGGCGCAGTGGGAGGCCCACTGCCGGCAGGCTTTCGTGCGGATGGAGCAGGCCCTCGCCGAGCACGCCGATGAGCTCGCTGCGGTCATCATCGAACCGCTGGTACAAGGCGCCGCAGGCATGCTCATGTACCATCCCGTCTACCTGCAACTGCTGCGCGCTGCCTGTGACCGCCACCAGGTCCACCTCATCTGTGATGAGATCGCGGTCGGCTTTGGCCGCACCGGCACCTTCTTCGCCTGTGAGCAGGCCCAGATCAGCCCTGACTTTCTCTGCCTGTCCAAGGCCTTGACCGCCGGCTACCTGCCGATGTCGGTGGTCATGGTGCAGGAGTCCATCTACCAGCTTTTCTATGACCGCTACGAAACCCTGAAAGGCTTCCTGCACTCGCACAGCTATACCGGCAATGCCCTGGCGGCGCGCGCCGCCCTCGCCTCGCTGGACCTGTTCAGCTCCATGGACATCCTCGCCCGCAACCGGCGACAGGCGGCCCGTATGGCCGCCCACGGCAAGCAGCTGTCGTCTTCACCCCATGTCCACCAGCTGCGCCAATGCGGGATGATCCTCGCCTTTGAACTGGTCGATGCCGAGCAAAAAGCTTACGACTGGCGGCAAAGACGGGGTCTGCTCTTGCACCGGGCGGCGCGTGAGCGTGAGCTCCTGGTACGGCCTATCGGCGACACCGTCTACATCATGCCGCCCTATATCGTTGAAGATGATGATATCGACCGCATCTTTGCCGTCCTCGAAACGTCTGTCGCCATCGCCTGCGCCGGCCAGCGCAGCGACGGTGCCGACACCAGCATCGCCTTACCCTAAGAGGACCCATGCGCTTTTATCTGCAACAGAGCCTGCACGTGGGCTCAACGATCGATCTCAGCGACGAGGTCATCCGTCATCTGCAGGTCCTGCGCCTGCAGCCTGGCGCCCAGATCACGCTGTTCAATGGCGACGGCTGCGACTATCGGGCCGAGCTGCACAGCCTCGAAAAGCGACGGGCGCAGGCACGGGTCAGCGAGCGTCTGGCCGGCCTGGCAGAGTCACCGCTACGCCTGCATCTGGCCCTGGTCATGAGCAAAGGCGACCGTCTCGACTGGGCCCTGCAAAAAGCCACCGAGCTCGGCGTCCATGCCATCCACCTCCTCAGCAGCGAGCGCTGTGAGGTGCGTCTGCGCGAGGAGGACCGCCGTGAACGCAAGCTGCAGCATTGGCGACAGATTCTCATCAGCGCCTGCGAGCAATGCGGCCGCAGCGTCTTGCCCGCGCTCAGCGCTCCGCTCAGCCTGGCCGAGCACCTGCGCACGCACAGCCGCCCCGGCTACATCCTCGATCCTCGCGCTGATGACGCTCTGGCAGCGCCGCCTGAGCACGCCGAGATCGAATTGCTGGTCGGTCCGGAAGGCGGCTTCAGTGCCGCTGAACTGCGTCTTGCCGAGGAGCACGCTTACCGCGGACTGCGCCTGGGCCCGCGCATCCTGCGCACCGAAACCGCACCGCTGGTGGCCCTCAGCATCCTGCAGCACCGCTACGGGGATCTCGGCTGACAGTGGTTTTCCGTGCCACACATGCTATCTTGGGAGGAGGAGTTGCATTGGAAAGGAAAATGATCCGTTATGGCGTGATCCTGCTGGGGCTGCAAACCATCGCGGCGCAAGCCGACGTCCCCGTCGAGTTCTCCGGCTTTGCCACCCTCGCCTACGAACATAACGGCCAGCGCGGTGCCGACTGGCGCAACGCCTCCGAGGAGGGCGTAGGCGTAGGGCGCAGCACGGCGAGTAGCGGTGCGGTGGCCTCGGTGTTCGGCGTCCAGGCCGTCAGCCCTATTTCCGAACAGTGGCAGGCGACCTTTCAGGTGGTCGATCGCGAACTCAGCCACGACGACTTCGCCCCCTACCCGGAATGGGTCAATCTGCGTTACAGCCCGAGCAGCGATCTGCATCTGCGCTTCGGCCGCATCAGCAACAACACCTTTCTCATGTCCGAGTCGCGCGAGATCGGCTACAGCCGCATGATGCTCAACCTGCCGGTGATCTATGTCACCGACCCCATCGAATACATCAACGGCGGCGACCTCAGCTACGATCTGCGCGCCGGTGACGCCACCTACCATATCAATCTCATCGGCGGTCAAAGCGACCTGAAGCTGAGCTATGCGGCGGGGGTGGTGCACTACCACTTTCACGAAGGCGGCGCCAACATCGGCGTCAACTGGCGCAACCACAGTTGGCGCCTGGTTTACAACCAGGTCACCATCAGCGGCTCAGGCTCCGTCCTTGGGCAATACCAGCAGGGCCTCAGCCAGCTGCTCAGCGCCGGGGTGCCCGGTGCGGCGACCATCGCCTCGAACATGGTCATCGATGGGCTCAAGGCCCGTTTTGCCGGCGCCGGCTACACCTATGACGACGGGACCTGGTGGCTGCAAAGCGAGCTGGGCCGCCGCGATGCCCAGGGCCAGCTCATTCAGAGCCTCTACGGGGGCTACGTCAATCTCGGACGACACTGGCAAGACCTCGCCCTCTACACCCAGTACGACCACATCCATAGCACCACCGGCTACAATCTGCCGATGCTGAACAGCAGCAGTCCGGCGGCAGCTATCGTCA
Source organism: Pseudomonadota bacterium (assembly GCA_021804565.1). GTDB lineage: Bacteria > Pseudomonadota > Gammaproteobacteria > Pseudomonadales > Moraxellaceae > JAJZHK01. The sequence goes on along the minus strand of JAJZHK010000025.1, from coordinate 23,478 downwards.
ATGGCGTCGACACCGGGCTGGCGCAAGCGCAAAACATCAATGCGCTGTCGCTGGGCTTGCGCTGGGACCTGAAAACCAATGCCGCACTGAAACTGGAGTACACCTATTTCATCAAGCCTGAAGACGCCATAGGCCCCTTCATCAATGCCAGCAGTCAGTTTGTTCATGACAGCGCCCATGTCCAGCTGCTCGGTGCAGCCTTGGACGTCATCTTCTAGGGGGCCTGTCCATGCTGAAAAACGTCCAGCGCCGCGCGCTCCAGCTCATGATGCTCCTCAGCGTCACCCGCTGTCTGGCCTTGAACGTGATCATCCATGCCAGCAATCCGCTGCTCGTGCTCAACGCTGCCGACGTGCGTCACCTGTTCCTGCATGACATCGCCAGTTTTCCTGACGGCCGTGCGGCGCATCCTTATGACAACGCCAGCCTGCGTGAATACTTCTATGCGAATGTCGCGAACAAATCGGCGCTGCAGATGCGCGCTTACTGGGCGCGCATCGTCTTTACCAGCGCCGGCTCACCGCCACCCTCGCTGGCTGATGATGCGGCAGTCATCAGCCAGATCGAGCACGATCACAACGCCATCGGCTACGTCCGTGACAGCAGCGACCTGCCCCGCGACATCAGGGTGGTTCTGGTCATCCCCTGAACATGCGGCGCAGGGTGTCGTCCTTGAGCATAAAGTGATGGTAGAGCGCCATTGCGGCATGGCCGCCGACGACGATGAGGATGACGGTGCCCAGCGCCGAGTGGATGTTCTCCGACAATTCCTTGAGTCCCGGGTTGGGCGCGATCAGCGTCGGCAGGGTCCACAGACCGAAGACATCGACCGCCTTGCCGTGCAACTGGCTCATCACATAACCGGTGATCGGCATGAGGATCATCAGCAGATAGAGCAGATGGTGCACACCCTTGGCCAGTTTGGCCTGCTGCGGGGTCCCGATAGGCTGCGGGCCGGCATGCGTGACATTCCAGCCCAGGCGCACGAAAGCCAGCAGAAAGATCAGCACCCCGATGGATTTATGAATCTCGACGACTTCACCTTTGCTGGCGCCGTGTGTCCAGTCCATCAGTTCGGCGAGCACGTACATGGCGATGAACATCAACAGCATCAGACTGTGCAGGCCTCGTGTGGGCGCGCTCCAGCGGCGTACTTCCTCCATGATGATTCCTTAAAATCTCTAAATAGGGAGGATATTGTCCTGCAGCGACTTCTTTCAGGCAAGCTTGACGATGTGAATACGCACTAATATTGCGCACCGGGGGAGATGCAGGTCTGGGGCCGTGAACACAGCCCCAGCGGACGCCAGAACGATCAGTTCTTGCGGAAGGAGCGGCCAGCAAAGCGCTGGTTGAACTTCTCGATACGACCACCGGTGTCGACCACTTTCTGGGTGCCGGTGTAGAAGGGATGGCACTTCGAGCAGACGTCCAGATGGATGGCCTTGCACAGGGTCGAACGGGTGGTGAAGGAATTACCGCACGAGCAGGTCACCTGGACCTCTTCATAAGCGGGATGAATATCAGCGCGCATGATCTTAACTCCGAAAGAACGGGGTGTTTTGAGCTCGCTGCTCCGCGTCGCCGTAGGGCTTGCGGGCACGAGATCGCCATTCTTTTGGCCCACCGAGGCCAATTTGCCAGAGCCGGGCACAACAAGGCCGACCATTCTAGCGGCAGACCACCGACGACGCAAGGCCGCCCGAGCGCCGCTAGTCGACCTCGAAGGGGATCACGACATCCAGCTGCGCTGCGCTGGCGACACCGCCGACCACCGCCGGGGCGAAGCGCCATCGCTGCGCCGCCTGCAGGGCGATGGCGTCGAGTTCAGGCTGACCACAGCTTTTGAGCAGCTTGACCGTGAAACTGCCGTCGGCGTGGACGAGGAAACGCAGGGCCACCTGCACCTGCAAGGGCGATCCGGCGAGGTCATCAGGGACATCGGGGACCTCCTGGTGCAGCACCTTGACGCCGCTATCATCACGCCCCAAAGACACCGCCTGCGGCGCCTTGCTCGGCGGTGTGGGCGGTGGGGTGGGCACCGGTACCGCCGGCGGGTGCGCTGCAGGTGCTGGGGCCGGCGGCTGTGGCCGTGGTGGTGGCGGTGTCATCGCTTTCGCCGGCAAGGCCGGATGCGGCGCGACGGCGCGGGGCCGCGGCGCCGGATGGGAGGGCGGCGGCGGCGCCGGCGGCGGCAGGACCAGCACAGCGGCACTGACCATTTTCGGCTCAGCGGGCGTAGGGGTTTGCGTGATCAAGAGCAGGAGCAGGGTCAGCAGCAGCGGCCAGATCAAGGCCGCCGCCAGCAGCAAGCAGGCAAAACGACGTTCACTCATGACTGACGGCAATCATGAAGTGCTCGATACCTGCCGCCCGCGCATGCAGCATGGCCTGCACGACGGTGCCTTGTGGCGTGGCGTTGTCGGCAGCGACGATCAGGGTATGATCGGCGGGCAGACGTGGCGCGATGCTGGCGGCGAGTTGGTCGAGGCTGACGCTTTGCCGGTTAAGCCGAAGGTGCGACTGACGGTCTATGCTCAACGTCAAGGGCTCCTGGTGGCTGAGGGCCTGGGCCTGACCTTGCGGCATATGGATCCCCAAGGTGTCGATGTTTTGCAGGGACAAGGACGCCAGCATGAAAGTCACCAGCAAAAAGAACATGACATCGATCATCGGGATGATCTCTATTCTGCCCTTGCCCGGGCTGCGGACCCGGCGCAGCTTCATGCGGCCTCCCGGTCCAGACGGATGTGGTCGATCAGGCGTGTCGACAGCCGCTCCACCTCATCCATCGTGGCCGCCTGCTGGCGTGACAGGTAGTTGAAAGCAAACAGGCAGACCAGGGCGATGAACAGGCCGACAGCGGTGGCGATGAGCGCCTCGGCGACCCCGGCGGTGACCCCGGTCGGATTGACCAGACCATGGCCGCCGATCAGTCGAAATGCGTGCATCATGCCGAGGATGGTGCCCAGCAAGCCCATCAAAGGCGCCGCCGTCACCACGGTCTCGAGCAGCCACAGACGCCGGGCCAGATCTTTTTCCATCCATTGCGCCTGATCGGCGACGCGCGACTCGATCCACCACAAAGGCCGCTCGCGCAGACTGAGGACGAGTTCGAAGAGTTGCCGAAAATGATGCTGGGCGGACAGCTGCGCGCTGGCCTGTGCCAGCTCCTGCCAGTCGAAGGACCAGCTTTCGATGAGATCGCGCAGCGACGCCGGCAGATAGGCCTGGCGCCGGTACAGCCAGATCTTGTCGGCGATCACCGCCAGCGCCAGCACCGCCAGCACCGACAAAGGCAGAATGATCAGCCCACCCAGTTGCAAGGCCTGCCAGGCCTGATTGATCCACGGCATGATGTTCACATCCTCAAAAATGTTGATCGACGGCTACAAAATAGCCACGACGGGGGCCAAACTGGGGGGCGCCGACACCGACACCGCTGCCGTCACGCAGTTCATAGACGTGATCGAAGACATTGATGACACTCAAGCGCCACTCCAGACCATGGCCCAGTTTCTCGGCCCAGCTGAGATTCCACTGGGTGTAGCCGGGCATGCTGGCGGTATTGGCAAAACCGCGCCGCAAGCCGCTGCCGGCGAGCATGTCGACGCCCCAGGTTTGGCTCGCCCGGGTGTAGCTCATGCCCCCCGATGCCGTCAGTGTCTGATCATGATCGAGATGGATCCAGTGATTTTGAATATAAGCAAGCTCGGGGACACTGAAGGTGTATTGGCTGGACTCGATCTGCCGCCCTAAGGCGGTCGCCCGCGCCGCGTTGAAATAGGCATCCCAGTGCTCGACATGCCACTGGTTGCTCCACTCCAGCCCATAGACCTTGCCCTGGCTGTAGTTGAACGGGGTATAGAGCATCGCCGCGCCAAACTGGCCTTCGTCGATCAGGTCATGCGCCAGCTTGCCGTAGGCGTCCAGACCCAGACTCCAGATCGAGGTGGGGTGCAGCAGCCAGCCGATATCGACGCTGTCGTCACGCTCGGGCTTGACCGTCCCCTGCAGAAAATTATCCGGCTGGCTGGTGCTGCCGGTCACCGCCGCGAGATCCTGGGTGCTCAGCATCGCCGTCGACGGCGGCGTAAAATAGCGCGCGTAGCCGGCATGCCAGCTGGCGTCCGTCGCAAACTGATGGACGACGTTGATGCGTGGACTCAGCTGCCCCCCCTGTGCATAAGCGTGCAGCTCATCGAGACGCAGGCCGTAGTTGAGCGTCCAGGTCGGTTGCAGCTGCCAGCGATCCTGAACGTAGGCGCTGCTGTAGTAGGCCATCTTGTCCTGATAGCTGCCGGCCGGATAGGGAACATTGCTGGACTGCTGGCCCTGGGCATTGGCCGGGAACAGCATCAGCTGCGCCTGGTTGTTCAAGGACTCCACCGTGGCGTACATCCCCAGTTGCAGCACATGGTGCTCGCCCCAGGCACGGTGCGCATCCATCTGCAGGCCATTGAGCCAGCTGCTCTGCTGCACCGCCGAGGAAATCCCATTGAACATCAGGTCGCCGGCGACGTCCGGTGCAAAATTCACCGCCGAATAGCGATTGACCCAATCCGCCTGGTAGGACCAGCCATTCGCCCAGCCCTGCAGACCGAGCAGGACATAGTTGAGCTGCTGGTACTGCTGCTCATTGAGCGCCGCCGCGTTGTAAGCCGGCACCCCGGCCAAGCTATAGGCGGTCGCCTGCCCAGGTACATTGGGGATCTGGAAGTACTGTGTGGTGCTGCCGGCGATCAGCACCAGCTTGTTGCCGGGTGACAGATCCCAGGAGACGTAGGCGAGTGCGTCACCCTGGTGGGTGTGGTCGTGCACGGCATTGACCGAGGCTGTGGGGTTGTCGATGCCGAGATTGTTACGCTGCACGGTGCCTGTCACGAAAGCATTGAGCGCACCCTCATGGCCCATCCACTCGCCGTGCAGGTTTTCGGTCTGGTTGCTGCCGGCGTAGACACCGACCTCGCCGCCCGACTGAAACGGACCCGGACGGGTGTGTATATCGACGACCCCGGCGGTGCGCTCGCCATAGGCCGCCGGCAGGGTGCCGGTGAGCAGATCGATGCTGCTGGCAAAGCGGGTGTCGAAGGAGGCGCCGAAGCCGGCCAGGGCCGAAGGCAGGATGAAACCGTCGATGCGATACTGCAGGTCGGCATGGTCGCCGCGCACATGCACCTGGCCGTAAGAGTCCTGCACAACCCCTGGCGCCTGCAGCAAGACCTGGTTGAAGGCGGTATTTTCGCCGGCCGGCAAAGCGTCTATCGCCTTGCTCGACAAAGCATAGTCGGAGGTCCCGGTGCTCTCCGCCAGACCCAGGCGCCGCCGGACATGGCGGACATGGGCCTTGACCTGCACAGCCTGCGACGAGGCCAGCGTCAGCTCCTGGCGCAGCGTCATCCCTGGCCGGATCTGCACCACGACGGCGGCCTCGCCATAAGGCGACAGCTGCGCTTGCAGGCGATAAGGCCCCTGGCGCAGATGATCAAACTGAAAACGTCCCTGCCCATCACAGGAGAGCACCTGATGCTGGCCCTGGGCATCCTCAAGATCGACGCGGGCGCCGGCCACCGCCTGGCCGAGCGCATCGCTGACCTGACCTTGCAAATGCGCATCGGCCGCTGCGGGATCACCCGCCCAGGCCACCCCACACAAACCGCACGCGCCCACCATGGACACACAACGCCGCCACAAGGACATAATCCTGCACCCCTCACCTGTCTTAAGCTGAACACCCCATCCCTGACGGGATTTTCAAGGTGCGGCTGACCAGGCGAGGCGAAAACGCCAGGTGCGCCGCGGCGCCTCCACGGGCGCCAGGATGAGCGGTACGAATGCCGGCAGGGCCAGCAGGACAGGGGCGACGAAGACCGGCAAAGCGGCGCTGCCGATCTGGGCATCCAGCTCACAGGACATACAATGATCGGCATGTGCCAGCAGCGCATGATGGTGCAAGCCACTGAAAAAAAGCTGCAAGGCTATGATCAGCGCCAGGATCAGGCTCCTGCGCCGTGTCGCTGGCCGCGCCAAAAGTGCGCGCCGCCACCCCATCATGCCTGTCATCACCCTGTCCATGACCCCAAAGGATACGCCGGCGACAGTGTACCATGCGACCTCGATCGCGCAATGTACTTCAATCTTGCACGGATTTACGGCAGACTTGCGCTTTGCTCGCCAACGAGTCGACTTTGCCCATGGCCGTCCAAGAATACAATGCACAAGCCATAGAAGTTCTCTCCGGGCTGGATCCGGTACGCAAGCGTCCCGGCATGTACACCGACACCCAGCGCCCCAACCATCTGGCCCAGGAAGTGATCGACAACGCCGTCGACGAGGCCCTGGCCGGCTACGCCCACGAGATCAGCGTCGATCTGTTCAGCGACGGCTCCCTGCGCGTCCATGACGATGGGCGCGGCATGCCTGTCGACATCCATCCCGATCACGGCGTCTCCGGGGTGGAGCTGATCCTCACCCGGCTGCATGCTGGCGGCAAATTCTCCCACGACAGCTACAGCTTCTCAGGCGGTCTGCACGGCGTCGGTGTTTCCGTGGTCAACGCCCTGTCCAAACGCCTGCTCGTGCAGATCGCCCGCGACGGCCAGATCTGGGAAATGCATCTGGCTGGAGGCGAGGTCAGCAGCAGCCTGCAGGTGGTCGGCACCTGCCCACGCCGGCAGACCGGCACCACGGTGCATTTCTGGCCGGATGAGCGCTACTTCGACTCGGCGCGCTTTTCAGTCAGCCGGCTCAAGCATGTCCTCAAGGCCAAAGCGGTGCTGTGCCCAGGTCTGCACATCCAGTTCTTCGATGAAAACAGCGGTGAGCGTAGCGCCTGGCATTATCAGGACGGCCTGCGCGATTACCTGGTCAGCGCCTGCAGCGACGCCATCACCCTGCCTGAAACCCCCTTCCTTGGCAGCTTCCAGGGTGAGCGCGAAGCGGTCGACTGGGCCTTGATGTGGTTGCCCGAAGGCGGTGAGCTGCTCACCGAGTCCTATGTCAACCTCATCCCCACCACACTCGGTGGCACCCATGTCAATGGCCTGCGTACCGGCCTGCTCGAGGCCCTGCGCGAGTTCTGTGAGTTCCGTTCGCTGCTGCCGCGCGGCATCAAGCTGGCGCCGGAGGATCTGTGGGAGCGCCTGGCTTACGTCATATCGCTGAAAATGCGCGATCCACAGTTTGCCGGGCAGACCAAAGAGCGCTTGTCTTCACGGGAATCGGCCAGTTTTGTCAGCGGCGTGGTCAAGGACGCCTTCTCCCTCTACCTGAACACCCATGTCGAGGTCGCCGAGAGGCTGGCCGAGCTGGTCATCAGCCACGCCCAAAAGCGCTTGCGCGCGAGCAAGCATGTGGCGCGCAAGAAAGTCACCCAGGGGCCGGCACTGCCCGGCAAACTCGCCGACTGCAGCGCCAGTGACCTCGATCGCACCGAGCTTTTTCTCGTCGAAGGGGACTCCGCCGGGGGCTCCGCCAAACAGGCGCGGGATCGCACCTTCCAGGCGATCATGCCGCTACGCGGCAAGATCCTCAACACCTGGGAAGTCGTCGCTGAGGAGGTCCTCGGCTCGCAGGAGGTGCACGACATCGCGGTCGCTATCGGGGTCGACCCGGGCAATCCCGATCTTTCCGGCCTGCGCTACGGCAAGGTCTGTATACTCGCCGATGCCGACTCGGACGGTCTGCATATCGCCACCTTGCTCTGCGCCCTGTTTTTTCGCCACTTTCCCCAGCTGGTCCATGCCGGTCATGTCTATGTCGCCATGCCGCCGCTGTTCCGCATCGACCTGGGCAAGGAAGTCTACTACGCGCTCGATGAAGCCGAGAAAGAGGGGCTGCTCGACCGTTTGCGCGCCGAGAACAAGCGCGCCCGCCCCCAGGTGACCCGCTTCAAAGGCCTCGGTGAAATGAGTCCGCAGCAGCTGCGCGAAACGACGATGAACCCGGACACCCGCCGGCTGGTGCAACTGGTGCTCGATCCGGAGGCCGACACCCATGCCTTGATGGACATGCTGCTCGCCAAAAAGCGGGCCGGTGACCGCAAGGAGTGGCTAGAAAGCAAGGGCAATCTGGCCTCCCTGGCCTGACCGAGAGATGCGATGACTGAACAGCTTCCCCTGCACACCTACGCCGAACGCGCCTACCTCGACTACTCGATGTACGTGATCCTCGATCGCGCTCTGCCCCATATCGGCGACGGACTCAAGCCGGTGCAGCGGCGCATCGTCTACGCCATGAGCGAGCTGGGACTGCGCAACAGCGCCAAGCACAAAAAATCGGCACGCACCGTCGGCGACGTGCTCGGCAAATACCACCCGCATGGTGACAGCGCCTGCTACGAAGCCATGGTGCTGATGGCACAGACCTTCAGCTATCGCTACCCGCTCATCGACGGTCAGGGCAACTGGGGCTCACCGGATGACCCCAAATCCTTTGCGGCCATGCGCTATACCGAATCGCGCCTCTCGCCCTACGCCGACATCCTGCTGGCGGAATTGGAACAGGGCACGGTCGAATGGGGGCCCAACTTTGACGGGACCCTGGAAGAACCGCTGACCCTGCCGGCACGCCTGCCCAACGTCCTGCTCAACGGCAGCACCGGCATCGCCGTCGGCATGGCCACCGACATTCCGCCGCATAATCTGCGTGAAGTCACCAGCGCCTGCATCGCCTTGCTGGAAAATCCCGGCCTTTCCGTCGATGAACTGTGCGCCATCATCCCCGCACCCGACCTGCCCACCAGCGCCGAGATCATCACCCCCCGGCATGAGCTCGTCGCGCTGTACGCCAGCGGTCGCGGCAGTTTTCGTATGCGCGCCACCTGGGAGCGCGAGGACGGTGACATCATCATCACCGCCTTGCCGCATCAGGTCTCGGGCGCCAAGGTCCTCGCCCAGATCGCCGAGCAGATGCAGGCCAAAAAACTGCCCATGGTCGCCGATCTGCGCGATGAATCCGATCATGAGAACCCCACCCGGCTGGTCATCGTGCCGCGCTCTAACCGCATCGATGTCGATGCGCTGATGGCGCACCTGTGTGCCAGCACCGATCTTGAGTCCAGCTATCGCGTCAACATCAACCTGATCGGCCTCGATGGCCGACCGCAGGTCAAGGCCTTGCCGCAACTGCTCAATGAGTGGCTGCAGTACCGCCTGCGTACGCTGACCCGGCGGCTGCAGTTCCGCCTCGACAAGGTCATGGCGCGCTTGCATATCCTCGACGGGCTGTTGATCGCCTTTCTCAACATCGACGAAGTCATCGCCATCATCCGTGAACACGAACAGCCCAAGCCCGTCCTGCAGGAGCGTTTTGGCCTCAGCGATCTGCAGGCTGAGGCCATACTCGAGCTCAAGCTGCGTCACCTGGCGCGACTGGAAGAGATGAGGATCAGGGCCGAACAGGAAGCCCTGGCGCAAGAACGCGAGCAGCTCGAGCACGTTCTCGGTTCTTACGAAGCGCTCAAGCAGCTCCTGATCAGCGAGTTACGTCGCGACATGGAAGCCTATGGCGATGCCCGGCGCTCGCCCCTGGTCGAACGCGCGCCGGCGCAGGCGATGAGCGAGAGCGAGCTGCTGCCCAACGAAGCCCTCACCGTGATCCTCTCCAGCAATGGCTGGATACGTGCCGCCAAGGGCCATGAGGTCGATGCTGCCAGCTTGTCCTACCGTGCCGGTGATGCTCTCTTGACCCAGGTCGAAGGACGCAGTCAGCAGCGCCTGCACGTCCTCGACAGCAGCGGCCGCAGCTACAGCCTCCATGCCGCCAGCCTGCCTTCAGCACGCGGCCAGGGCGAACCTTTGACCACCCGTTTGAGCCCTCCCGCCGGCGCCGTCTTCAAAGCGCTGGTGATGGGCGATGCGCAGCGCCTGTACCTGCTCGCTGGTGATCGCGCTTACGGTTTCATCACCCGCATCGAGGACTTTGAGACCAGCCATCGCCAGGGCAAGGCCCTGATCAACCTGGGCGAGGCGGCGCTGATGCCCCCCCTGCTCATCCAGGACAGGGAGCAGGACCGGCTGGCCTTGCTGTCTTCCCAAGGACGCCTGCTCATCATCGCCGTCAAGGACTTGCCACAGCTGAGCAAGGGCAAGGGCAATAAACTGATGAACCTTGGCGCCGACGAGCGACTGCAGGCGATGCTGCTGCTCCCCGCCGAGGCTCGCCTGAAAATCATCGCCGGAGCCCGTCATGTCGTCCTCAAAGGCCAGGATCTGGAGCACTATTGCGGCGAACGCGGACGCCGCGGCCACTTGCTGCCACGGGGTTTCCAGAAGGCCGACCAGATGCTGATCGATCAATAGCCGCGCACGCGCAGATCGGGGGTGAAGGTGAAGCTGTCGACCCGCCTCACCCCGGTTTGCAGGCGGCCATCAGGCTGCAGGCGCAGCCAGCGATACCCCGGGGCCTCGGTGCTGACGGCAAAGTCCTCACTACCGACGGCAAACTGGACACAGGTCGAAGGTGCTGACATCAGCCTGACGCCGCGACGTTCTGCTTCGAAAACCTGGTGAACATGACCAAAGATGACCGCCCGCACACGCTGTGAACCGTCGATGATCTTCCAGAAATCAGCCGCATTTTCGACCACCTGCTCATCCAGCCAGCGACTCCCCACCGGAACCGGATGGTGATGCAAGGCGACCAGCACATGCCCGCTGGCCTGCGCCAGGGCCTGTTGCAGGAAGCTCAGCTGCTCGGCGTCAAGAAAACCATGCACCTGGTGCTCGACCGCCGAGTTGAGCATGATCAGGCTCCAGTTGCCGAGCTGACGGACGCAGCAGCCGGTGACCGCTTGGCAGCCGGTCACCTGTGCCAGAGGCTGGCGCAAATCATGGTTGCCGTTCAGGCACAGGGCCGGCTTGCGCAGCTGTGTCAGCCGTTCATGAAAGCGCTGGTAGGCCGGCAGACTGCCGTCCTGTGCGATATCGCCGGTGGCGAGGAGCAGATCAGCCGCGGCATCGTGCAGACGCACATGATCGAGGACCCGCAGCAAGCTGGCGTCCGTATCGAGACCCAGCAGGCGCCCGCCCTGCTCAGCAAAAAGATGCGTATCTGTGATCTGTACCAGATGCCACTCGCGCTCCGCTGCCACGGCCAGCCATCCATCACCCTGTCCTGTTCACACCATAACCCAGAGCAGGCGACCTGACCAGTATGCGCACGCGCTTTGCCATGCTGTTCGCAATTTAAGCGGCCTGCACCGGCCAGCGATGATATCCATCGCGATCCGGCCTGAGCGACTCAGCGACCCGCACCGGCGCTGTTGTCGACCATCTCCGCAGGCTTGACCCAGCGATCATATTGCTCGCTCGACAGCAGCCCCGATGCCAGGGCGGCGGCCCGCAGCGTACTGCCCTCAAGGTGTGCGCGCCTGACGATCGCGGCGGCGCGATCGTAGCCGATATGGGGAACCAGGGCCGTCACCAGCATCAAGGACCGCTCCAGCAATTCGGCGATGCGCTCCCGCCTGGCTTCGATGCCGCTCACGCAATGGGCATCAAAGCTGCTCATGCTGTCCGCGAGCAGGCGCAGGCTTTGCAGGACGTTGTGGGCGATGAGCGGTTTGTAGACATTGAGCTCAAAGTGTCCGGAAGCGCCGCCGATGCTGATGGCGACGTCGTTGCCCATGACCTGGCAGCAGGCCATGGTCAGGGCCTCGCACTGGGTCGGATTGATCTTGCCCGGCATGATCGAACTCCCGGGTTCGTTCTCCGGGATCGAGATTTCAGCCAGTCCGCAGCGCGGGCCTGAGGCCAGCCAGCGGATGTCATTGGCGATCTTGGTGAGGGCGACGGCCAGACTCTTGAGCGACCCATGGACCGCCACCAGTGCGTCATGGCTCGCCATGGCAGCAAACTTGTTGCTGGCCGCGACGAAGGGCAGGCCGCTGCCGCGGGCCAGTTCGGCCGCCACGCGTACCGCGAATTCCGGGTGGGTATTGAGACCGGTACCGACGGCCGTACCACCGACCGCGAGCGGGTAGAGAAACGCGCGCATGCCCTGGATGGCGGCCGCCGCCTGGTCGAGCTGGGCGACGTAGCCGGAGAGTTCCTGACCGAGTGTCAGCGGCGTTGCATCCTGCAAATGTGTGCGGCCGATCTTGACGATATCGGCGTAAGCCGCCGACTTGGCGGCCAGCGTAGCACGCAGTCCGTTCAAGGCTGGTAGCAGCTTACGGTCGATAGCGAGGGCGCAGGCCAGGTGCATAGCGGTAGGAAAGATGTCGTTCGAGGACTGGCCCAGGTTGACCTCATCATGGACGTGCACACAGCGCCCGGCACCACGCCCCGCACCAAGCAGCTCAGAGGCACGGTTAGCGAGCACCTCGTTCATGTTCATATGGCTCTGGGTCCCCGAGCCGGTCTGCCACAACGAGAGCGGAAACTCCTGCCGGTGCAGGCCCGTCTGTACTTCCCCGGCCGCCTCGATGATGGCCGCTGCGGTCTGGGCCGGCAGCAGGCCGAGATCGCCATTGACCCGTGCGCAGGCGGATTTGACCATGGCCAGAGCCAGGATCATCTCCTCCGGCATCAGCTCCGAGGAAATGGCGAAGTAATCCAGCGAGCGCTGCGTCTGCGCGCCCCAAAGCCGCTCCGCCGGTACCGCGATGAGACCGAAAGAGTCCCCTTCCTGGCGCGTGTCGCTCATCATGGCGTACTCCCTTATCGCTGTGGACCGTGTGACCCGTTCCTGGATCGTACTAATTTCAGCATAGCTCGGCGGCCCGCCCGGTGCCGATGGATCGGCCGTGCGTACTCGGCAGCAGCGACTATACTCATCCTTAAGGTGACAGCCCCCTGTTGTCGCCTGCCCAGGAGAGGCCAGGATGGCCCATGATCCGTTTGCAGCTTTGCGCGACTTTCGGCTCGCCTCAGGTCGCGTGAGCCGTTACTACGCCCTGGCGGCCCTGGAGAGCGCAGGCTTGGGCCGCATCTCGCGTCTGCCGGTTTCGCTGCGCATCATCCTCGAGTCGCTGCTACGCCACTGTGATGGCCATCGGGTCACCACCGAGCACGTCCGCCAGCTGGCCGGCTGGCAGGCATCGGCGGCGCGTAGCACGGAAATTCCCTTGCTGGTCGCACGCATCCTGCTGCAGGACTTTACCGGCGTACCGCTGCTCTGTGATCTTGCCGCCATGCGTAGCGCCGCTGTACGTTTCGGCCACGACCCAGGCATCATCGAGCCGCTGCTTCCTGTGGATCTTGTCGTCGACCACTCGGTGCAGGTGGACCACTACAAGGTCGCCGATGCCCTCGACCTCAACATGAAACTGGAATTCAGCCGTAACGCCGAACGCTATCGCTTCATCAAGTGGGGCATGCAGGCTTTCCACACCTTTCGTGTGGTGCCGCCAGGCATAGGCATCGTGCACCAGGTCAATCTTGAACACCTGGCCCGCGGCGTCCTGCAAAAAGACGGCATCACTTATCCAGACACGCTGGTCGGAACCGACTCCCACACGACGATGATCAATGGACTTGGGGTGGTCGGCTGGGGGGTCGGCGGCATCGAGGCGGAAGCCGGCATGCTCGGCCAGCCGCTGATCATCCTGACGCCGGACGTATTGGGCGTCCATCTGCGTGGCCGCCTGCCGGAAGGGGTGACCGCCACCGACCTGGTGCTGCACGTGACCGAACGTTTGCGCAAGGCGCAGGTGGTCGGCAAGTTCGTCGAGTTCTTCGGCGCCGGCGCCGCCTCCCTGACGGTGCCGGATCGCGCCACACTGGCCAATATGGCGCCCGAGTACGGCGCCACCATGGGCTACTTCGCGGTGGACGACGAGACGGTGAAGTACCTTGCCGCCACCGGCCGCAGCGCGGAGGAGATCGATGCCTTCCAGTCCTATTTCAAGGCACAGGGCCTGTTTGGCATGCCCCAGGAAGGCGACATCGACTACAGCGAGGTGCTCGATCTTGATCTGGCCGCTGTGCAACCCGGAGTCGCTGGTCCCAAGCGCCCCCAGGACCATATCGACCTGCCCGATCTGGGGCGAACCTTCTCCCGGCTGTTCTCCCTGCCGGTCGAACAGAACGGCTATGGCCGCCCCGCCGAGACACTGCGGCAGCGTTATCCTTGGGCGACCATCGCTCAACCTCACGCCGATATCGGCCATGGCGATGTGCTGATCGCGGCCATCACCTCCTGCACCAACACCTCCAATCCTGGACTCATGCTGGCGGCCGGACTGCTGGCGCAAAAAGCCCGCGCCCGGGGCCTGTCGGTCAACCCCCGGGTCAAGACGTCCCTGGCACCGGGCTCGCGGGTGGTCAGCGCCTACCTGGCTCGAGCCGGCCTGCTCGGCGAGCTGGAGGCCTTAGGTTTCGCGGTCGTCGCTTATGGATGCACCACCTGCATCGGCAATGCCGGACCCCTGGCCACGACGATCACCGAGGCCATTGCCAGCCATGATCTTGTCTGCGCGGCGGTCCTGTCGGGCAACCGCAATTTCGAAGCCCGCATCCATCCCGCGATCAAGGCCAACTTCCTGATGAGCCCGCCGCTGGTGGTCGCCTTCGCCCTGGCCGGACGTATAGACATCGACCTGAAAGCTGAGCCGCTGGGCCTCGATGCCCAGGGCCAGCCGGTGATGCTCAAGGACATCTGGCCGAGTGGTCAGGAGATTGCCGCCGCCCTCGCCCAAGCCACCGACGCGGACACCTACCGCGCTCTCTACAGCGACTTTGTCCGTGAGCATCCCCTCTGGAATAAGCTTGCCTCGGAGCACGGCCAGGTCTATAGCTGGCTGCCCTCGACCTACATCGCCGAGCCCCCTTTCTTCGCCGACCTCACCCTGACACCAGGGGGCCTGCAAAACATCCGCGCGGCACGGGCGCTGGCCATCTTCGGCGACTCGCTCACCACCGACCACATCAGTCCTGCCGGCTCGATCAGTCCCGACTCACCGGCCGGCCAATACCTGCTCAGCCACGCCGTCGACGAGAGCGAATTCAACAGCTACGGATCCCGCCGCGGCAACCACGAGGTGATGATGCGTGGCACCTTCGCCAATGTGCGTATCCGCAACCTGATGCTGGCGGCCCGTGCTGACGGCTCTCGGGTCGAGGGCGGCATCACCTGCTTGCAGCCCGGGGGTGAAAGCATGTCCATCCATGCTGCCGCGATGCAATACCAGGCCCGCAAGACACCGACGCTGATCTTTGCCGGTCTGGAGTACGGCACCGGATCCAGCCGTGACTGGGCGGCCAAAGGACCACGCCTGCTCGGTGTGCGTGCTGTCGTGGCGCGAAGCTTCGAGCGCATCCATCGTTCGAACCTGGTGGGCATGGGCATACTGCCGCTCCAGTTCAAAGATCAGGAGCATGCCGGCACGCTGGGCATCGTCGGCGACGAAGAGTTCGACATCCTCGGCCTCGAAGGCGACTTGCAGCCACGTCAGGATATTCTCCTCTCGATCCGACGGCCTGACGGCCAGGCCTTGCCGATCACACTGCGGCTGTGCGTGGATACCCCCATCGAGCTGGACTACCTGCGCCACGGTGGCATCCTGCCCTATGTACTACGCGGCCGCCTGAACGACGATAGCCCGCCCTCGCCCAGCTGAGTGCTCGTAGACAGCCACCGCCCGCTACCGAGGCTGGAGCGCATGACACCACCTCCTGGGACAGGATCTCTCGGGCCGCGCAAGATAGCGATCGCCGTAGCGGAATCGCCCGATCTGGATGCCATCCGGCAAGATCTGTACGCGCAGCAGGGCCGCCGGAACGGTCTCCAGATTGCCAGGAAGCTGGATATCGTGTGCCTTCCATCTTGGTCTCCTTGCGAATGGACTGGCAGGAGTCCATGAACGCTTTGTTCGGCGCACAAGCCAAGTTGGGCGGGCCTCTTGGCGCAGTTTCTAGAACCGCGCCATATTGCGTGTGGATGGGCGCCCTATCATGGCTGGGCGCTTGCCTTCCATCGCCATGGATCGTGCCCCGCCATGTGGCGCAGTTCGAAAAACTGCGCCATAATTGCGCCAAGCCCACTTTGAACGGCGCCAACACGGCCATGTTATCCACAGCAGATCTACTGAACAGCATCCGGGCATCCGAGAGCGGATTGACCCTAGCCGAACTGCTGGCTGCGCACCCTGATATTGCCAGGCGCACCGCACAGCGTATGATCGCAAGGCTGATCGATAGCGGCCAAGTTGCCGCGCTGGGGGAAGGCAGGGCTCGTCGCTATTTTTGGATGGATGCCCAACCCAGCGACGCTGTATTCGCCACCGGTGTAGATAGCTTCCCTTCTTTTATTCCCCTGTCTGCCGACAGCCAGGACATCCTTACCTATATCGACCAGCCTCTAGAAGCGCGCAAGCCGGTGGGCTACCAGCGTGATTTTTTGGACACCTACCGCCCCAATGAAACTTGGTACTTGTCAGAGTCACTTCGCCGTCAATTGCACAAGATGGGAAGAACCGCTGACGTTAATGAACCCGCAGGCACATACAGTCGTGCCATTCTGAATCGATTACTAATCGACTTGTCTTGGGCATCAAGCCATCTGGAAGGCAACACCTACTCACGTCTCGATACGCGCGAACTTATCGAGCACGGAAAAGCAGCACGGGGCAAGGCTGCCATCGAAACGCAGATGATTCTGAACCACAAGACAGCGATTGAACTGCTGGTCGAAAACATCGACTGTGCGGGATTTAATCGCTACATGCTGATGAACTTGCATAGCGCCTTGGCAGAAAACTTGTTGCCCAATCCAGCGGATGAAGGACGTATCCGCCAGCACGCCGTCGATATCGGCAAAAGCGTTTATCGCCCGCTCTCAACACCACAACAAATCGAAGACATGCTGGAACTGCTTCTGGGCAAAGCCAAGCAGATTGAAGATCCGTTTGAGCAATCTTTCTTCATGATGGTGCATCTTCCCTATCTGCAGCCGTTTGCCGACATCAACAAACGCACCTCGCGCCTGGCCGCGAATTTGCCGCTGTTCCGCGCCAACTTGTGTCCGCTGACTTTTCTGGACGTACCGGAGCAGGCCTACAGTCGGGCCACCCTCGGCATCCACGAAATGACCCGCGTGGAGCTGCTGCGCGACCTGTACGTTTGGGCGTATGAACGATCAACACAGGAATATCTGGCTATCAAGCAAGACCTGGCGGAGCCCGATCCCCTCCGCTTGGCTTGGCGTGACTTCATCAAGCAAACCATCCGCGAAGTGATCACGCAGCCAAGAGTTGCCCCACTTTCTTGCATTCAGCGAGCCGTGGCAGAACGTCTCCCTGAGGATGAGCAAGCCGCTGTGCAGGACCTGATTGTTGAGGAATTGCGCAGACTGCATGAAGGGGTGCTGGCGCGCTACGGATTGCGACCGTCCGAATTCACGGCATGGAAGGCGGTTAATAGGTATTGACGGACACTACTGGAAGTCATGGATGATCGCCATGGCACCTCCTCAACCGTCATAGCCAGTCAGTTGCCGACCAGCGAATGGCATCACTCTCTGGGGGATGCCATTCTGGACCGCCTGATGCACAACGCCCAGCGCATCCCCCTGAAGGGAGAATCGATCCGCAAACGCCATGGCCAGGAGGATATGAAGAACCTAACGACGAAAAATGACATTGACCCTGCGTGAACACCTGAAGTAAAAAATACGAGGACATCGTGGAGGAATTTGGCAGCGTTCACGATGAAACAGAATCAGTGTTCATGCTCACCAGAATACGCAGGAAACGGAAGACAACACCCAACCCATTGAAAAAAGATTCTCTCTTTTTCCCAATGGCATAAAAGCATATTATGTACCGCCCTCTGCCCCTCGGCAAGCAAGGCCGTCCGCCAAGGTCCTCTGACGTCCACCCACAGCCACCCAGGTGAGTGCTAAGGCGACGAGCATGGACATTAGCTCAGGCATCGGGCTGCCTGTCAAAGAAGAAGCATTCCGGCAGGATGGCGGGTGCGATGTGTTCGACGTCTTGCGCAGACACACCACAGGCGAAGAAGCTCTCCCTCCATTGCCGGACGATGGCGACGATGTTGTCGATCTCCCGGCGCGCCTCTTCCGCGGACAGACCGAACCGCCCCGCCTGGGACAGCAGGTTGTAGATGCTGGCTATGCGACCGTAGCTCCCCACGGTCAACGCGAGATCGCGTCGTTCGGTGCTGACCACGGGCGCGGGCACCAAGTCGTAGGCCGGTGAAAGCCGCCACCCTTTCTGTCGGCGCAGCACGGCATGGTTGCGTGGGTGGTCGTCGTTGTTGGTCACGGCCGCGTTGAAGACCATTCTGCGGAACAGCTCAGCACAATCGGCTTCGGGCTTGTCGGACCACCGCCGCAGGTTGTCGGCCAGCAACGGGTAGGACCAGCGATCCCTGTCCCGATGGCTATCGCCGCAGTCGAGTACGGTCAGGCCGCTGACCAGGCCGAAGCGCAGATAGCCCCCCTCGGCGTACTCCCGATCGAAACGCTGCAGCATCAACACGTCGCCGTGGCCGACCGACTGCAGCCGCGCCTGGGTGACGTACAGACCGCAGCGCTTGGCCAGGTCCAGCGTCGCAAACTCGACCCGCTGGAGATTGAAACGGTCATCCTTGGCGGGGAACTTGCCGAGCCAAAGGCATTGCCCGTCTTCGATCGTGGCCTTCGGCCGCGCGCCGCCCATGCTGGTGCCGGGATCGAGCTGTTCGAGCAAATACGCGGCGACGTGCTGGCCTTCCTCGATGGCCTGCGCCGCAGCAATCAGCTCATCGAGTTGATGCGTTCGGTTGTAGTGACGCTTGGGTGCAGGCGGCTCGACCTTCAGCCCAAAGCTGAGATATCCCGCCCCGTCCTGGGGGCCGTGGAGCAAGTAGTCGATCTCCTGGAGATCGGCGGGGCTGCGCTCCAATTTGTTTTCGATTACGCGCCGGCCCCAGGCATCCGGTGCAGCGTCGCGTACCGCGCCGGGGATGCCCTTGAGCTGCGTGAATTCGAACACTCGCTTGGCCAGGGGCAGCCGGAACGGATCGAGGGCCACCGCCTCGGACCGCGCCAGATAGCGATCGCCGTAGCGGAATCGCCCGATCTGGATGCCGTCCGGCAAGGTCTGCACGCGCAGCAGCGCCGCCGGAACGGTCTCCAGGGTGCCGGGAAGCTGGATGTAGACGTAGGCCTCGCGCTCAGAAGTCATAGTCATCGCCGGCCTTGCGTGGCTTGCCTGCTCGGCTGGGGCGCCGAGCGGCTTCGAGCGCCTTGCCGTGCAAATCGGCATCTGGATCGGCGACGCCGTCCAGCGTCCGATCCAGTCCCAAGGCCCACAGCACCGTGAAGCACACCCCGACCGCCGTGCCGGGCTTGCCCAGTTCCAGCGCCGTCAGGGTATTGCGGTTGATGCCCGCCTTGCTTGCCAGATCCGCCACGGACCAGCCGCGCCGGATGCGGGCGATCCGGATTCGGTGACCGAGCTGGATCACTTGCTCGGCGACATGCATCGGGGTCTCGAATCTGCTCATTGAAGTCAGCATTTCACAGTTAAATGCCCAAAATAATAGGCGATACAATACGGCATGGCAAGCCAAGAGCGCCTTTTGTGCCCGTTATGTTAAGCGTTACAAAGTTTAGAGCCTGTTATTTTAGGCAAAATATGCCGAGATCGCGCACGTCCTAACCGGCATCGAACAGGTGGTCATCGTGCTGAGGCACGCGTTGTCCGCAGCCTGGATGAACTGCTGTCTCTACGCGGCCACGGCACAGCCCCCAGCATCAGCTAGCAAACCCCGCCTGTGCTGCCTAGGTGTCTCGGCTGAAGCCTTACGTTCCGGGCCACATTCCACTCTCTCCTGGCCATTCCTCGCTCCGACCTCGCTCCCTGGAACCGGCCCGAAGTCCGCAAAGACCACCAGTCACGCCCATACAGATCAAAGAGTTACACGCGGACGAATCAAGCGGTTGGGTTGCGGCATCGGGTAGTGAAGGAAACCCTGTGGTTGCATTTTGTCGGTAGTTGTCGAGCTCTGCCGACACTTTGCAACACATGGAGATGCTCCCGGATGGTCAACGGCAGAGATCACTTGTCAGGACACCGTCCGGACAACTACAATAAGGACATTCAAGATCAGTCCGGAGGGGCACCATGAGCACCCTGAATCTTTCCAAGACCGAGCGCATTGACGTTCGTGCAAGCACGCCGGTCAAGCAACTGCTGCAGGAGGCTGCGCGCGCCTGCCACAAGAACGTGAGCGAGTTCCTGCTCGACGCAGGCGTGACGGCAGCCGCACAGACGCTGGCGGATCGTCGCCAGTTCGTGCTCGACGACACACAGTGGCAGGCCTTCCAGGAAGCGCTGGACCGCCCGGTGCAAAGCAAGCCGCGCCTGAAGAAGTTGCTGCGTGAACCCGGGGTGCTGGATTGAGCGATGGCTACTCACCCGTTCGCAAGCTGCTTGCGACGTATCAGGTCGATGCTTTCGACTGCGGCCAGGCCGCGCTGAACCAGTTCCTGCAGCGCTACGCGCTCGTCAACCAGAAGGCCAACAGCGCGCAGACCTACGTCTGCTGCCAGGGTGATGTGGTGGTTGGCTTCTACAGCATCGCCGTCGGCAGCGTCGATCCGGAAGCTGCGCCGTCAAGAGTGATGAAGGGGCTCGCGCGTCACCCGGTGCCGGTCATGATCCTGGCCCGCCTCGCGGTGGACAAGGAACATCAGCGCAAAGGACTGGGCCAGGCTCTGCTCAAGGATGCACTGCTGCGCACTGCACAGGCCGCCGACATCGCCGGCATTCGCTGCCTGCTGGTGCACGCCAAGGACGATGCAGCGCGTCAATGGTACGAATCGTGGGAATTCGAGCCCAGTCCGACCGATCCGTACCATCTGTTCCTGATGCTCAAGGACCTCAAGGCCATGTTGAGCTGAGGTGCGTCTTCGCCTCAGATACCGACTCTCTCGCGCTGCTCATCCCACAGCGCTGGCGGATCAACCGCCAAATCAAACAGCGTGATGTGGTTCGGCAGTGCGTCGTCCAGGATGGCCGCCACGATGTCGGGAGCCAGCGTGGTCAGGTTGACCATCCGGCTGACGTAGCTGTTGTCGATTCCTTCCCGCGTGGCGATCTCCTTCAAGGACTTCGCCTCTCCTGACTCCAGCATGGCCAGCGCCCGTTGGATGTAGGTCGGTGCCACATCCCACGGTCTGACCGGCGCGGTTTCGCCGTTCGGCAAGGTGACCAGCTTGCGGCCACTACGGCGCTTGATCTGGATCGGTACCGACAGGGTCAGCCGGCCATCACTCGCCTCAACGATGTCCGGCTCGCCAGTTTTCTGGATGCGGATGTCACTCATGCCAGGGCCTTCTCAGTTTGCTCGACCGGCTCGGGACGCAGTTCCAGCACCAGCCGTTCGATGCCGTTGGCGCGCAGTCGTACTTCGAGGTCGTTGGGCGACACGATCACCTTCTCGACCAGCAATTTCACGATCCGTGTCTGCTCCGCCGGGAACAGTTGATCCCAAATCGCGTCGACTCGGGTCATGGCCACGGTGATCTTCGCCTCGTCCAAGCTTGGATCGAACTTGATCGCTTGCGGCAGCATGTCGCCAAGTAGATTCGGGGCACGCAGGACCGCCCGCAGCTGGTCAAGCACCGCCGATTCGAGTTCTGCGGCAGGCAGTCGCGGCAGACCCGAGGCACCCGCGTGTTCCTTGGCATCGCGCTGGGGCACGTAGAACGTAAGGCTCCAGCCGAGACACCTAGGCAGCACAAGGCGGGGTTTGCTAGCTGATGCTGGGGGCTGTGCCGTGGCCGCGTAGCGGCAGCAGTTCATCCAGGCGGCTGTGCGGCCAGGTCGGTAGCTTTTCCAGGGTATCTTTCAGCCAGGCATGAGGGTCCAGGCCATTCAGCTTGGCCGTGCCCAGCAGAGATTGCAGGTGTGCCGCTCTGCGGCCAGCACGTTCTGAGCCCATGTACAGCCAGTTCTTCTTGCCGATCACCACAGGCCGTATGCAATTTTCAGCGGCGTTGTTGTCGATGGGGTATATCCCGGATTCTGCATACCGAGTCAGAGCGGGCCAGCGTTTCAGGGTGTAGTCCATCGCCCTGGCGGTGCCGCTGCTATCGGCCACGGTTTTACGTGTCGTCACCAGCCACTGGTGTAGATCTGTCAGCAGGGGATATGCCTCTTCTTGCCGCAAAGCTGTGCGTGCAGCGGCACCCAGTGCCCGACCACGGCGCTCGATGGCGTAAAGAGCTCCGATGCGCTCCAGCGCCTGCGCCGCTATCGGGCTCTTATTGGCCTCGTTCAGGTCAAAGAATTTGCGGCGGGCATGGGCCCAGCAACCCAGATCGATGACCCCGCGTCCTTCGGCAAAAAGCTTTTTATAACCCGCGAAATCGTCGACCATCAGATGCCCACGCCACGTCCCCAGGAAGTTGCGTGCATGCTCCCCGGAGCGACCGGTCTGATAATCAAAGACGATGATCGGCGGTCCTTCATCCAGATCACAGCTGCGATAGGCCCAGAGATAAGATCGATGCGTCTTTCCCTGACCAGGAGCCAGCTGGTTCACCGGTGTTTCATCAGCATGGAGGATCTGGCGTTCTCGCAACAACTCGCCCAAACGCAGGCTCAGAGGCTGCAAGGCCACCCCAGTACGACCCACCCACTCGGCCAAGGTCGAGATAGGCAGATGCACCTTCTGACGGGCTGCGATCTGCACCTGCCGGTACAAGGGCAGGTGATCGAGAAACTTGTTGATGACCACCCAGGTCAGCAGGCCTGGTGAGGCCATGCTGCCATCGATGATGGCTGCAGGAACCGGCTCGGCTTGTACCGTCTCGCAGTGGCGGCAGGCGTACTGAGGGCGGACATGGCGATGCACGAAGAACTTTGC
Organism: Pseudomonadota bacterium; assembly: GCA_021804565.1. GTDB lineage: Bacteria > Pseudomonadota > Gammaproteobacteria > Pseudomonadales > Moraxellaceae > JAJZHK01. The sequence goes on along the minus strand of JAJZHK010000025.1, from coordinate 658 downwards.
CGGAACGACATCCAGCTGCTCGGTGACGTCCTCACGGATCAGCACCAAATCCTGGCCGCATTGCCCACAAGTACAGGATGCAGGTTCATGGCGGTGGATGATCCGTTCCAGATGTTCCGGCAAGGTCTGACGACCTGCACCCTGGCGCGGAGCTTGGGCACCCACAGCAGGCTGGCTCTCCTGTTCAAGAGCGTCCGTGAGCTCTGCCTGATCCTCAGCCACCACCTCCTCGAAGAGATCGGGCTGTACCTGGCTGTAGGCTTCGCTACGCGTACCGAACTTCATGCGCTTCAGGTGGGCCAGCTCTTGCACCAGGAGTTGGATCTTCTGATCCTTCTGATGCAGTTGCTGATCACGCTCTTCCAGAGCAGCAACAACCCATGCCCGGACATCGGGATTAAGGTCAAACTGGTTGAGTTCAGAAGGCGATTTCATGGTGATTATTTTACCATGAATCGCCCCTGAAAGCCGCATAAATGCTAGGTTTTATAAGATTTTTCTCTTCAGATCCGCCACGTGGAAGGCGGTGCTGCAGAGAGCTTTTGCCAGTCGACGCCGGCCACCAGCCAGCGCCACTGTGCCAGGGTCAAGACCTGCGACGCATCGGCAGACTTGGGCCAGATGAAACTACCTTGATGCAGTCGTCGCTGACAGAGCC
>JAJZHK010000024.1 GCA_021804565.1 Pseudomonadota bacterium | reverse complement strand
GTGGCGTAATGATCGTTGTGGCCGACCGCTGGTATCCCAGCAGCAAGACGTGTTCGAATTGCGGTCACAAGCTCGAAGCCTTGTCGCTGTCGGTGCGTGAGTGGTCTTGTCCTGCCTGTGGCTCGATCCACAACCGCGATGTGAATGCAGCCATCAACCTGAAGAACTTGGCCGTGAGTTCCACGGTGTCAGCCTGTGGAGAGGAAGGCTCTGGCCTTGGGCGTAAGCTCAAGATGAAACCGGCCTCGGTGAAGCAGGAATCCAGCGCAAAGCTACCTATGAGTAGCTTTGGTTAAGTCTGGATGAACGGTGATGAGCTATCATCCCGCCATCGGCAGAAGGAGTGTCTATGAGTCGTTTCTGGAGTCCGCTCGTCCATCGTCTGCAGCCCTACACCCCAGGGGAGCAACCGCGGGTGGAGGGTATGGTCAAACTCAATACCAATGAGAACCCCTACGGCCCTTCGCCGAAGGTCAGGCAGGCCCTGCAGGCCCTCGATAGCGACGAGCTGCGCCTGTATCCGGACCCCAATGCGACAGCGCTCAAGGCGGCCCTGGCGCAGCGTTTCGCGCTCACACCGGAGCAGGTCTTCGTCGGCAACGGTTCCGATGAGGTGCTGGCCCATGTGTTTCATGCCCTTTTTCAGCATGAACGGCCGCTGTTGATGCCGGACATCAGCTATAGCTTCTATCCGACCTATGCCCGTCTTTATGGCGTCGAGTACCGGCAGGTGCCTCTGCGCGAGGACCTGCGCCTGGCCGTCGAAGACTATCAGGAGCCGGCGGCGGCCATCATCCTGCCCAATCCCAATGCCCCGACCGGACGCGCCATCAGCCGCGCCGAGGTGGCGCAGCTGCTGGAAGCGCATCCAGACACCCTGGTGGTGATCGACGAGGCTTATATCGACTTCGGCGGTGAGTCGGCGGTGGGTCTGATTCCGCACTTCGACAATCTGCTGGTCGTGCAGACCTTTTCCAAGTCCTGGTCGCTGGCCGGCGCCAGGGTCGGTTTCGCCCTCGCACAAGCCCCCCTGATCGACGCCCTCGAGCGGGTCAAGAACTCCTTCAACTCCTACCCCCTCGATCGCTGGGCGCAAGCCGCAGCGCTGGCCGCCTTGTCCGATCCGGCCTGGTTTGCGCGTTGCTGCGAGCTCGTCGTGAGCGAGCGTGAGCGCGTCAGCGCGGCGCTCGGCCGCCTCGGTTTCGAGGTGCTGCCCTCGGCCGCCAATTTCGTGTTTGTCCGCCATGCCCTGGCGGCTCGTCTGCTGCTGCAGGCGCTGCGCGAGCGCCGTATCTATGTGCGTCATTTCGCCGGTGGCCGCACCGAGGACTGGCTGCGTATCAGCATAGGACGGCCGGCCGAGAACGATGCCCTGCTGGCGGCCTTGCAGGCTATGGTCGGTAGCGCGCCAGATCGCCTGGAAACAGCGCGCTGAAGGTGCTGCCCTCGCCCGGGGTCGACTGCAGGTGCAGACTGCCCTGATGGTTGAGCAGCACATGCTTGACGATGGCCAGCCCCAGGCCGGTGCCGCCTGAGGCCTTGCTGCGGCTGGCGTCGACGCGGTAGAAGCGCTCGGTGAGGCGCGTATGGTGGCGGGGATCGATGCCGATGCCATTGTCCTGCACACTGAACCAGATGCCGCGGGCGTTTTTATGCCAGCCGAGGACGATGTGGCCATCATCAGGCGAGTACTTGATGGCGTTGGTGATGAGATTCATGAAGGCGCTGCGCAGATCCTCCTCGACACCGTGGATGAGCAACTGCTCGTCGATATCGAGGTCGATGGTCTGCTGCTTGTCGGCGCCGTAGACGAGGGCATCCTGGCGCATTTCATGGATCATGGCGGGCACGTCGACGACGCTCGGCAGCACCCGGGCGCGGGTCGTCTCCAGGCGTGCCAGGGTGAGCAGATCGTTGACGATATAGGACATGCGCTGGGTCTGCGCCTGCATCTGGCCCAGTGCGCGTGACCAGCGCCCCGGCATCTCGCGCGCCTGGTCCTGCATGGCTTCGATATAGCCGGCGAGGACGGTCAGCGGCGTGCGCAGCTCGTGCGAGACGTTGGCGACGAAGTCCTTGCGCATGGCCTCGAGGTTGTGCAGCACGGTGACATCCCAGCAGATCAGCAGGCGGTCGTTGTTGCCGAAGCGGGTGATCTCGTACTGCAGATGCCGTCTTTGATCGATGTGTGAAGGCAGGTGCAGGGGCTCTTTGTAGTCGCTCTGGCGAAAATACTCGACGAAGCGCGGGTCACGCAAAAAATTGGTGATCGGCTGGTTGCGATCGCTGAGCTTGAGACCGAGTATGCGTTCGGCCGACGGGTTCCACCACTCCAGGTTGGAGCGGCCGTCGATGAGGACCACCGCCTCCTCCAGCGCTGAAATCGAGGAGCGCGCTCTTTCGATGACGTTCTCCAGGCGATGGCGGGCACGCTCTTCGGCCTTCCATGACTTGATGATGAGGGTGAGCACCTCTTCCCACATCGCACCCAGGTAGAGGGCGGGATAGTCCTCATGGTGCATGATGCGCGCGCGCATCATGCCGTGCAGCTTGAACAGGGCGTAGATATGCCGTAGCCAGTTCAGGCAGGCGGCGATGAGCATGAACAGCAGCGACAGATGCCAGGGCAGACCGAGCAGGGCCGCCAGGACCAGGCCCAGTGCAAAGCGTAGAACTTCCCGACGCAGCGCCGGGGAGGGCGATGGAGAGGACTTCACAGGGCCTCGGACCTGCCCTCGACCTTGCTCGAGAAGCGGTAGCCGGTACCACGCACGGTCTGGATGAAGCCGTCGAAACCAAAGGGTTCCAGCGCCTTGCGCAAGCGGCGTATGTGCACGTCGATGGTGCGATCTTCGACATAGACATTGCCGCCCCAGACCTGATCGAGCATCTGGCTGCGGGTGTAGGCGCGTTCCTGGTGACTCATGAAAAACTCGAGCAGGCGGTACTCGGTGGGGCCCATCTCGACCGCTTTATCGTGGGCGGTGATGCGGTGGCTGACCGGGTCGAGGCGCAGGCCCTGTACGTCGATGGCACGTTCAGCGGCGCGGTGGCTGCTGCGGCGGAGCACCGCCTTGATGCGCGAGAGCAGTTCACGGGTGGAAAAAGGCTTGGTGATGTAGTCGTCCGCCCCGGATTCCAGACCCTGGATCTTGTTGTCCTCCTCGCCCTTGGCGGTGAGGATGATGACCGGGACTTCCTGGGTCGATTCGTCACGCTTGAGCCGCCGCGCCAGTTCCAGCCCGGAGATACCGGGCAGCATCCAGTCCAGCAGGACCAGGCTGGGGCGTTCGTCGACGATGATACGGTGTGCCTGCTGGGCGTCTTCCGCCTCGAGCACGATAAAGCCGGCCATGTCCAGGGCGATGGCGATCATCTCGCGTATGGCGGCTTCATCTTCGACGATCAGTATGCTTTCTGCTTTCATGGCTCGTTGTGCCGGCATCGTCTGACTTTTGAGGTGGGCCTATTACAAACCGATATTATGACACTTTTATTGCTGCTGGCAGCTCATCGTCAGTTTAGGAGCCCAGCGGCAGGAGATAACTGCAGAAGACCCCGGCAAAGATCCAGGCGCCGACGCGATGGTTGTCGAGAAAGGCGGCAAAACAGGCCTCGCGCTGGCGCTCACGGCAGCACCAGCCCTGCCAGGCAAAACGCAGGGCCGCAGCGATCAGGGCGAGATCGAAAGGCCAGCGCAGGGCCGCGGCCCGACCGAGCAGATAGAGGCCGCCGAGAAACAGGGCCTGCAGGCAGGCGATCATGAAAAGGTCCAGTTCCGCGAATAAAATAGCGGTGGAGCGCACGCCGATACGCAGATCGTCGTCACGATCGACCATCGCGTACTGGGTGTCATAGGCGACCACCCAGGACAGTGCGGCGGCATAGAGCAGCCAGGCGCTGCGCCCCGGGCTGACCCCTTGCGCCGCAAAAGCCATGGGTATGGACCAGCTGAAGGCGGCCCCGAGCACCACCTGGGGCAGATAGGTCCAGCGTTTCATGAGCGGATAGAGCAGCGCCAGGGCGAGGGCAGGCAGCGACCAGAACAGGGTTTTCAGATCCCAGAGCAGGAGCAGGCTGGCGCTGGCCAGCAACAGCCCGAGCAGCAGGGGCAGGGCGTGGCGGCGGCGCAGTTCGCCGGTGGCCAGGGGGCGCTGGGCGGTACGCTTGACCTGCGCATCGAAGTTGCGGTCGGCCATATCGTTGGCCACGCAACCGGCCGAACGCATCAGCACCGTCCCCAGGGCGAAGCCGATGAGGATGCGCCAGCCGGGCTGGCCGTCTGCAGCGAGGTAGATGGCGATCAGGGTCGGCCAGTAGAGCAGCCAGCTGCCGATCGGCCTGTCGAGGCGCATGAGGCGCAGATAAGGGTCGATGTGGGTGCGCACTGGGGTCCAGCTTGTCATGACAAACTCTCCTCGATACGGCGCTGCAAGGCCGGCAGAAAGGTCTCGGCGACGAGAATAGGACAGCCTGAGCCTGGCGCAAAGAAGGAATGACGTTGCCAGTGGCCTGCTGCCGAACGATAGGCCTGCGGCGCGCTGCGGCGGAGGTGACGAAAACGGAACAGGCGAGCGCCGAGGGGGCGGTTGCCGAGGTCGCGCAGGGGCCGTGCCCAGGCGCGCAGCGCCCGCGTCGGCAACAGACTGCAGGCCTCGATCCAGGCCTCGCCCTGGCCGCGCAGCGTCACCTGACGCACCAGCACCGAGCGCGAGCCGGCGTGCACCGGCCACAGCCGCCGCTCCTGCGGGCGCAGCGGACGCAGGTACTGGCCATGCAGATCGACGGCGAGCTGCCCGTCGGCGAGACGGCGCAGGGCCGCTGTCAGCGATCCTGTGGACAGCAGCCAGCGGCGCAGCGACGCCGAGGGGGGGTCGCCGAGGGGCAGGGGGCGCCGGATAGGCACGATCATGATCATCTCACAGCAGCTTGGACCATAGCCTCAGGCTATCGCCGATCACAAAAAAATCAATTGGCCAGCAAGGACCACGCGCCCTTAATCTACACCTGTCGGCCCACCGAGGCCAGTGCAGAAAGACGGTGAGGAGAACGAAGATGAGCGAGAAAAGCAGCCTGACCCTGGGCAATCTCAACAGTGCCTTGGCCGGTGAAGCCTCGGCTTACATGAAGTATCGCTATTTTGCCAAGCTGGCCCGGGCGATGGGCGATGTCGCCACCGCCGAGATCTTCGAGGAGACAGCGGCCCAGGAGATCCACCATGCCTTCGGCCATCTCGACCTGATCTATCCGGCGGCCGAGCTGACGCCGGCGAAGATGCTGGAGCTGGCTATCGCCGGGGAGACCTACGAGTTCACCACCATGTACCCGGGGTTTCGTGACCAGGCGCACGCCGAACAAAGCCACCAGGCGGTGGCCGAGTTCGACGCCCAGATCGAGGAGTCACGTGAGCATGCCGCGGCCTTCGCCGCCCGACTGGCCAAGGCGGAAAAGCGTTTCGCCGCCCTCGCCAAGGTCGAGCAGCGTCATGCCCAGGCCTATCAGCAGCAGTTGCAGCGTGTCAATGGGGCTTGAAAGACAGCCAAAGTGCGCCCGGGCGATTGCATTTTCGGGGCAGCGCTCTTAGTTTATCGCGGTCAATGCGGCAGTCACCGAATGAGGAGAGCAAAATGAAGAAGTGGCAATGTGCGGTGTGCGGTTTTATCTATGACGAAGCGGTCGGTATGCCTTGGGATGGCATCGCCGCCGGCACCCGCTGGGAAGACATCCCCGCCGACTGGGTCTGCCCGGACTGTGGCGTCGGCAAGGAAGACTTCGACATGGTCGAGCTCGCTTGAACCGGAACGAGGATAGAGACATGCAGCCGCTGCTGATCGTGGGGACCGGGCTGGCCGGTTACAACCTGGCGCGTGAATGGCGTAAGCGGGATCCGCAGCGGCCGCTGATCATGCTCAGCCGTGATGCCGGGCACAGCTATAGCAAACCCATGCTTTCGACCGGTTTTGCCAAGGCCAAGACCGCCGCTGGCCTGATCATGGCCGAGCGTACGGCGATGGCCGAGCAACTGCAGGCGGAGATCATCCAGGCCGAGCTGAGGGCGATCGACGTCGACGCCCGACAGCTGACGCTGGCCGATGGGCGCAGGCTTGCTTACGGGGATCTGGTGCTGGCCCTGGGGGCCGACCCCTTCCGTCCGCCGCTGGCCGGCGACGCCGCCGATGCCGTGCTTTCGGTCAATGATCTGGAGGACTACGCGCGTTTGCGCGAGCGTCTGCAGGGGCGTCAGCGTGTGCTCATCCTCGGCGGCGGACTGATCGGCTGTGAGTTCGCCAACGACCTGCTGCAAGGGGGGTTTCAGGTTGACCTGGTCGAACCCGCCGGCCGCCTGCTGCCGGCCCTGCTGCCGGCCCAGGCCTCCGCGGCGCTGGAGCAGGCCCTGCGTGCCGGCGGCGTGCAGCTGCACCTGCAGGCGGGACAGCTGGCGGTCGCCGTGCATCACCAGGAGGGCGGCCTGCGGGTGGAGTTTCGTGACGGCAGCAGCCTGACCGCGGAGGTCGTGATCGCCGCCATCGGCTTGCGGCCACGCATCGCCCTGGCGCAAGCGGCCGGCCTCGCCTGCGCGCGCGGCATCAAGGTCGATCGCTATCTGCAAAGCTCGGCGGCGCAGGTCTACGCCCTGGGTGACTGTGCCGAGGTCGAAGGCCTGCTCTTGCCTTACGTGCTGCCTTTGATGGCGCAGGCCCGTGCCCTGGCGCAGACCCTCAGCGCGCAGCGGACCGAAGTGCAGTACCCGGCGATGCCGGTCCAGGTCAAGACCAGCGTCTGTCCGGTGGTGGTGGCTCCGGTGGCTGCGGATCGCCCTGGCCGGTGGACCTGTGAGGGGCAGGGCCAGGATCTGCGCCTGCTCTTCCATGACCCGCAGGGGCAGTTGCAGGGTTTTGTGCTGCTCGGTCAGGCGGCCGCTCAGGCGGCAGACAAGGCGGCCCTGCAAAAGCAGCTGCCCGCGCTGTTGCCGGTGAGCTAGGCCTATGGACCGTTCACAAGGCCGGCGCACCTGGATCGACGTACTGCGGCTGCATGCCCTGCTCTGGTACATGGCGCGGCGCATGGAGGCCGCTGCCCGCTACGACAAGAGCTTTCAGGACAGCCTGCACGGGCGCGAGTTTGTGCTGCAGATCGAGGCGGGCAAGTCGCAGGCTTACTATTTCAAGGCGGCGCAACAGCAGGTTCAAGGCGTCCATGGACGTCATCAGACGCCCAGCCTGTTGCTCCACTTTGCCACCGCCCGTCTGGCTTTTGAGGTGCTGGCACGCGGTGGCCAGGAAGCTTTCATGCGCGGCGTCCAGGACGGCGTGATACGTATGGAAGGCGACCCCTCGCCACTGTTTTGGCTGGTGGCGGTCGCCCCCAGTCTGCGTCCGCGCTGGAAGCGCCGCCGCTAGGCGCTCATCTTGCGCGCCAGGGTGTGCAGCTCCGGGCCGATGTCGCTGAGCATCTGCCCGATGCAGGTCTGCGCCGCCTCGCGCTCGAGCGGCAGGTCGGTGATCAGCTCGTCGGTGACCGGGCGGCCTTCGAGCAGCGCGCGGGTCAGCTGCAGCAGACGCGGCAGAAAGGCGTGCGGCTCGGCCAGGCGCGGGCAGTTCTGGTAGCGCAGCGCGCCGACCACCTCGGCGCTCATATTCCAGTTCTGCAAAAGCCAGGCGCTGAGCTGGTCGCGGGTGACCCCGAGAAGCTGGCGTTCGATGACGCTCACCGGCAGGTGCGGGTTGGCCTCGATGTGACGGCAGACCAGCGAGTAGTGGCCGGGGAAGAGATGGGCGCTGATGAGGACGCCAAAATTGTGCAGCAAGCCGCACAGATAGGCTTTGCTGCTATGGACGCGCAGGTGGCGGGGCATGATCTTGATCAGCTCGAGCATACCCTGAGCGGTTTGTGCCGCCTGCTCCCAGTAGAGGAGCAAGCCGCCCGGTCCGTCCTGGGGCAGGTCCAGGCTACGTCCGAGGGACAGGCCCAGGGCCATGTTGAGCACCATGTCGAAGCCGAGCACGCGCATGATGGCGTCGTCGACGCTGTGCACCCCGGCAGGACCGTAAAACGGCGACGAGGCCCAGCAGATGACCTGCGCATCGAGGGCTGGATCACGCTCGATGATGCGCGCCAGTTCCTCCACCCGGGCCTCTGGATCCGAACGCAGCTTGAGAATCTGCCGGGCGGTTTCGGGCAAGGGCGGGATCTCTATCGTCTCGTCCAGTCTTTGCCGTATACGCAGTGAAGTCAGGGATTGTACCGAGCGCAGGATGTCGGCTTCGTCATCGCAGGATGCCGGAACCGGGCGCGTGTCGCTGCAAAGATGGACGATCTCGCCTTCGCTGTCGGCGATCAGCCGTAACAGCGCCTGCTCGTCGATGCAGAGCAGGCTGTCGCTGTCGCCACTGTCGATCAGATAGTGGCTATGGCCGAGGACGCTGTGGTCGATGAGGGTGTGCAAATCGGCAAGCGGCAGGACGCCGCTGGGCTGCGCTATGCCCAGACGGGCGAACATGCGCAGGCTGTGGGCGCGGCTCATCACCGTGAAGTTGCGGCCAAAATCTTCGGCCAGGCTGCTCAGGCGCAGCATATGGGTGACCGGCAGGAGCACCTGCAAGGAGCCCAGGCTGTCCTCCAGGTAGATCACCTGCAAACGCAGGGCGGCATGATCCTGGGAAGGACTTTGGCCAGGTGCGCTCAAGACATAATGGTAGGAGCGCTCATCGAGAAATTTTTTCACCAGCCAAGGCAACGACATCATGGTCCTCCACTATGCCCAGCAGTATAGTGAAAAAAGACCGATAAGCGAGGCAATCGATAAGCTCAGGCGCGGGCGTAGCGGCTGCGCTCTCCCTGCCAGAGCAGCCGGCACGCCTCGAGCTGAGGGCCAGCGGCCCTGAGCCATTGCGTCGCCAGGTGCTGGGCGGCGCTCATGAGCTCGGCGTCGCGCTGCAGATCGGCCAGGCGCAGCTGCACCAGGCCGGCCTGCCGGGTGCCAAAAAACTCCCCGGGCCCGCGCAGCAAAAGGTCTTGTTCAGCGAGAAAAAACCCATCCTGGCTCTGTCGCAGCAGCGCCAGGCGTTGACGGCCGCGGGCGCCGATAGGATCGCCGTAGAGCAGCACGCAGTAGCTGTCTTGCCGGCCGCGCCCGACGCGGCCCCGCAACTGGTGGAGCTGGGCCAGGCCGAGGCGCTCGGGATTTTCGATGATCATCAAGGTGGCGTTGGCGACGTCGACCCCGACTTCGATCACCGTCGTCGCCACCAGCAGGTCGAGCTCGGCTGCGGCAAAGGCCTGCATGACGGAGGTCTTGGTCTCACCGCTTTGGCGTCCATGGACGAGCCCGATGCGCAGCTCCGGCAAGGCGGCACAGAGCTCGGCGTGACAGTCCTCGGCCGCCTGTGCCTGCAGCGCTTCGGAGGCCTCGATCAGGGTGCACACCCAGTAGGCCTGACGGCCCTGCTGACAGTTGGCACGCAGCCTTTGCATCAGCTCTGGGCGACGGTTCTGGCTCATCACCACGGTGGTGATGGGCCGGCGTCCGGGGGGCAGTTCGTCGATGACGCTGCAGTCGAGGTCGCCGTAGCAGCTCATGGCCAGGGTACGTGGTATGGGGGTGGCGGTCATGACCAGCAGATGCGCCTCGTAGGCCGCCGGGGCTTTGTCGCGCAGCGCCAGACGCTGGCTGACGCCGAAACGGTGTTGTTCGTCGATGATGACCAGCCCCAGGCGGGCGAAAGTCAGGTCGGCCTGGAACAGCGCATGCGTGCCGACCACCAGGCCCCGCGAGCCGTCGGCCAGTTCGGCGAGCAGGGTCTTGCGCGCCCGCGCCGGGGTGCGGCCGGACAGGAAGGCCGGCGTATAACCCAGTGGACTCAGCCAGGCCGAGAGCTTCTGGTAGAGCTGCTCGGCGAGCAGATCGGTCGGCGCCATCAAGGCCACCTGCCAGCCGGCCTGCAAGGCTTGCGCGCAGACACAGGCAGCGACGGCGGTCTTGCCGCAGCCGACGTCACCCTGCACCAGTCGCTGCAGGGCCTGACCGCGACCGAGATCGTGCATGATCTCGCCGATGACGCGCCGCTGGGCGGCGGTCAGGACAAAGCCCATCTGTTCCTGCAGGGCCTGCTCGAGGCGCTGATCCCCTTGCAGCCGCCAGGCCGGGCGTTGCTGCATCTGCTGCTTGTGCTGCAACAGGCTGATCTGCTGGGCCGCCAGCTCTTCGACGATCAGGCGCAGCTGGGCCGGATGACGCGCCTGGAGCAACAGCGCCAGGTCGGCGTCAGCGTCCGGCTGGTGCAGGTAGCGCAGCGCCGCCGAGCGTGACCAGCCGTCCAGCCGGTGGCTGTCGTCCTCGTCGAGACGGAGCAGCGCTTGCGCCATCAGGCGGCGCAGGCTGTCCTGGCGCAGGCCTTCGACCAGCGGGTAGATGGGGCGCAGTCCCAGTGCGCTCTCGGCTTTGTCGATCTCTGGATGGAGCATCTCCAGGGCGCTGCCGGCACGCACCTCGCCATAGACGCGCAGGCGGCTGCCGGGTGCGTTCCAGGGGGAGGGGCGCAGATGAAAAAAACGCAGACGCAGCTGGCCGCCCTCGTCGCGCAGGATCAGCTCCATGCCGCCGCGGCGGCCGCTGAGCTGGCGTTGGCTGAGGACCTCCCCCTCGACCAGGGCCAGCTCCCCGGCGCGCAGACTGACGATAGGGCGCACGCTACGGCGGTCTTCATAGCTGCGTGGCAGGTGCAGGAGCAGATCGGCGATGCTGTAGATCTGCAGTTGCGCGAGGCGGGCGGCCAGGGCCGGGCCGACACCGCGCAGATCGGCCACGGCCTGCCGGCTGAGGCTGAGCAGATCGCTCATACGCTGCGCGTTCCGGCCAGATGCAGGCTTTGCAGGGCCTGCAGAAGCAGCCGCAGAGCGGCCGGCCGTCCGGGTTTGTCGCGGTGGACCAGGGCTATGCGGCGACTGCCGCCGGGCCGCAGTGGACGGGCGACCAGTGCCGCCGAGCTCGCCAGCAAGCTGGGCAGGGCGCTGGCGGGGGCGACGCTGACACCCATGCCCAGGGCGACCATATGGCTGATGGTCTGCAAGGAGCTGCCGCTGGGCAGGGCGCTCGTCTGTGCAGCCTCTTGCCAGGAAGGGCAGCTGATCAGCACCTGGTCGCGCAGGCAGTGGCCTTCGCCGAGCAGCAGCACGTCCTCTTCGGCGATCTCGCCAGGGTGCAGGTCATCCCGGCCGGCCGCCGGGTGCGAGGCCGGCAGCAGGGCGAAGAAGTCTTCCTGGTAGAGGACGTGGGTGCGCAGGCCGGGCAGATCCCCGGCGTCGGCGATGAGAATGGCATCCAGCTCGCCGAGCTGCAGGCGTTCGAGGAGCAGGTGGGTGTAGTTCTCTTCGATGAGCAGGCGCAGTGGCGGCGGCTGTCGACGCAGGCTTTCGACCAGCTGGGGCAGCAGATAGGGGGCGACGGTGAAGATGCAGCCCAAGCGCAGCGGCAGTTCCGTTTCATCGTGCCCTTTGATCAGGGCCTGCAGCCGCTCGGTCTCATCGAGGACGCGCTGTGCCTGCGGCAGGAGGCGCTCGCCGGCAGCGGTCAGGCGGACATCCTGGCGCAGGCGTTCGAACAGGCACACCCCCCAGTCGGCCTCGAGTTTGCGCAGGGCCTGCGAGAGGGTGGGCTGGCTGACGTGGCAGGCTTGAGCGCTGCGGCCAAAATGGCGCAGATGCGCCAGGGTCACGAAGTAACGCAGTTCGGTCAGGGTCACGATACTCATCCTCGGCAGTCGTGCAAGCTTGCCATGCCGCCCTGCGGCCGTCGATGACTGTCGCTGTGCGACACGGGAGCCTGAGCATCCAGCGTCAGGGCCGATGGAGTCACTGACCACTGTTATTATAGTCAGTTATTGCTGCGATTCAAGCGTCAGCGGGGGAGGCAAGGCGCCACAAGCGCAGGCGACGGATGTCGTCAGGATGGCGACCAGCGGTACTTGTGAGCGTCAAAAATCCATCTTATAATCGCGAGAACACCTTTCGGTGATTTTTTGCCCTAAAGAGTGTACACGTGTGCACATCAATCACGGCAAGGATCGTTAACAAGCCTGGCGCTGTGAGCAGGAAGCTCGTGCAACTTGGTGGATAGAACGCGCAAGCGTCGATAGAGTTCGCGGGGATCGTACAAGTATGACAACAAGTATCCTGAGAAAGTCATGGGCTTTCCTCTTTTCTGCCGCTGTCAGTCTGCCGGTTTGGGCGGGACTGTTTGGCAGCTCGCACGATGAAGGCATCGCTGCCTACCAGCGCGGTGATTACGAGGCAGCCGCCAATAATCTGATGGATGCAGCCACCCACGATGATCCGGAAGCCTATTTCTACCTGGGTCAGCTGTACCGGCAGGGTCTGGGGGGCCTGGCGCGCAACGAGGACAATGCTTTTCGTCTGATCAAGGCGGCGGCCACCGAGAACTACAGTCCGGCGGAGATGGCTCTCGCCGATTGGTACAAGACGGGTGGCGGTCGTATCCATGCCAACGCCAATATGCGCGTGCTCTGGCTGCAAAAAGCGGCACACCAGAACGTCGTCGCTGCCCAGCTGCAGCTGGCGCAGATCTACCAGCAGGGCGATGGCGTGCTCGCTGACCCCGACCTTTCTCGGCACTGGTACCAGCTGGCCGCCGAACAGGGCAGCGGTGAGGCGCAGCGTGCCCTGGGCGCTTTGCCGGCGCCGGTACCCAGCCAGGTTGCGACCAGCCTGAACCCCGCGGACAACACGAGCAGCAACTGAGGCCGAACGGCCGCCGTGTCAGGCGGCTGTATCGAGCACCATCACCGCATCCATCTCAACCCGTGCCTGGCGTGGCAAGGCCGCGACACCGATCGCGGCGCGCGCCGGGAAGGGCTGCTGCATGAGTTCAGCCATGATCTGGTTGACCAGGGCGAAGTCAGCCAGGTCGACGAGGTAGACGTTGAGCTTGACGATATCCTCAAGGCGGCCACCGGCGGCCGTACAGACGGCGCTCAAATTGGCAAACACCTGCCGTATCTGCGCCTCAATGCCCGTCGCCATCGCCATGCTCGGTACCTGCAGACCGATCTGGCCGGACAGATAGACGGTATCGGCAACCCGTACCGCTTGCGAATAGCTGCCTATGGCGGCGGGGGCTTGGTCGGTATGGATGATGTGGCGGCGGCTCATGAACAGCTCCTGTCAGCGAGATCTGCGCAAGATAACACAGGCGCTGCCGGCTGGGCAGGCTTTCAGGCGCGTACGCGAGCGACTTTGCCGACGGCGGGCAGATGACGGATACGGCGCAGCACACGCGCCAGGTGGACGCGGTTTTTGACATTGATGCTCATCAGGACGATGGCCTGGCGGGCGTCTCGTTCATGCAGGGAGAGCGACTCTATGCTGGCGTCGGCCTCGGTCACCTGGGTGGCGAGCACGGCCATCAGGCCACGCTGATTTTCGATATCGATGCGCAGATCCACCTGAAACTCGCGCTCGACCGCATCCGCCCAGGCCAGGGCGATGCATTTTTCCGGATTTTCACGCAGCTCGGCCGCGATATTGCCGCAGTTGTCACGATGCACCACCAGACCCTTGCCCGAGCTCATATGGCCGATGATTTCATCGCCGGGCAGGGGCCGGCAGCAGCGCGCATAGGTCACCACCATGCCCTCGGTGCCGCGTATGGCGATACGTCGCCCGCCTGGAACGGGGCGCGCCTCCTGCGCATCGGTGAGGCGCATCGCCACCAGGGGGGCGATGCGGTTGCCGAGCCCGATGTCGCGCAGGAGCTGCTCGAGGTCGTTGAGGGCCATCTCCTTGAGCACCATGGTGATGCGTTCGGGGCTGATCTCGGCCCAGGCGCTGCCCTGGCTGCTGAGGGCGCGTTCGAGCAGGCGGCGGCCGAGATCGATCGCTTCCGAGGATTGCTGATCCTTGAGGAAGTGGCGTATGCACGAGCGGGCACGGCTGGTGACGACAAAATTGAGCCAGGCGGGGTTGGGGCGTGCGCCTGGGGCGGTGACGATTTCGACGGTCTGACCGCTTTGCAGGGCGACCGACAGCGGTGCCAGGCGGTTGTCGACACGTGCGGCGACGCAGGTGTCGCCGATGTCAGAGTGCACCGAGTAGGCAAAATCGACCGGGGTCGCGCCCTGCGCCAGGATCAGGATGCGACCTTTGGGGGTGAAGACGTAGACCTCGTCGGGGAACAGATCGACTTTGACATGCTCGATGAATTCCATCGAATTGCCGGCGTTGCGCTGGATCTCGAGGAGCGATTTGATCCACTCATGGGCGCGCGACTGCGAGGTGTTGGTAAAGCCTTCGGACTTGTACAGCCAGTGCGCGGCGATGCCATTCTTGGCCATCGCTTCCATGGCCTCGGTACGGATCTGGATCTCGATGGGGACGCCACGCTGGCCGATGAGCACGGTGTGCAGGGACTGGTAGCCGTTGGCTTTGGGGATGGCGATGTAGTCCTTGAATTTACCGGGCACCGGCTTGTACATATTGTGCACCAGGCCGAGGATGCGATAGCAGGTGTCGACCTGGTCGGTGACGATACGAAAACCGTAGACATCCATGATTTCCGAGAAGGATTTGCGCTTTTCCCGCATCTTGGTGTAGATGCTGAAAAGGTGCTTCTCGCGGCCGATGATGCGGGCGTTGATGCCTTCGCCGGCGAGCCGTTCGGTGAGGGCCTGGTTGATGCTGGTGAGCAGTTCCTTGCGATGACCACGCGCGGCACGTACCGCTTTGCCGATACGCGCAGCGCGCATCGGGTAGAGGGCGGCGAAGCCGAGGTCCTCAAACTCCATGCGCAGCTCGTTCATGCCCAGACGGTTGGCGATGGGGGCGTAGATCTCCAGGGTCTCGTCGGCGATGCGCTTGCGTTTTTCCGTCGACAGCACGTCGAGGGTGCGCATATTGTGCAGACGGTCGGCCAGCTTGACCAGGATGACCCGAATGTCCTGGGTCATCGCCAGCATCATCTTGCGAAAGTTCTCCGCCTTGGCCTCGGCCTTGGAGCCGAACTGCACCTGGGTCAGCTTGGTCACGCCATCGACCAGCTGGGCGACCTCATGACCAAAAGCGGACTCGATCTCGTGCTTGCTGACCTGGGTGTCTTCGATGACGTCGTGCAGCATGGCGGCCATGATGCTCTGGTGGTCCATGTGCATGTCACAGAGGATGTTGGCGACCGCCAGCGGATGGGTGATGTAGGGGTCGCCGTTGCGGCGAAACTGACCGACATGGGCTTTTTCTGCGTAGAAATAGGCGGCTCGCACCGCCTCGACCTGATCTTGCGTCAAATAGCTGTCGAGGCGATGGCTGAGTTCGTCGATACCCTGCGTGAGCCACGCTGCAGCCAAGCCCGCCGTCATGATGGCAGCTCCGCGATCAGCCGACCTCGCCCAAATCGAGCATAGGCAGAGGCGCCGCTTCCGGGATATGGATGTGCTCGGGTTCGTAGAGCACGTCACGGGTGACCAGGCCATCGGCGATTTCCCGCAGAGCCATCACCGTGGGCTTGTCATTGTCCCAGGGCAGCAGAGCTTCCTTGCCGCCGGTCGACAATTGTCGGGCACGCCGACTCGCCACCAGCACCAGCTCGAAGCGGTTGTCGAGTCGCTCCAAACAGTCTTCCACGGTTACCCGCGCCATGACCATACCTCAGATAAAAAATAGGACTTTTGATCATACGTCAGGGGGCCTTGGATAGCAAGTTTTGCAGCAAGGACGCCTGCCGCTGACACTGCAAAGCTTGCCGCAGGCGCGCCGCCGCGGTCACCGCGCGCAGGTCGGCCAAGGCCTGCTCGAAGTCGTCATTGACGATGATGTAGTCAAATTCACGGCAGTGGCGCATATCATCCTGGGCCTGTTGCAGACGCTCGGCGATGACGCTGTCACTGTCCTGGGCGCGCTTGCGCAGGCGCTCGGCGAGGGCGTCGAGCGAGGGCGGCAGGATGAAGATGGCGACCGACGCGGCGAACAGGCGCTTGATCTGTGCCGCGCCCTGCCAGTCGATCTCGAGCAGGACGTCAAAGTCTGCGGCCAGCAAGGTCTCGACGCTGCGGCGCGAGGTGCCGTAGAGCTGTCCGAAGACGCGGGCATGTTCGAGAAACTCGCCGGCGGCGATGGCCGCCTCGAAGCGGGCGTGGTCGGTGAAGTGGTAGTGCACCCCATCTTCTTCGCCAGGCCGGGGCGCCCGGGTCGTGTGCGAGATGGACACCCTGAGCCGGTCTTGATCGCGGCGCAGAGCCTGCACCAGGGAGGTTTTGCCGGTGCCTGAGGCGGCGCTGACGATGAAAAGTGATCCGGACATATGTAGGGCTCGGCGGGTCGGGTCGGACAGAATACCGATTATAGCGCAAGGCTCTGTCGCCAGAGAGCCGAGGCTGAGCACTGCTTTCAGTAGCCGTCCGGGTTGTGCTCGGTAAAGTTCCAGGCGTCCGCACACATCATTTCCAGGCTGCGCTCGGCGCGCCAGGCCAGGGCCTGCTCGGCCAGGCGGGGGTCGGCATAACTGGCCGCCACATCACCGGGACGGCGCGGCAGCAGCACATAGGGGAGGGCGCGGCCACTGACCTTCTGGAAAGCGTCGACGACATCGAGCACCGAATAGGGGCGCCCGGTGCCCAGGTTGAAGACATGGCAGCCGGCCCGGTGCTGCAGCTGCCGGAGCGCCGCCACATGCCCTGAAGACAGGTCCATGACATGGATGTAGTCACGTACCCCGGTGCCGTCGGGGGTCGGATAATCCTGGCCGAAAATGCGCAGCTGCGGGTAGCGTCCGCTGAGCACGCCGAGAGCATAAGGCATCAGGTTGTTGGGAATGCCTCGCGGTACTTCGCCGATCAGCCCGCTGGGATGGGCCCCGGCAGGATTGAAGTAACGCAGGATGGCAACGCGCCAGCGGGCGTCGGCCGCGCACAGATCGCGCAGCATCTGTTCGACCATGAGTTTGCTGTGGCCGTAAGGATTGCTCGGAGCCAAGGCGGCGTCTTCGGCGAAGGGAGCGGCCTGCTGGGGACCATAGACGGTGGCCGATGAGCTGAAAATGAGCTGGCGCAGGTCCAGCTCCTGCAGGACCTGGAGCAGCCTGAGGCTGCCCTGGACATTGTTGTCGTAGTAGGACAAAGGATCACTGACCGACGCGCCCACCGACTTGAGGCCGGCAAAATGCAGCAGGGCCTCGACCTGGTGCTGGCGCAAGATGCGGCGCAACGCCTCGCTATCACGGATATCGGTCTGATAAAAAACCGCTGAGCGACCTGCCAGCAGGCTGATGCGCTGCAGCGACAGCGCTGAGCTGTTGCTGAGGTTGTCGATGATGATCACCTCATGGCCCTCCTGCAAAAGCGCAAGCGCCACATGTGAACCGATGTACCCCGCTCCTCCGGTAACCGCTATGCGCATTTTTTCTTCCCACGGGCCTGGTCATGATACTGACCCGATTGTAAAGCAGAATGGCCGGCTGGCTGCGCAGATTCCGGTGAAATCAGCCATCCCGGGCTTGTCAGACAGGCGAACTGACACTAAAGTAGGACTGCGTGCAAAATTGTGAGCTACATCACAGTTTTTCATGATTTTTTTATGGAGCCAAGATCTGCAAAAATTGCTGATGGTCCTCATGTTTGGGGTGATGTCGATGGGTGTTTACGCCGTCGATGGGCCCGATGTGGCGCTCGACTATGCCCCACACCCACCGCTGAACATGCTCCGCGCCTTCGATGTCGTCGTGGTCGATCCTGATCAGCCCGGAACCGATCCTGGCCGCTACCGGCAAGCCGGTTCGCAACTGTTTGCTTACGTCAGCCTGGGTGAGCTGGGCCCTGGCCGCGCCTATGGACGTGATATGCCGGCGGCTTGGCTGGGAGCGGTCAATCCGGTCTGGGGGGGACGGCGCATCGACCAGAGCGCCGCGGGCTGGCCGGATTTTGTCGTCGAACACATCATGGCGCCGCTATGGCAGCGCGGCTTTCGTGGCTTTTTTCTCGACACCCTGGACGCCTATCAGGACGGCCGGCTGAGCGCTGCCGAGCGGGAGACCCAGCGGCAGGGGCTGATCCGCGTGATACGAGCCATCCACCAGCGCTGGCCGCAAGCCCAACTCATCTTCAACCGCGGCTTTGAGCTGCTGCCGGAGGTGCATGAGGCGGTCTGGATGGTGGCGGCCGAGTCGCTCTACCAGAGCTGGGATGGCCAAAGTGGTGCTTATCGAGCGGTGCCAAGCGCCGACAGCGTCTGGCTCAGGCAGCAGCTGCTGGCTATTCGGCAGCGTTGGCAGTTGCCGATACTGGTCATCGACTATGTGCCACCCGAGCAGCCTCAGCTGGCCCAGCAGACCGTCGACAGGATACGCGCCGATGGCTTCATCCCCTACATCAGTACAGCAAAACTCGATCATGTCGGCCGCGGCCGCATCGAGGTGCTACCGCGCCAGGTGCTGGTCATCTACGATGCCGCCAACCCGCAGCCGCCAGGATTTTCACTGAATACCTTGGAGGCCCAGCGTTTATTAGGCATGCCCTTGGCGTACATAGGACTGGTTCCGCACTATATCTCGATGCAGGAGGCGCAACGCCTGGAGCACCTGCCGGAGGACCTGGCCGGTCTCATCGTCTGGATCGATAGCGAGAACCGCGGTGGCCATGACTGGGCCGTATGGACGCAAAAGCAGATCAAGGCAGGTCTGCATATCGCATTTTTTCATCATCTCGGCTACGCCGCGGACACGGCTGATCTGCGCGCCTTGGGCCTCAGCCTCAACGATAGCGGCGCAGATAGCGCGTGGACGCTGCAGGCGCATGATGCGCGCGCCGCCTTTGAGCTGCCGCTGCCGGAACAGCTCACCGATCTGCAGGCTTTGAGCTCGAGCCAGCCCTCGTTTCAGCCATGGGCGCTTTATCGATCGACGAGCGGTGCGACAGCGGTGCCGGTCGCCATCACCGCCTGGGGCGGCTATGCCCTCGATCCGCTGCTGCTGTTCTCGCGCAGTGATGAGCTCGGTGGCGACCGTTGGTATGTGCAGCCCGCCGATTTCATCGCCCAGGCCCTGCGCATCGATACGACGGCGCCGGTCCCGGATCTGAGCACGGAAAGCGGTCGGCGCCTGTTTTTCGTGCACATCGATGGTGATGGCTTTGTCAGCCGGGCCGAGCGTCCAGGCTTCCCTCTGGCCGGCCAGGTCCTGCTCGATGAGGTCCTCAAAAAGCGTCGCGTCCCGACCACCATGTCGATCATCGAAGGTGAAATCAGCCCACAAGGGCTCTACCCCCAGCTGAGCGCTGAGGCAGTGACCATCGCCAGGCAGATCTTCGCCCTGCCCTGGGTGGAAGCTGCCAGCCACACCTGGTCACATCCTTTTCACTGGGTACGTGCGCAGGAAGCCGGAGCGGACGACAGCAGCGACCATGATCATCTGCCTATCCCTGGATACACTTTTTCGCTGTCCCGGGAAATCGACGGTTCCATCGACTTTATCAACCATACGCTGCTGCCGCCTGGCCAGCGCGTCAAAATGCTCCTGTGGTCAGGCGACTGCCGCGCCACCGCCGAAGACCTGGCGCAGACCGAAAAAGCCGGTGTGCTGAATATGAACGGCGGCGACACCCTGATCACCCAGCGACATGACTCGTGGACCTATGTCTCCGGTCCTGGTGTTTACAAAGGCGATGCTTATCAGGTCTATGCGCCCAATCAGAACGAGAATGTCTACACCCATGACTGGACGGGTCCTTTTTATGGCTTTATCAAGGTCCTCGAGACCTATCAGCTGACCGAGAGTCCGCGCCGACTCAAACCGGTCGATCTTTACTATCACCTCTACAACGTCACCAAGACGGCCTCCCTGACGGCACTGAACCGTATCTATGACTGGACGGAACAGCAGCCTCTGCACCCGATCTTTGCCTCGCAGTACGTCGAGAAAGTGCTCGACTTCAATGATGCGGTGATCGCCAGAACGCCGGCGGGCTGGCGTTTGCGCGATCGCGGTGACTTGCGCAACTGGCGCTTGCCGGCGCAGGGCGCAGCCGTCGACCTGGCGCACAGCCAGGCCATCAGTGGCTGGAACCGCGGACCCCAGGCCCGCTACGTCAACACCACCGGCGGTGATGCCGAGCTGGTCCTCGCCACCCACCCGCAAGCGCTGAGTTATCTGCAAAGTGCCAATGCCCGGGTGGTCGGCTGGCAGCGCCAGGGTCATACCCTCCTTTGGGATCTGCAAGGCGAGATTCCCCTGCAATGGGATATGTGGGAGAGCGGTCACTGCACCCTCTACGATCAGGGGCGTGTTCTCAAGCCCTATGCGGTGCATGATCACATCTACAGCTACCGGATGGACCGCCATGTCGCGCGCTCACTTCGCCTCGATTGCCGGCCCTGACCGCCTCCGCCTGATATCGGCAGGGCAGATCACCGGCTTTGTGTTGGTGGTGCTCCTCGCCCTGCTGGAAATACACCGCATGCAGCATCTCAGCTTGCGCGCGGCCTCCGACGCTGAACACGATAGCGTGGCCATCGCCTACTTGCATGCCTGGCTGAAGACGGAGCCTGACAATGCCGATTTGCGTCTGCTGCTGGTGCGCAAGCTGCTGCACAGCGGCAATACGGCGGCAGCGACTCAGGCGCTGGCCCCTTTGATCGGCAAGGCTCCCTTCATCCGCCAGCCTGAGGTGCGCCGTCTATGGCAGGATCTGCTCTGGCGTCATCTCTGGAGTCTGGCCCCGGCGTCGCCTGACTTCGCGGCCGCTGCTGCTTCTTACCGGCACCTGCTGGCGGCTCTGCCGGCGCAGAAACTTTCTTCTGGGGAACGCTGGCAGGATGCCCACCAGGCTGAGGCCCTGCGCGATCCGGCGCTGGCCTTATCGATCATGCAGGCGGGCCCTGAGCGGGAGCCTGCGGTTCTGCTCTATGACATCCATCTGAGTCAAACCCTCGGCCAGCGGCGACGCAGCGCTGCTGATTGGTTTGTTTTGCAGGATCAGAGCCGGTCGATCGCACAGGCGCGCCAGGCCTACCGGCATGGCCTGGATGATTTGCAGGCCTGTGGTGAGACGACGGACGTCGCCGGGTACGCCTATCGACATCTGCACCGTTTGCAGAAGGACCCGCAGTCGCTGGTGAGATTGGCTGAGCTGGCGCAGGCCACCGGTGATCTTGATCTGGCGGTCCAGGTGATCGCTGCCGCCTTGCGCCAGAAACTCCTGCCGGCGACGCCTCGGCCATGATCGATAGCTTGAGCCGACGCTGGCTGCAGGGATTGCTGGGCCTCTACTGCCTGGCGTGCTGGCCGGGCATGCCGGCCTACCCCGAACCTGCCGCTGCCTACGACGAGCAGCGCTACGTCCTCGCCTACAATATTTACTTGGCCAGCGGCCAGCTGGCCGCTGCCTACGGCCTTGCCCACAAGGCGCTGAGGGTCCATCCGCAGGATCGGGTGTGGTTGCAACGCTACATCCAGCTTGCGCGCTGGCTGGGTGACGGTCCAGCCGCCTTGTCCGCCTTGCTGCGGCTGAGTGCCCTGCAGCCGCTTGATGCCGGTACCTGGAAGCAAATCGGCGTGATGGCCCGGCAACTGGACAATGATCGCGCGCGCCTGGTCGTGCAGCTGCATGATATCGACGTCCATGGCGCAGACCATGAGCGCGTGCAAGCCGCCATCAGCAGCTACGAACGCCTGGGCGATATCGACAGCTGCATCGCCTGGCTGCTGCGTCTCCAACAGCAGCAGCCGGACCCCTGGTGGCTGCAGCAGGCCAGTACGCTGGCCGAGCGGGAAGGCAGGACGCGTTTGTCGGAGAGCCTGCTTGAGGAGCTGCTCCGCCACTACCCGGCACAGCCAGAGTGGCTGGTCAGTCTGGCCACCCTCGACTATGGCCAGGGTGAGGTGGCGAAAGCGCTGCAGGATTTGCGCGCCTATCAGCGGCAGATGCCGGCGACGGCGCAGGCCTACTGGGAAGTTCTCGGTGACTTCAGCCATCTGCTCGGTCACGATGCCGAGGCCTTGCAGGCCTATCAGGTCCTGATCAGCGCCGGGCAGGCGCGCGACCATGATATGGACATGGCCGTCGAGTTGCTGAGTGCTCACGACATGCTGGCGGCGGCGCAGCTGAGCACCCTGAATGCGCAGCAGCATCCTGCCGATGCACGGCTGCTGAATGCCTTGTACCTCAACAATCGGGTTCACCATGAGGCGAGCAATGTGCAGCTCTTGCGTGGCCTGAGCGCGGCGGACCGTCAGCGTCTGCACGACAACCCGGAATTTTTAGCACAGCTGGCGGTCCTCGATCAGGCGCTCGGACGGCCTCAGGATGCGATCACCGCCTTGCAGCGGGCGACCCGCCTGGCGCCTGAGCAGGAGCGCTATATGGCGCAGCTCATCGACGCCTTCATTCAGGCCCAGGACTGGCGGCGGCTGCGTGCCTGCCTGATGCGGGCCACCCCCTATGCCCGGCGTCACCCGGGACTATGGCTGAGCTGGGCGTCTGCCTGGCAAACACTGCACGAGCCACGACACACGCGGCCGTGGCTGCGGGCCTGGCTCAGGGGGCATCCGGATGACCTGCATGCCCGACTGCAATGGGCCGATGTGCTCGAAAACCTCGGCCAAACGATGCAGGCTGGACGCATCCGCCGGCAGGTGCTGATGCGCGCCGACCACCAGGCGCTGAGTGCCGACGAGATGCGGGTGCTGCGCTGGCAGGTGGCCCATGATGGTGCTCCGGATGCTTATTACAAAAAGCTGCTCTATAGCCTCCGCCAGGGGAGCACGGCGCAACAGCAGGTCGCCCTCGAGCGCCTGCTCGATGCGCAGATAGAAACCGGCGCCAGCGACGAGCGCCTGGCGGGTGCGGCCCCCATGGCGCTGTCTTTGCGCGTCTACCGGGCGCTCCACGATCAGGATGGCGCTGCCATGCCGGCTTTGTTGCAGGCACCTGATCTGGCCGCCGGTGACCGGCGTGCCTTGCTCATGGCCAGTGGCCAGCGTGACCGCGCCGAGCAGGCGCTGCTGGAGGCGGCTTGGGCGAACCCCGATGATCCGGATTTGGCGGCGGCGTGGGCTCCGTTGCTGGGTCGGGCGGCGGCGCTCAGTAGCGGCTACGCTGACAAGCAGATCGGCATACTCAGCCAGCACGCCTACGAGCTCGGTACGAGCTGGCCGCTGGACGCCGCGCGCCGTCTTGAACTGGGATGGACGAGGATCGATCAGCGCAGCCTTGATACGACCCAGTTGCTGCAGGCTCCATCAGAAAAAAGCCTGAGTCTGCGCTATGTCGAGGACCTGCAGCGCGGCCGGGCCAGCCTGGCCTGGGTGCCAACGGTCAACGCCGGTCATTACGCGGAGCTGGATGCCGCTGTGCAGTACCCGCTGAGCAGCCGCCTGAACATCGACGCTCAGCTGCATGACCATGAGCCGGCCAATGAAAACGAGCTGCTCATCGCTTTGGGGCGACGCGACCAGGCGCAGCTGACGACGACCTATGCGCTGTCGCCGCTGTGGCAGTTACAAGCGGCATGGCACCAGTACCATTACGCCACGCAGACGGGAGAGAGCCTCGGCGATGGCGCCGAACATGAGCTCGCCGTGACGCGTCAGCTGCTGGCACCGCTCGATGTCAGCCTGGAGTACACCCAGTATTTATTCCAGCCGGCGTCGCAGCCTCTCGACAAGTTGCTGGCCACGGCCATCCCGCAAGGACAGCTGGCCTCGACGGCAGCGATCCTGCCGGCCAGTTTCACGCAATGGACCATGAACGCACACTGGCAGGACCAGCCCACCTATGGACGCCACTGGCGGCTGATCGCCGATGCGGCATGGCTGTATACCTCATCGGCAGGGCGTGGTTATGCCGCGCATATAGCGCTGGCCGGTCCGCTCGCCGGGCGTGATGAGTTGACACTGGACCTGATGCAGGAGCGTAGCGGCCTTGATCAGGGCAGTCTGGTGCGTACTTTGGCGATAAGATACCGCTATGTTTACTGAACCCAAGGGGGTCTTGAGAATGTCCATTAAGCGTCATCTAGGTTGGGCTGCCGTCTTGTCGATACTCGCCGGCTGTTCGAGCATGGCGCATATGCCACAAGCCATAAAACTCGATCCAGGCGCTCGCATCGTGCTCTTGCCGACCATCAACAACACCGAGACCCCGCTGGCCGGGGAGCGTATGGATGAGCTGGCGAGCAGTCTGCTGCCGGTGCTGGGCCTGCCGGCGGTGTTGCGTCCCCCGGCCGAGGACAGCTCGCATATGCCGGAGGGCAGTCCCCACGACCGCTGGCATCAGGAGCAGGCGCTGGCTTGGGCGCAACAGCAGCATGCCCGGTATGCGCTGGCGATCAGTCTCCTGGAGTGGCGTTACAAAGTCGGTCTCGATGGCGAGCCTGCGGTGGGGATGAGCGTGACGCTGCTTGACCCCAGCACCGGCCAGGTCCTCTGGTCGGGCAGCGTGGCGCGTTCCGGTTGGGGACGCCAAGCCGTCAGCGCTCTGGCGCTCGATGAGTTGCACAGCCTGTTGCGCCATGCACTCAGCGTCCAGCCGGCGACATTGCCCGCGAAGCCGGCGCGATCATGAGC
Organism: Pseudomonadota bacterium; assembly: GCA_021804565.1. Taxonomy (GTDB): domain Bacteria; phylum Pseudomonadota; class Gammaproteobacteria; order Pseudomonadales; family Moraxellaceae; genus JAJZHK01. Next base: position 17,284 of record JAJZHK010000024.1, on the reverse strand, counting down.
CCCTGGCAGTGCCTGTGGCGTCGATGGGCCCGCCGCTCCACTGCCTGGGGCATGTGGCTGGAGATCGTGCTGCTTTGTACGCTGGACTTGGGCTTGCAGCGGCTGCTAGTGCCGGGGGATCCCATGGGCGCCCACGCGGCCTTCCCCTGGGTATGGATGCTGCCCTTCCTGCTCGCCTTGCGTTACGGCTCGGTGGCGGCGGTTGCGGCCAGCAGTCTGTTCGGTGTCTACGCCCTGCTCAGCTTGCCCTTCGACCACCTGTCCGAGCAGGGCTCGACCCTGCTCGGGGGATGGATCGTCAGCCTGGTGGCGGGCGAGTTCTCCGATCTCTGGCAGAACCGTATCAAGCGCCTGCAGTCGGCCAATGCCTACATCAGTGAACGGCTCAGCCATCTCACGCGCCGGCACTACCTCTTGCGTCTTTCGCACGAGCGTCTGGAACAGGACCTGCTGATCAAGCCGATCACCTTGCGTGACTCCTTGACTGAAATGCGTCGTCATATGATGGAAGCTGCCAAGGACGATCTGCCGGCCATCGGCGAGCTGATGCACCTGCTCACCCAGGCCTGTCAGCTCGAGGCGGCAGCCATCTACCGCATCGTGGCGGGCAAGATCGACCCGCGTCCAGTCGTCCAGCGGGGTCTGGTTGATATGCTGGACGCCGATGACCCCATGATCGTCCAGGCGCTGCAGCGCCGGGAGCTCCTGCATCTGCAGTCGGATCCCATCCATCAGCAGGACAGCCGTTATATGGTCGCAGCTCCGCTGGTCAATGGACGCACCATCCTGGCCCTGCTCTGTGTCGAGAAAATGCCTTTTCTCTCGATGAATTTTGAGATCATGCAGTTTATGGCGGTCTTGCTCGGCTACTACGCAGATTTGGTCGACCTGCAGGCGGAGATCGCCCCGATGAGCTTGCGCTGGCCACAGCTGCCGGCCAGCGTGATCGCCGAGCTCCTGCGTTTGGCGCGCGTACAGCGCGAGGCCGCGATCGATTCCTACCTGGTCAGCTTGCAGTTCACCGATGCAGAGCATGGCCTGGAGATGCATCAGGAGGCCGCCCGACAAGGCCGTGAACTGGACCTCAATGTCAGCTTAAGTTCGCCACAAGGCCCGGTGCTGTTGACCCTGATGCCTTTGTTTGGTCAGGCCGCTGCCGCCGGGTATCTATTGCGCATCGAAAGACGCATCCAGGAAGTTTATGGTCACGAGAATTTTTCTGCCGCCGGGATCCTGAGCTGGGCCGTGCCTGTCCATGGCGAGGACCCTGAAAGCAGTCTGCAGCAGGTGTTGAGCCATGCTCAGGCTGTTTAAACGCAGCTGGGCCCTGCTGGCCCTGCTTCTCGATGCCTGGGCGCTTGGCGCTTTGCTCGAGCATGCGTCGCCGGTGTTGTTCTGGTCCTTGCACGGCATGGCCAGCTTGCTGGCCACCGCCGGGGCCAGCCTGCCCAGGCAGCGCCGGCAGCAGCCTTGGCTGCAGGCCGGTATTTTTCTGTTTCTACCCCTGCTCGGCCTGCTCGCCGTCATTCTGGGGCCCTGGCTGCTGCGCTACTGGCCGGCGCCGCCACCGCGGCCGGTCTTTGCGTCGGTGCCGCCGCTACAGGTGCAGATGCCGCGCACGCCGCGCGATCCGCAGATCCGTCATGGTCAGACCGGGCGCCTGATACTGTCATCGCGGGTTCCCACGCACGTGCGCATGAAGGCCCTGCTTTCCTTGCAGGATATGCCGACCCGGCATACCTCGGGGCTGTTGCGTGATTCGCTGGGTGATACGCTCGATGATCTGCGTCTGCTCGCTTACGGCATGCTCGAGCAGCGCGAGAAAACCCTGGCGTCACAGCTGCAGCTGCAGCTCGAGCGCTATCAAGCGGCGCTCGAGCTGGCTGATGAGCTCAGACGCGCTGCGGTGGCGCGCAATCTGGCGGAGATCTACTGGGAGATGATCTACCAGAACCTGGCCCTCGGCGATATGCGTGACTATGCCGCAGAACAGGCCCTGTTCTACCTGCGTGAGGCCCTTAACAGACAGGTGCGTGATGCCGGTCTGTGGGTGTTGAAGGGGCGTCTGCTGCTGATGCAAGGGGATCTGCGCGGCGCCGAGGGCGCCTTCATGGCCGCCATCGCCATGGGCTTTCCGCGTGCGCGCGTGCAGCCGTATCGGGCTGAACTGGCTTTTTTGCGGCGCGACTACCGCAAAACCCGCGCCCTGATCGCGGATCTGCACAGTGAGACGCGTATGCCACAGCTGCAGCAGGTCCTGCGCTTTTGGGGAAAGACCGTATGAAAATATTGCGTCAAAGTACGCAGGCCGATATCGGCCTCCTTCTGGAGGGCACCTATCCCTACGTCAGCGGCGGGGTGTCGAGCTGGGTTGCGCAGATGCTGAGGGGGTTTCCACAATACCGTTTTGCACTTTGTTTTTTAGGCAGCCGGGAACAGGATTACGCCGATTTACGCTATGACTTGCCTGATCATGTGGTGCACTGCGAGGTCCACTATCTGCATCAGCACCCGGCCCCCAGCCGGGCACGGCGACATCGCCAGCATGGTGATGCCGAGGTGGTCCGCTGTCTGCGCCATATGCATGCGTCGTTTCGCCAGGGCGAGCCGGCGTCGGCCATGCTCAAGCGTCTGCTCGAGCTGCAGGCGCAAGGCCGTCATGATCAGCGTGATCTGACCGAGACCGAGGATGCCTGGCACTTCATCACCGAAAATTATCGCCAGTATTGTAGCGACCCCTCCTTCGTTGACTACTTCTGGACGGTGCGCATCATGCACCAGCCGCTGTGGCAGCTGATGGAGATCGTGAAAAACTTCCCGCAGGTGCGTTTGCTGCATACCATCTCGACCGGCTATGCCGGTTTTTTAGGGGCCTTGCTCAAGCAGCAACGCGCCTGCCCACTGCTGTTGTCCGAGCACGGCATCTACACCAAAGAAAGAAAAATCGATCTTTTTCAGGCGCAATGGATCAAGGACAACCGTGGTGTTCTTGAAAAAGACAGCACCGATGTCGCCTACTTCCGGCAGATGTGGATCAGTTTTTTTGAGGCCCTGGGTCGAGAGTGCTATGCCCAGGCCGATCATATCGTCGCCTTGTACGAAGCCAACCGCTTGCGGCAGATTCAGGACGGTGCGCCGGCGCATAAAACACGGCATATTGCCAACGGTATCGACTTGCAGCGACTGGCCCCCCTGGCGCAGTTGCGCACCGCTGAGATCCCCAGGGTCATCTGCCTGATAGGCCGTGTCGTGCCGATCAAGGACATCAAAACTTTCATTCGCGCCATGCGTAGTGTCGCCAATCAGATGCCGACGGTGCAGGTCTGGATAGCCGGTCCCGAGGAGGAAGACCCAGGCTATGCTCGCGAGTGCCGTCAGCTGGCCCAGGGTTTGGGGCTGGGTGATACGGTCAGGTTTCTGGGTTTTCAGCGCATCGACGTGCTTTTGCCACAAGTCGGCCTGCTTGTGCTCAGTTCGATATCGGAAGCCTTGCCCCTGGTGCTCCTCGAAGGGTTTGCTGCCGGTGTGCCGGCCATCGCCACCGACGTCGGCTCTTGCCGCCAACTGATCGAGGGACTGGATCGGGAGGACCGCCAGATCGGTCGCGCTGGCCGGGTGGTGGGTATCGCCGATCCAGCCAGTCTGGCCCAGGCCTGTCTCGAGCTGTTGGCGGATCCGGTCGCCTGGGCACAGGCACAAAAAGCCGGTCAGCAGCGTGTGGCGCGGTACTATACGCAAGACCTGATGTTCAAGGCCTACCGTGAACTTTACGAACAGGCTCTGGAGCGCGCATGGCCGGCATAGGCTTCGAACTGCGCAAACTGCTTGAGCGTGACAGTCTGCTGGGCATGCTCCAGGCTTACGCCTACGCCGGTATCATCAGTTCAGGCCCCTGGATCCTGTCGATACTCGGTATCCTGCTCATCGGGGTCATGAGTTTGACCATCGTCATCCCCAGCACCTTGATCACCCAGTTCCAGGTCAGCGTCACCTATCTGATCGCCTGCAGCCTGACCCTGACGGGTTTTGCGCAACTGGCTTTTACCCGTTTTTGCGCCGATCGCCTGTTCGAGAAAAAGGCTGCGCTCATCCTGCCGAATTTCCGCGGCATCAGCCTGCTGATCACCTTGCTGGCGGGGGGCCTGGCGCTGCCCTTGCTCTATATGGGCTTTCGTGACAGCAGCGAATACTACCGGCAGCTCATGCTCGCCGGCTTTGTCATCATGTGCAACATCTGGATCGCCACCTTGTTTTTATCGAGCATGAAACAATACAAAAGCATCCTGGCTATGTTTGCGCTGGGCTATGGCGTCACCATCTTCCTCTCCCTGGCGCTACGCCCGATGAAACTGGAAGGGCTGTTGACCGGTTTCGTGATCGGACATTTTGTCTTGCTCGGTGGGATGATCCTGCTGATTGAGCACAACTTCCCTTCCAGCGAGTTCCTGCGCTTTGACTTTCTGAAGAAAAACCAGGTTTTTATCAGCCTGGCGGTCGTCGGCCTTTTCTATAACCTGGGCCTGTGGCTGGACAAGTTCATGTTCTGGATCCATCCATCGACCAGTATCCCGGTGATCGGTCTGCTGCGCGCTTCTCCCATCTATGACATTCCTGTTTTCCTGGCTTATTTGTCGATCATTCCTGGCATGGCGGTCTTTCTGGTGAAGATGGAGACCGACTTTGTGGAGTACTACGACGCTTTTTATGAGGCTGTGCGCGGTGGCGGCTCATTGGAAGAGCTCGAGCAATGGCGTAATGACATCGTGTTTACGGTCCGCCAAGGTATCTATCAGATCATCAAAATACAGAGCATCAGTGCGCTCCTGGTTCTCGTGGTAGGACGGCAGCTGCTGCATCTGCTCGGTATTTCCGAGCTCTATCTGCCCCTGCTTTTTGTCAACCTGATCGCAGCTGCGCTGCAGGTGGTCTTTCTCGGCATCCTCAACGTATTCTTCTACCTCGATCAAAGGCGCATGGTGTTGCTGCTGACGGCGTGCTTTTGTCTCGGCAACGGCCTCTTCACCGGGCTCAGCCTCTACTTGGGACCGGGATGGTTTGGCGATGGCTACGCCTTGTCCTTGCTCGTCACTGTGGCCCTGGGCTTTTACCTGCTCAATCGCAAACTGGACCAGCTTGAGTACGAAACCTTCATGTTCCAGTGAGCCCAGGCCGGCACAGGTCCTGGAAGCCCTGCCGGCGACCTCGCGCAAGATCTGCACCATCGCGCTTTTGCAAAATAGGTCTCACCGGACGCTTCCGCCGGTGCTGCCGCTTCGTCGCCCAAGGTCTTGAGGGCCCCGACCGTGATGACCAAGATCGGAAGCTGCGGGCGGGTTACAAAGTTTCGGACCGGGCCGACGGGTCGGAATGGTACTGCAAGAACTCGTCGCCCTTGACGCTGGGCTGCAAGCCCTCGACATGCTCGCAGGTGATCGGTAGCGCCTTGTGCACGCCACCGATGGCAGCAGGCCATATCGCTGATTCAATGCGAAGACAGAGCACAGGTCAACTTAGGTCTGGCCTGTGCCGGTTTCCACGGCCACCGTGAAATCGAGCGGCTGCTTGCCTGCAAAGCTTTGCTGAGGACCTTCGCCGCCTAAGGCTTGAGCCGTGACCGTGAAAACGGAGCGACCCAGCCCCTGGCCCCCCAACAAGTCACAGACGGCCTCGATGGCTTGAATTTGGTCAGGCAAATCAGACTCAAAATGCAGTTTCATGCAGCCTCCTTGTCGCATCTCAACTTCTGAAGCTCATCCTGGTCAAAATCGCTGTATCAGCCCTTGCCGACGCATGGCCATGATGACAGCCACAGATACAAGGCGGCCGTCCTGGCGAACCGAGGCTCCAGCACATCAGGCCCTTGGGTCGTCAGAAACCCCAGAAACAACAAAGCCCCTCTTGACGGGGCTTTGTCGGTCATGGGCCAACGAGCAGGGTGTGCCGAAACGTCACTCCAGGTTTTGCACCTGCTCGCGGAGCTGTTCGATGATCACCTTCATCTCGACGGCATGCAGGGTTTGCGCCGAAGAGGAGGATTTGGAGGCCAGGGTGTTGGCTTCGCGATTCATTTCCTGGAGCAGAAAGTCGAGACGGCGACCGACCTGTCCTCCGCGCGCGAGCTGATGATCAAACTCCTGGATATGGGTGCGCAGGCGATCCAGTTCCTCGCTGACGTCGCAGCGCTGCGCCAGCAGCACCAGCTCTTGCTGCAGGCGCTCGCCATCGGCCTCGGGCACGGCGCCGAGCAGCAGGCGGCGCAGGCGCTCATTTTGCTGCGCCAGCCACTGCGGCAGGAGCTCCGTCAAGGCGCTGATCTCTGTGCGCAGCGCTTGCAGGCGTTCTTTCAGGAGGGTGACCAGGGCGAGTCCTTCGCGCTCGCGCGCCTCAAGAAAAAGCTTCACGGTCTTTTCCGCCAGCGCCAGGGCGGCATCTTCCGGCTGGGCCGTCTGCGCCTGGCGCAGGACACCGGGATGCCGGAGGATGTCGAGAGCCTGCACGGGGGCGGTATGGCGGGCCATATTGTCGATTTCGCTGGCCAGGTGGATGAGCTTCGCCGCCAGTTCGCGATCGAAGTCCAGGCCTGCCGCCAGATCCTGCTCGAGGTGCAGGTAGAGTTCGACCTTGCCACGGTGCAAGTGTTGCCGGAGCAAGTCGCGCAAGGCCGGCTCGAGTCCGCGCAAACGGTCGGGCAGGCGCAGTTGCAGCTCGAGATGGCGATGGTTGACAGCCCGCAGCTCGCAGCTGAGCATGCCTTGTGGCAGCGCCACATCCTGACGGGCGAAAGCGGTCATGCTGTGGATCACGGTGCATCCTCTGGCTCGTTATCCAGGCAGTATGGCATAGCGGCAAAGCGGCAGGAACCTTACATCAGCTATAATGCCGCTTTACTCGAGGAGATCAAATCCATGCGTCCATCCGGTCGTTCTTTGGATCAGCTGCGTGAAGTGCGTCTGACCCGTCATTACACCCGCCATGCGGAAGGCTCGGTGCTGGTGGAGTTCGGCGACACCCGCGTGCTCTGTACGGCCAGTGTCGACAACAGCGTGCCGCGTTTTCTGCGCGGCACCGGCTCCGGTTGGATCACCGCCGAGTACGGCATGTTGCCGCGTTCGACGCATACCCGTAGCGACCGTGAAGCTGCCCGTGGCAAGCAAAGCGGCCGCACCCAGGAGATCCAGCGCCTGATCGGGCGATCCTTGCGCGCCGCCGTCGATCTCAAGCGCCTGGGGGAAAATACCCTGCACATCGATTGTGACGTGATCCAGGCCGACGGCGGTACGCGTACCGCGGCGATCACCGGTGCCTGTGTCGCTCTCGCCGACGCCCTGGCGGTGATGCTCGAGCGCAAGCAGATCAAGCAGGACCCCCTGCAGGCCCTGGTGGCGGCGGTGTCGGTCGGTATCGTCGATGGCGAGCCGGTGCTCGATCTCGACTATGCCGAAGACTCGCAGTGCGATACCGACATGAATGTCGTCATGACCCAGCACGGCGGCTTCATCGAGATACAAGGGACCGCCGAAGGCAAGCCTTACCAGCGCAGTGAGGTCGATCGCCTGCTGGCGCTCGCCGAAGGCGGCATCGCCCAGCTGGTCGAGAAGCAAAAACAGGCGCTTGCCTGGTGACGTGATGAGTGTGATCGCGCGTCATCTCATCCTTGATTTGGTTCTGGCGCGGCATCCCAGTCCGTGTTCGGTGCGTGAGCTGATCGCCGCCGGCAAGGTCTTTGCCATGAGCGACAACAGCGTCCGCGTCGCGGTGGCGCGACTGGTCCATCAGGACCTGCTGCGCTCGGCCGGGCGTGGCTGCTACCGCATGGGGCCGGCAGCGGTGAGTCTGGCCCAGGAGGTACGCGCCTGGCGCCAGGCGGAAAATCGTATGCAAAAGTGGGGTGGAAATTTTTTAATCGTCTACACTGCCGATCTGGGGCGCAGCGATCGCAAGCAGTTGCGCGAGATGGACCGAGCCCTGTCCATCACCGGTTTTCGGGAATGGCGGCGTGGCCTCTATGTGCGCCCGGACAATCTCGCTGATGAACTCGGCGCTTTGCAGGTACGGCTGCACTCCCTGGGTTTGCCGGCCTCGGCGCTGCTGGCGCGTGTCGATGGAGACTCGCTCGCCGAGGAAGGCTTGCGTGAGCTGTGGCCGATAGAGACCCTGCATCGTCAGTACCGTGACCTGCAGCAACGCCTGTCAGCGAGTCGGCAGCAGGCGGTGAGTGAGGATCTGGCCGAGGCGGCACGCGATTGCTTTGTGCTCGGTGATGCGGCGATCCGGGCGGTGGTCTTCGACCCCCTGCTGCCTGCGCAGTGGGTGGATGCCCCGCAAAGACAGGCATTTTTTGCCGAAGTGCAGTGTTTTGAGGTCTACGGCCGAGACATATGGATGCGTTATTTTGCTCAGGTGCTGCCTGAGCCCAAGACAGAGAGTTTGCCGCTGTTGCAAAGGGAGAGCGTGAGTGAGTGATGCAGTTGGCGGTCGTCTACGTTTGGCACTGGAGATTCTCACCCGTATACCCTACGCCGAGGCGGTGACCGCCAAAGCGCTGCACAGCAGCCTGCGTGAAGCGGCGATACATGTCAGTTTGCGCACCGTGCAGCGTGTGCTCAACGAGGATCTGGTGCCCCTGTGCGGGATAGTCTGCCAGGACGAGCGACTGCCTTACCGCTACGTCTGGCCGCGCCAAGGAGTGGCCTGGCCGCAACGCCTGCAAAGCCCACAGGACAGCATGCTGGTGGCGGTGGCGCGTGCCCATCTGGCCTTGCACGCGCCGCCGACCCTGCCGGCGAACCATGACTGGGCGCACAAGCTGGCGGTGGTCGATACGCCGGTGTGCAGCCCCAAGGTGCGCGAGGAGGTGCTGTCGGCGATCAGCGAAGCCTTGCACCATGACCTCGAGGTCGATCTGCGCTGCCAGCACGAGGCGCAGCCGACGACGCATGTGCAGCCTTTGGGGCTGCTGCACTCGCAGGGACGTTTCGATCTCATCGCCGGGTTCGATGGTGTTCGCCGCTGCTGGCCGCTGGAGGAGGTCGAGGACGTCCAGGTCAGCGACCGGCATTTCCAGCGTCCCCAGGATTTCGATCTGCAGCGCTTGCTCAAGCAGCGCATCCGCTTTCTCGCCAAGGCAGCGCTGCGTGATGCTATCGATCGTCACCCGCAGCTGATTCCACAGAGCATCCAGCCCCATGAACTGGGCCTTGAGGTGCGCGCCCACGTGCTCGATAGCGCGGCGGTGGAGCAGTGGCTGCACACCCACAGGGATGACATTTTGAATGTTGACAAGACGATCGGTGATCAAGCGCTCTGCGAGGACTAGTTCAGCCGGCGTGCGGCGCTGATGGTGTACACCGCGCCCTGTTTGCGCTTTTCGGCGTGGCCAAAGATCTCCTTGAGGGTGCGCGCCATGAACTCGCGCAGCCCATTGATGGTCACCACGACAAACTCGCCACCCGGGCGCAGCCGCGCATGGACGTCGACCAGAAACAGGTAGTGCTGTTCCTTGCTCGCCTTGGCCGGCAGGTTGCAGACCACCAGGTCGAAACGGCGATCACCGGGGATGTGCTGCAAGCCGTTGCTGAGCAGGGCCTGCGCATGCGCCAGACCATGGCGTTCGATATTGCGGCGAGCGTACTCGATGGCGACAAAATCCTTGTCGACCAGCAAAACCTGGCCGCCAGGAGCGCGCATCGCCAAGGTCAGTCCGAGCACCCCGTAGCCGCAGCCCAGATCGAGGATGTCGGCGTCGGCGGCGACCTCGACATGTTCGAGGAGCAGGCGCGAGCCATCGTCGACCGCTTCCGGGGAGAACAGGCCCCAGGTGCTGAGCAGGCTGAGCTTTTGCGCGCCGAGCTGGGCTTCTATGGCAATGTCACGGCGCCAGGCGGCGATTTGCTCATCACTAGGGCGGGCCATGCGCTTGCAAGCTCCAGGTTCTTGGTGCCGTCAGTTTACCCGAGATCGAGCTCGTAGTGCACCGACAAAGGCGCGTGATCGCTGAAGCGCTGGGCCTTGTAGACCGAGGCCGAACGGGCCAGCGCCGCCAGGGCTGGGGTGGCCAGCTGGTAGTCGATACGCCACCCGACATTCTTCGCCCAGGCCTGGCCACGGTTGGACCACCAGGTGTAGGCCTCTTCACCGGCTTGCGGGTAGAGCTGACGGTAGACGTCGACGAGGCCCGCCTCGCCCAGCAGCCGGCTCATCCAGGCGCGTTCCTCGGGCAGAAAACCGCTGTTTTTGACATTGCCCTTCCAGTTTTTCAGGTCGATCTCCCGATGCGCAATATTGATGTCGCCGACCAGGATGAACTCGCGCTGTGCGCGCAGCTGCAGCAGGTGCGGATAGATCAGGTCGAGAAAGCGGAATTTGGCCTGCTGGCGCTCGTCGCTGCTCGAACCGCTGGGAAAATAGCAGCTGATGATGGACAGGCGGCGGTCGCCGCGATCGAAGCGCGCCTCGATCCAACGCCCTTCGGCATCGAATTCGGCGTTGTTCAGCCCATAGATCACCGTGTCAGGGGTCTGCCGGGTGTACAGGCCGACGCCGGAATAGCCCTTTTTCTCGGCGCAATGAAAGTAGCCTTGCAGGCCTGCCGGCTGGCGCAGCGCCGCGCTGAGCTGCTCATCCTGGGCTTTCAGCTCCTGGACCCCGACACAGTCGGGCTGCTCGCTCTGCAGCCAGTCAAAAAAGCCCTTGTTCGCGGCCGAGCGTATGCCATTGAGATTGGCTGAAACGATGTGCAGCATGGTCCGACATCCGCGGCTGGGGGGAGGCCATTATCCAGGATTTGCCGGCGGTAGGCATCATGCGTGCAAAACGCTATGATCGACGCTGTCCGTGGGAGTCACTATGAAAGATTATCAACGCGATTTCATCGAGTTCGCCTTGCAGCGCGGGGTCTTGCGTTTTGGCCGTTTTACCCTCAAATCGGGTCGGCAGAGTCCTTATTTTTTCAACGCCGGCCTGTTCAATGACGGTCAGGCGCTGGCCCAGCTCGGCCGCTTTTATGCCGAGGCGCTGGTCGACAGCGGGCTGAGCCCGGACCTCCTGTTCGGACCGGCCTACAAGGGTATCCCGCTGGTCGCCGCCACCGCGGTGCAGCTTTACCTGCGCCATGGCCGCGACTTGCCCTGGTGTTTCAATCGCAAGGAGGCCAAAGACCACGGTGAGGGCGGCCAGCTGGTCGGTTCGCCGCTGACCGGCCGGGCGCTGATCATCGACGACGTCATTACCGCCGGCACCGCCGTGCGCGAAGTGCTGGGGATCATCGAGGCCGCCGGTGCGCAAGCCGCCGGCGTGCTCGTGGCCCTCGACCGCCAGGAGCGCGGGCAAGGCGCCTTGTCGGCCCTGCAGGAAGTCGAGCAGCAATTTGCCATCCCGGTGCGCGCCATCGTCCGCCTCGATCAGGTGATCCAGTACCTCGAGCAGAACCCGCGCTATGCGGAGCACCTGCCCGCCATCCGTGCCTATCGCCAGACCTATGGTGTCGACTGAGGAAGCCGTTTATGCGTATCGCCTGCTTGATGGACCCCTGGGAAACGCTCAAGCCCTACAAGGACAGCAGCCTGGCCCTGCTCGAGGCGGCGGCGGCGCGTGGTCACCAGCTGTTTGTGCTGACGGCGGCGGACATGGCGGTGCGCGATGGCCACCCCCTGGCGCGGCTGACCCCGCTGCGCCGTGATCCTGGCGATGACTACGGCTTCGTGCGGGAGACCCCGGTGGCGAGTGATCTGGGCCGCCTGGACGCCATCCTGATGCGCAAGGATCCGCCCTTTGACATGGCCTATGTGTACATGACCTATGCCTTGGAGCTGGCCGAGCGCAGCGGCGTGCAGGTGATCAACCGGCCGCAGTCCTTGCGCGACTGCAACGAGAAGTTCTTCATCAGCCATTTTCCGCAGTGCTGCGCGCCGACCCTGATCAGTGCCGACCTTGAGCGTCTGCGCGATTTTCATGGCGAGCAGCAGGACATCATCCTCAAGCCGCTCGACGGCATGGGCGGACAGGGCATTTTGCGCATCGGCGCCGATGGCATGAACCTGGCCAGCGCCTTCGAGCTGCTCAGTGAAGGTGGCCGTTTCCCGATCATGGCGCAGCGCTACCTGTCAGCGATCGCCGAGGGTGACAAACGTATCCTCATGATCGACGGCGAACCGGTGCCTTATGCGCTGGCGCGCCTGCCCGGCCGCGACGCGACGCGCGCCAATCTGGCCGCCGGCGGCCATGGTGTGGTGCAGCCCCTGAGTGACCGGGATCGCTGGATCTGTGCCGAGCTGGGCGCGGCCCTGCAAAAGCGCGGCCTGCGCTTTGTCGGGCTCGACGTCATCGGCGACTACCTCACCGAGATCAATGTGACCAGTCCGACCTGTGTGCGTGAGATCGAGGCGGTACAGCCGGTCGCCATCGGCGAACGACTGATCCGTTCCCTGGAGACGGTGCATGCGACGCGTTGAGCTCTGCTGATGGCAGCGGCGCAGGTTTCAGCAGGCGACCGACTGGCATTCACCCTGGTGCTGGCGGCGCTGGTGCATGCCGTCATCCTCCTCGGGGTGGGCTTTAGCATGCCGCAGTCACGGCCCGTGCAGGTGATGGAGGTCACCCTGGTGCAGCATCGCAGCACCCGGCATGACGCCCACGCCGACTATCTGGCCCAGGCCGATCAGCAAGGCAGTGGCAGCGCGGCGCAGGCGATGCTCCTGAGCAGCCCGGAGCAGGCGAGTTTTCACCAGGCCAGCATCCAGGCCACCCTGGCCTCCGATCGTCCGGCCGACGCCAGCGATGCGCCGGCCATCGTCCATGCCGAGGGCGCTCAGGGGCGTGATCATGGCCACAGCGGCGGCCAGACGGCGACGCCGGAGATCCCTGGCAGCGACAGCAGCGCCGAGCAGATCGCGACGCTTGAGGCGCGTTTGGCGGCACGCCGTCAAGCTTATGCCAAACGACCGCGGATACGTTCGGTGTCCAGCGTTTCGACCCGCTATGATAAAGATGCGCTCTACGTCGATGCCTTCCGCCGCAAGGTCGAGATGGTCGGCAACGAAGACTATCCGGCCGCGGCCAGGGCCAGGCATCTGCAGGGCCAGGTGCGCCTGCTGGTCGCCATCGATGCCCAGGGCAAGGTGGTGCGGGTGCAGATGTTGCATCGCTCCGGGTCGGCATTGCTCGATGCTGCCGCCGAGCGTAGTGTCTGGCGGGCGGCGCCGTTCATGGCTTTTCCCGCGAGCTTGCGCAAAGATACGGATATTCTGCAGATCATCCGTACCTGGAAGTACAGCGATACTCTGAGCTCGAGCGCAGAGTAACCAGGTGGGCAGGCATGCTCATGCCAGCACGTGAGGGGGGCGGTGATGTCAGGCTATACCAACTTCAGCCATCAGTTTCTGATCGCCATGCCCGGCATGGACGATCCCAATTTTGCGCAGACCTTGACCTATGTGCTGCATCACGATGAAGACGGCGCCATAGGCCTGGTGGTCAACCGCGCCAGTGACTTGAGCATCAGCCAGCTGCTGGCGGAGGTGCAACTGCCGCCGGTGGCGCCCTTGCGTTATCCGGAGGCCAAGGTCCTGCTCGGCGGGCCGGTGGCGCAACACGTCGGCTTTGTGCTGCATCGCGGTGCTGGCGTCTGGACGGTCAGCAAGGATGTCGGGCGCGAGCTCTTTCTCACCAGTTCGCGTGACATCCTCAAGGCGATCAGCCAGGGCCAGGGTCCCGATGACTACCTGGTGGCCCTCGGCTACGCCGGTTGGGGCGCCGGTCAGCTCGAGCAGGAGATGGCCAGCAACACCTGGCTGAACTGCCCGGCCGAGGAGAAGATACTCTTCGAGACGCCGCTCGAGGAGCGCTGGCAGGCAGCGGCGACGAGCCTGGGCATCGATTTGCGGCTTTTAGGCCCCGAGGTCGGACATGCCTGAGGCGAGCACCTTCCTCGGGCTGGATTTTGGCACCCGGCGCATCGGCGTCGCGCACGGCCAGAGCCTGCTCGCCACCGCCGAACCGATCGCCACGGTGGCCGCCCAGGAGGGCATTCCCAACTGGGAGGAGCTCGACAAACTGGTGCGGGGCTGGCGACCCCAGGCCATCGTCGTCGGCATTCCCGTGCATATGGATGGCAAACCGTCGGCGATGACGGCGCGCGCCGCCAAGTTTGCCCGCCGGGTGGCGCACCGCTACCAGTTGCCGGTCCATCCCTGGGATGAGCGACTGAGCTCGGAAGAGGCGCTGATGCTACGTCGCGAGCACGGCGCCAGCCGCGCCGGCCTCGATGCCGAAGCGGCGGCCTTGATGCTGGAGAGCTATCTGCGCAGCCTGGGCTAGAAGGCCAGCATGCCGACCAGGCTGAGCATGTTTACGGCGCTACGCATGCTGACGCTGCCTCCGGCCAGCGGTGTGGCGCTCGCCTGCGGCAGACCGACGTGCTCGAAGAGGACCTGCAGCTGTGCCAGCGGCACCCCGAAGCCCAGGCCCGCCGCCAGGTAGGGGCGGGTCGCGCTGAGCGTCTGCGTGTAGCCGAGGTCGTTGGGGATGCTGCTGTTGTCGCTGCTCTGGTCGCTGATGGCGGCGAGACCGGCGCGCCCGAGCAGGCTGAGCCCGCTATGCGCCACAGGCAGCTCGAGGCCGAGGTCGAGGCGCTCGTAGTGGATGTGCTGGCTCAGGGTCTCATGGATGCCGCCGCTCCAGCGGGTGGCGTCGCTTTGTTGGCCGAGGTCCCGGTAACCGGCTTCCAGCGCCAGCTCCACGGGACCGACCTGGGTCAGCCCGTAGGCAAAGCCGCCGCCGACGTTGAGGGTGTCCTGGCTGATGTTGCTCACCGGCGAGCTCAAGGCGTGGGCGGCGCCGGCATTTTGCACCTGCTGCGCCCAGTCGGCGTCGCTGACAAACTTCGGGGTGCGTCCGGCTTCGATCTCGACGGCGAAGGCCCCGCCCGGCAAGGCTTGCACCTGCAGACTGAGACCCAGACAAGCGCAGACGAGCAGGTGACGTGGTGGGGGCATGCGCGGCTCCGTAAGCTGATGACCTGGCCAGTGTAGAAGCAAACTTGTGCGCAGGCCAGTTGCGATGCTGCCCGTCGCCCTGCGCTTGGGCTAGAATGCAGCATCGACCGAGCGGGAGTTCCCCTATGCATGTATCGCATCGTCATCAGGCCAGTCGCCTGCAGCTCAATGGCGAGGGGCGCCTACGACATTTTCTCAGCACCGAGGGTCTGTCCCGGGAACTGCTGACCGACATCCTCGACACCGCCGAAGGTTTTCTGCTGCCTGACGGTGGTATGCGCCGGGAGCCTTTGCTGGCCGGCTGCACGGTGATGAACCTGTTCTTTGAAGCGAGTACACGCACCCGTACCACCTTCGAGGTGGCGGCCAAAAAACTCAGCGCCGATGTCGTCAACATCGACATTTCCACGTCCTCGACCAGCAAGGGTGAGACCTTGCGCGACATGCTCTGGAATCTCGAGGCCATGGACCCGGATATTTTCGTCGTGCGCCACAACCTGTCCGGGGCGGCGCACTATATCGCCGAGCAGGTCACGCCCAAGGTGGCGGTCATCAACGCCGGCGACGGTCAGCACGCGCACCCGACCCAGGCCATGCTCGATATGCTGACGCTGCGTCGCCATGCGGGCCCCTTCACCGAGCTGAGCGTCGCCATCGTCGGCGATATCCGCCATTCACGGGTGGCGCGCTCGGACATCCATGCCCTGCAGACCCTGGGCGCCCGCGCCATCCATGTCATCGGCCCGCACACCCTGATTCCGACCGGTATCGAGGAGCTCGGGGTCAAGGTTTTCAAGCGCCTCGAGGACGGTTTGCGCGACGTCGACGTGGTCATCGCCCTGCGCGTACAAAATGAGCGCATGGCCTCGGCCTTGCTGCCGTCGGCGCAGGAGTTTTTTCAGCTCTACGGTCTCACCGAAGAGCGCATGCAGCTGGCGCGCCCGGGCGCACTGGTGATGCACCCGGGGCCTATCAATCGCGGCGTCGAGATCGCCAGTGAGCTGGCCGACGGGGAAAGGTCGGTGCTGCTTCACCAGGTCAGCTATGGCATCGCGGTACGTATGGCGGTCTTGTCGATGACGGCGCGTGGGCAGAGGGAGGCCTGATGGACAGTTTTTACCTGTGTGGTGCACATGTATTCGATCCGCAAGGCCAGGCGCAGCAGGTCGATCTGCACATCGCGGCCGGGCGCATCGTCGGGCCAGGCCAGGCGCCCGCCGGTGCGCCGCGCATCGAGCTGGACGGCTGCTGGCTGTGGCCGGCGCTGACCGACCTGGCGACCCGCCTGCGTGAGCCGGGGCCGCGCGAGCATGGCTCGATCGCCACCGAGACCGCCGCCGCCGCCGCCGCCGGCTATGCCCAGGTGGTCCTGCCGCCGGATACCCAGCCGGTGATCGACAGCGCCGCGGTCGCCAGCCTCATCCGTGAGCGTTCGCAGCGTGCCTGTGGCGTGCGCGTCTTTCCCCTGGGGGCCCTGACGCATGGACTCGAGGGTCGTACCCTGGCCAATATGGCGGCCCTCAAACAGGCCGGCTGCGTCGCCGTCAGCCAGGTGCGCCGCCCCCTGCTCAACGCCGAGACCCTGTTACGCTGCCTGCAGTTCGCGGCGGGGCAGGGTATGACGGTGTTTTTCAGTCCGGAAGAGCCGAGCCTGGCGACCGGCTGCGTGCACGACGGCTTCATGGCCAGCCGTCTCGGCTTGCCGGGCATCCCGAGCAGCGCTGAAACGGCCGCCATGGCGATGCAATTGCTGCTGGTCGAGCAGACCGGGGTGCGTGCCCATTTTGGCCAGCTGTCGACCGCCGGTAGCGTCCAGCTGGTGCGTTGGGCCAAGGCGCAGGGCCTGCCGGTCAGCGCCGACGTCGCCATGCACCAGCTGCATCTCAGCGATACCGCCATCGATGGCTTCAATGCCGGCGCCCATGTCCGTCCGCCGCTGCGCTCGGCGGCGGACCGTCAGGCCTTGCTGGCGGGCGTCGCTGAGGGGGTCATCGATGCCATCTGCTCCGACCATCAACCGCTGCACGCCAGCGCCAAGCAGGCCCCTTTTGCCGCCACCTTGCCCGGTATGTCGACGCTGGAGACCGTGCTGCCGCTAGGTCTGCGCCTGGTGGAACAGGGGGATCTCAGCCTGGCACGGCTGATCGACGCGCTGGCGCTGGCACCGCGCCGCATCCTCGGCATGGAGTCCGGCGGCTTGCGCGCTGGCGCCGTCGCCGATCTCGTCGCCATCGATGCCCAGCAGTCATGGGTCGTCGATGAGCCGCACTGGCGCTCAGCCGGGCGCAACACCC
>JAJZHK010000023.1 GCA_021804565.1 Pseudomonadota bacterium | reverse complement strand
AGAATGGACTGTTCCTAAAAAATACCGCTATATTATGGGGTTCGCAGTTTTAAGCTTGGTGGCCTATGTTGTTAAAACCGGTTTGGCTCCTTATACACCCAGCTTCATTGATTGTCCGGAGATTTATGGCATCACTATAAATGCCTTTTATTTTAAGGCCATGGCCTTCTTGTGGGCACTATCTTTGTTGCTCTGGATGCTCAGTGAGCGTCAAGGTTTGCGTCTTTATCTGTTTATTGCTCTGCCCTTGTTTGTTTTTATTTCTGAATATCAGTTGGTGCTTGTACAGCGCGGGCAGTTGCAACAGAGCCTTTATGACAAGGCGGGAATATTTACCAAACAATACTTGCCTAAAGATGAACTTGCTCATGTCGTCATTGTCGGATCGAACGCTGCTGGCTTATTTCGCTCGCTTTATTATCTCGATAATACCTCGGCATCATTTGATGTGATCGATGAGGGCGCTGCATATGACCTGAGCAAAACACCTGAAGACAAGCCCTGGGTGCTAGTTGTCGGTCAGCATCCTCTCATAGGAAGCGACTCCTTTGTCCTGCCTATGCCCGGATTCCGTCTGATCCGAAGGTCGGGCACGGATCTCATCGACTTCAAAATGAGCCATTGGCCGGGGCTGGTGTTTGACGTTGCAGGCCTGTCGTTTGCGGAGCCGTGGGGGACATGGTCGGATGCCGATAGGGTTATATTCAAGATGGCCCAGCCCTTGCCCGAGAAATTTGAGATACACCTGTTGGCTCATGCCTTTGGCCCGAACGTGGGCAGCCCTTTTGAACTGTCCAGTGGATCGGATGCGGTCAATTTTACACTCTCCGACCATGATGAGAATAAAATTATAAAAATGACCCATGCCGATGGCGGTTCAGTTCTTATGATCAAAATTCCTCATCCCATATCTCCCAAGACGCTAGGTCAGGGTGAAGACGTACGTCGCTTGGGGCTGGGCTTTGTGCGCATGACGATCACGCCGATGGCCCCATAAATCTGCAGCTCAGCGTGAGCTGTCGGCTGATCATATCGGTCGATGGGGGGTCAGGAGCTTTGCCAGGGCACGGCAACGTACAGGTGGAGTGTGCAGGGTCATAGGAAAAATGAAGGCAAACACAATTTTAGTTATTTATATGGTGTGCGGATGAAAAAACTGGTGCGTCAATTTACAGTCTATGTCATAGGTGGCGGTCTTTCAGCGGGCCTAGACGTGGCCATCATGCTGCTGATGTTGAAGGCGGGTATTCCTGCTCTAGCGGCACTGACCCTAGGTTTCATGAGCGGCTTGATATTTAACTATTTATTTCATGCCAACGTGACCTTCATGACGGCCAGTTCACGTGTTTCCATGTTCAAGTATGTCAGCATCGTCACGCTTAACTATGGATTGACACTGGCCATAGTCTGGCTGGCAGGCCTGTACGGCATGTCGGTGCTCGAGGGCAAGATCATCTCACTGCCCATCATTGCTGTTGTCGGTTATGTTTTTAGTCGAGTCTGGATCTTTGTATGAGCCGCGACCTTGTGGCTGGCACCCCTGCCTTCAGATTCTGTGGCCTTCGGCAAAATCCAGCGACATCCTTTGCTCAGAATACAGAGTTTTATGGCGTAAGGCATTTTATTTTTACGCGGCGAGCGCACCATCATGAGGATGAACATCATGCATAAAGTGGCAGTCGTTATTCCTTGTCATAATGTCAGAAACCATATCCTCGGTGTTATTCATGGCATTGGTCCGGAGGTTGATTATATTTTTATCATCGATGACCGGTGTCCGCAGCAGACCGGTCACTATGTTTGCACGAGCCTGACCGACCCACGGATTATAGTGATCCATCATCGGATCAATCTGGGGGTGGGAGGTGCGGTGCTGACCGGGTATCAGGCTGCCATACATCAGGGTGCTGATATCATCGTCAAGATCGATGGAGATGGGCAAATGGATCCACGTCTGATTCCACTGTTTATTGCTCCCATTGTCGATGGCCATGCAGATTACAGCAAGGGCAATCGTTTTTATGATCTGGAAGCTGTCAAATCCATGCCGATGGTACGATTGCTGGGTAATGCGGTGCTTTCACTCATCACCAAAATGAGCAGTGGCTATTGGGATATCTTTGATCCTACAAACGGCTATACAGCTATACACGCCAATATTGCGTCGCACCTGCCCTATAAAAAGATAAGTCAGAGATATTTTTTTGAATCAGACATGCTGTTCCGATTGAATACGCTCGAGGCGGTGGTCTTTGATGTGCCTATGGAGGCCGTTTATGGTGATGAGATCAGCGGATTGAAGATCGGCAAAATCATACCCGAGTTCATGCTTGCAAATTTCAGAAATCTATGCAAGCGAATCTTCTATAGATATTATCTGCGTGGCATGACGGCAGCTTCGATCGAGTTACCCTTGAGCCTGCTATTGTTGAGTGGCGGGGCTCTTTTCGGTCTCTGCAAATGGCATGAGTATGCCCGTCGCGCAATAACGGCTCCATTGGGGACGATCATGCTGGCGGTCTTGCCTATGATTTTTGGTGTGCAACTGCTGATTTCTGTCCTTGATGGTGATATAGCTTCACTGCCCAGGGTCGCTAAAAATAAATTTCTAACGCGTAAATTTGATATGACCAAGTCCTAGTCATCGTGAGCTTCGCGCAGAAAATGCTCGTCCATGTCTTGCGATCGCCTGGCCGGCCGCTCGAATCGGGTCGTTCTGCGGCACGCAGCGTCATGGCTCGTGTGCCATTTTAGGTCGGTCCTGGCAAAAGCCCCATCAGGCACTGCCGGCTGGCGGCCAGGATGGCTTGCTGTTGGCTGGCATCTTCATTCATGCGCGCCATGAGGATGGCACCGACACATTGGCTGAGCAGCACCCGGGCCGCCGCGCGGCTGCCGAGTTTGCTCGTCCAGAAGTCGACAAAGCGCTGTTCGGCTGCAGCGATGAGCTCTTGCACCTCGACACCGGCACGACCGAGTTCCGCGGCGAGCGCCGGCAGGATGCAGCCGTACTCAGGATGACGGACATGCTCCAGGGTGAGATAGGTGTCCAGGCAGCGCTGCAAGGCCTCGGCGGGCGCGTCTTCCGGGCGACCCGTCAGCATCTTCAGGCTGCGCTCCATCTCCGCCTGCACGACCGCCTCCAGCAGCGCCATCTTGGAAGGAAAGTGGGCGTAAAGCGCGGCCCCACTGAGACCCACCGCCTGCATCAGCTTGTCGACGCCGGTCGCTGCAAAGCCGTACTTTTTCAGAAGATAGGCCCCTTGCTCGAGGATGTGGCGACGGGTCTCCTCTTTGCGGCTTTCAGGGTAACGCATAAGGCCTCATCAAAGTCCTGCAGGGTAGGGGATGGGCGCTAGCATGGCATAGGTGCGGTCTCAAGCAAACCATCATTAAACAAACGATCGCTAAACAATACTTGACAGCAGGGCTGGAGAGGCAGACTCTGGAGCCCAATAAACGTTCGTTCAATGAAAGAGGTGGGATCATGTCGCAGCCGAAGTCGCACGCTGTCGCGCTGGTGGTGGGGGCCGGTGATGCCACCGGGGGAGCCATCGCCCGACGTTTCGCCAGGGAGGGCTACTACGCCTGTGTGGTTCGCCGCCATGCCGACAAGCTGGCAACGCTGGTGGCGCAGATCGAGGCTGACGGCGGGCAGGCGCGTGGGTTTGCCTGTGACGCCCGTCAGGAGGAAGAGGTCATCGCGCTGATCCAGACCATAGAGCGCGACATCGGCCCTATCGAGGTCTTCGTCTTCAACATCGGCGCCAATGTCGCCTGCTCCATCCTTGAGGAGAGCGCCCGCAAGTACTTCAAGATCTGGGAGATGGCCTGCTTTGCCGCCTTCCTCAGCGGGCGTGAGGTGGCCAAGCGCATGGTCGAGCGCGGCCGTGGCAGCCTGCTTTTTACCGGCGCCACCGCCAGCCTGCGCGGTTCGGCCCATTTTGCGGCCTTCGCCGGTGCCAAACATGCCTTGCGCGCCCTGGCGCAGAGCATGGCGCGCGAGTTGGGGCCACGTGGCCTGCATGTGGCGCATGTGGTGGTCGACGGCGCCATCGACACCGACTTCATCCGCACGATGATGGCGCAGGACTACAGCGAGCGTCTGCCCCTGGGTGGCATCCTCGATCCTGAGCATATCGCTGAGAACTACTGGAATTTGCATCGCCAGCCACGCGACGCCTGGACGCACGAACTCGATCTGCGCCCCTATATGGAAAAGTGGTAATCCGAGGATCAAAACCATGATGACGATAGACTTCATCTTCGATGTCGGCAGCCCGAATGCCTATCTTTGCCACAAGGTGCTGGCCTCGTTGGCAGCGCGTACCGGCACCCACATCAACTACATCCCCTGCCTGCTGGGCGGCATCTTCAAGGCCACCGGCAACCAGTCGCCCTACATCGCCCAGGCCGGTATCAAGAACAAACCCGCTTACGAGATGCTGGAGATGGAGCGCTTCATCGACCGACATGGGATCCCCTTTCAGATGAACCCCTATTTCCCGGTGAACACCTTGCAACTGATGCGCGCCGCCGTGGTCGCCGAACAGGAAGGCTGGCTCCCCGCCTACGTCGACGGCATCTTTCACTACATGTGGGAGGCGCCCAGGCCACTCGGGGAGGCGCAGGTCTTGCGCCAGACCTATGCCGATCTCGGTTTCGACAGCGACGCCTTGCTTGCGCGCAGCGCCGAGCCGGCGATCAAGCAGCAGTTGCAGGCAAACACCCAGGCGGCCGTCGATCGTGGGGCTTTTGGGGTGCCCACCTTCTTTATCGGTACAGCGATGTGGTTTGGCAAAGAGCGACTGCGCGACATCGAGGACTATCTGTCTGATCGAGACTGAGCGGCTCAGCGCGGCTCCTGGCCGTAGAGGTTTTCGTAGATGCAGGTCAGGCGATCACCGAGGATGTTCTCCAGCGCCTTTTGCATGGCGCGAGCCACCTCGGCGGACACCGCTGTATTGACCTGTCCGCGCAGTCGCCAGATGAGCTCGGCGAGCTTTTGCGCATCGGCGGCAGGCGGCAGGTGCTGGCCGTAAGGCCGGTCGAAGACGTAGGTGGCCACCCTTTGCACCAGCTCGTTGGCCGCGCGTTCGACGTTGGCGCGCAACAGGGTGACGATGGACAGGGTCTCTTCCAGGGGGATGCCGGCACGGGTCAGCTCGTGGCCGACGCTGAGCAGGCGCGGGCTCGGTACCTTGAAGCGCTCGCCCTCAGGGATGATGATTTCGAGTTCGATGATGCGCTTGAGCACACCCGGGGTGAGGATGTCGGCGAAGCGCTCGATGAGCTCTTGCAGCGTGAAGTACTCGGCGGCTTCATCGGTCCACGGGCTGGTCAAGGCGACTTCCAGGCCCATGACCTGGGCGATGTCGCGGCCACTCTCCCAGGCTTGCAGCAACTCACCGATGCTGATCAGGGTGTAGCCGCGTTCGAGCATGCTGCAGATCAGCTGCAGGCGGGCGCGGTGGGCGCCGCTGTAGATGCCGGTACGACCACGTCGCTCCGGGGGCGGCAAGAGGCCGCGATCCTGGTAGGCGCGAACATTGCGCACGGTCGTCCCGGTCGATCGGGCGAGCTCGTCGATGGTGTACTCATCACGGATTGTCGTGCCTTGATCCATCGCTGACAGCTGCTCCATCCTGGCTTGGTGCGTTCGGTGCCTGCTGACCTCATGCTGCTAAGGTCGGCGCAAGCATAGCACGCTGCGGCCAGACTCATAAAGCCGCTCGCAGCGGCTTTATGGCGCTCATGGATCATTCAGTCCGGGTCGAGACGGTTCCCCGTGTGCGGAGGATGTCGTACATCTTGCGCACCTGCTCGGGCCCAAAAAAGTGACGATGGTGCTCAGGATAGACGACGCCCTGGTGCCTTTCGAAGTGGCGCAGGGGGCACCAGGAGCTTTCGATCTGTTCAAGAGCCATGGCGAAGCGTAGAGCATGATTTTTGGCCACCCACAAGGGCAGGCGTAAAGCCATGGGCAGCGTCTGTCCGTAGGCATGCTGACGTAGGGTGTTTTGCGCCTGCTTGATCGAATAGCGGCGCATGCCGAGAGGGCGAGAGATGAGCAGATTGAAGATGGGTTGCAGCGGGATCTCCCCGAGCAGAGAGAGCAGCAACAGAGCGACCAGGCCAGGCAAGAGCAGGGGCCAGGTCCAGGGGCGCACAGCCGGGCTCGTACGGGCGATGTGATCCAGCTCTTTGTTCATCATCGTGCACACCCCATTGGCGTAACCACAGAACATGCAATTGAACTTGTCAAACCAGGTCAGGCCGGCGATGCGCTGGCGATCGATGATGACATGGTCGCGCCAGCGCACCCGTGGTGTCTGCAGAAATGGACGTAGCAGAAGCTGATAGATGAGGAGGGTGAAACTGGTGTGCACGAAGATCATGAAGGGGATGTAGAGATACATCGAACCGCCCCCGAGGATAACGCGCCAGAGGCCAAGACGCTCGATATGGGCGCCGAAGATGGGGCCTAGGAATGAGATGCTGCCCGGTTCTGCCGGTGTGGCCAGAGATGCTGATGTGCGTGTCATATATACTCCATTAATGAGACATTGTTCGATGTAATAATAGGGCCCAAAGAAGGAGCTCTTGATTTGATCTGGATCAAGTACCGCATCGATCTGTCACTTTGTGCCATCGGCTTGTCTGAAAATACCGATGACTATCGGGCAAGTCATTGAATAAAGGACATAATATCGCTGCCCCCCGCTGGGGAAGAGGCGCGCTTGGGCCCTCGGGATCAAGCACGGACGGGCTCCGCGCGACGCGGCCGCAACTCACTATTGACTCATTTCAATGTTTCATTATTTGATGTATGCATTGGAGTTGAATGAAAGATGGTGGCGGTCTCAAGGAGCGTGTCATGCGTGATGAAGATGAAAAAAGCGGTGTCAGCCGTAGGCAGTTCTTTACCACCGTGGGGGTCGCTGCCGCGGGTGTGGCGGCCGCCGCAGCTTTGGCAGTGCCGGTGGCGCAAAGGCGGGGTTTGCTGACCCGTCCTTATCCCAAGGTCCCACAGAACCAGGTCATCCTGCCTCCTCATGGCGGCAAGGTGCTGATCATCGGCGGCGGACTGTCGGGCTTGCAGGCGGGCGTCGAACTGGCAGCGCGCGGCTTTCAGGTCTGCATTTTGGAGAAGTCAGGATCGCCTGGCGGCAAACTCAAATCCTGGCGCGATCGCCAGTTTGGCCCGGCCGATGACATCTACAAGAGCAATCCGGCCTTTCCTGGTTATGTGCGCGAACACGGTGTCCACGCGGTATGGGGCTTTTACAACAATCTGCGTGAGTTTTTCGGGCGTTACCGCTGGCCCTTGATGGACATGCCCAAGGACCTCTCTATCTACCACTTCCGTGATCGTGACGGCACCGTCAGCCACCTGCCCAATACACAGTGGCTGCCGCCCTACGACGATCTGCAACTGCTGCATGAGCTGGCAGGCCTCAAGCACCTGCCGGCCAAGGATAGGCTACAGGCTGTTGAGCTGTTCAGTCGGCTGGCCACTTTCGACTACGCTGACGCTCGCCAGCGCGAATACATGGACAGTATGAGCTTCGAGGAGTACGGCCGTCGGCTGGGGCTGTCATCGTCGCTGGTGCACAAAATCTGCGATAGTCTGCTCGAGATGGCCTACTTCGATAATGTCGACAAGGCCTCGGCGCTGACCTTGGCCAATCTGATACAACTGGTGGCGGGCTCGACCCGCGATCTGCGCGTCAATCTCTACAAGACGCCTGTGGCGGAAACCTTCATCGAGCCCATGGTCAATTTCATCAGCTCGCACGGTGGACAGATCCACTACCAGACCGAAGTCACCGGCCTTTTGATGCGTGACGGCAAGATGCTCGGAGCGACGGCCTCGGCGCTCCCTCCGCAGGCCTTACAGCGCTGCTCGATCTGTGGGGGATTGATCTTCGCGGGCATGGAAGTCGGTGGCGAATGCCCTTATTGTGGGGCCGGCGCCGATATGCTGCGTGGTATCGGTGCCGAGGAAAGGGAGGAGCGCCGCTTTGTGGCCGACGCTGTCATCTGTGCCCTTGACGGGCCAGGGCTCAAGAGCCTGGTGGCCGCGAATCGCGGCGTTCTCGGTGACCGTGACTATTTTCGCCGCATCGACAAGATCGAGGCCAAGGCGGTCTTTGTCTGCAACCTCTGGTTTGATACCCGTGGGCCCTGGGAACGTACCGTACAGGACGAGGCCGGGCGCCCGGCTATCTGCTTTTTTGCCACCGGCTTTCGTCATCTGGGCATCACCATCAACCGCGCGGTCGAGGTGCTCGCTGGTGAGGATCAGCGATTTATCTGGTCGAACGAGTTTCTCGATCGTCAGGTGACGGTGATTGAGACCCAGATCGCCAAGACGCAGCTGGTCGAAGGTTTGAGCACAGCGGCCATCGCTGATCTGTGCTACGCCGAACTGAAGACGGTGATGCCGCAATTGCCTCCGCCGGTCAGTGCCTATGTCAATCGCTGGCACAATTACAACGCCTACCATGTCGGCAGTGAGAGCAATCGCCCAGCGGTTCAATCGCCCATCGACAACTTTTACATCATCGGTGACAACGCCTTCGTACCGCATCCGGCGGTGTTCATGGAAAAAACCAATGTGACCGCCAAGTGGGCGGTCAATCTCATCCTCGATAAGGCCGGTTTGTCACGCTATCGCATCACGATCCTGCCTTCGGGGACGCCGAGCCTGCTCATCGACGGGCTCGCCAAGACGCGCTCGGTCTTCCTCTGAGCCTTGATGTCACATCCCTACCGCCTGCGGGTGCAGGCATCACAAACTGAGCTTGAGTATGACCGCCAAGAACGTAAAAAAGACAGCATCTTTGGTGACAGACCGGCGTGAGTTGTCGGCATTTTTCCAAGGCTTGGTACAAACCGACTTTCCTATGCCGACGTTTTCCCGTAACGGCAAACTGCCGGTGTTCTATTACGACAGCAGCAGCTATGCGCTGCTTTTGAGCGCCTCGACACGGCGTGTCAGGGAGCTCTTGCCGCATCCGGCCATGCACCCTTTGGAAATCATGCCAGGTCGCGCTCTGGTGGCCTTGAATGCCTTCCAGTATCGCGATAGCGACATCGATCCTTACCATGAGTTCAGCATTTCTTTTCCGATCACCTTCGCCCAGCGCAGCGTGCCAGGCTTAGGCGTGCTGCGCCGTTGGGCCCAGGGGTGCTTCGAGAGTTATGTCTGGCAGCTGCCGGTCACCACCGAGATCGCGCGCTGGGGTGGGGTCGAGCTTTATGGCTATCCGAAGTTTGTCGCTGATATCGATTTCAGGCGCGATGCAGCGGGTGTGCGCTGTGACCTGGCCTTAGATGGGCGCCCCATCCTCAGCCTGCAGGGGGAGCATTTGGCTGCGCTGAAGGCCCAGGCGCCGATGCGATACAAGACCTATTCGCTGAAAAATGGTCTGCCCATGTGCGCCAATATCCTGGTGAACCCACTCGCCTTCGCGCAGACGCTGCGCTCTCGGGCGGCCAGCCTGACCCTGAACGCCGGTCATCCCATCGCGGATACGCTGCTGGGGCTCGATCTTGGGCAGCGTCCCCTGCTTTACCAGTATTGTCCGCGGCAAGAGTTGGTGCTCTTTGCTCCGCGCAATCTGGTCGACAACTGAGGCGTGTTCGGGCGCCGGTCCCTGCACCGGCGCAGAGCATTTTAAAGCTCATCTACGGTCTGCAAAATCGATCGCAAGATCCTCAGCATGGAGGCTTTTTTTCAAGAAGATGACGGTGCTATCATGAGATCGTCATGATGAATGGGGGATCATATCCGTGGACAGTGACTTAAGCCGAGCGCGCCGCTGGGTGTGAGGGTCGGGGTGTCCTGCGCGATATGTCCGCTGCAGCCCGATCCGTGCGATGAATGGGGCTGCAGGGTCGCTACACGTCAGGTCGCTGACGTCGCTGCCTGATCGCAAAGCTGCAGCCTGGGTGGTCGAGCCACCGTGATGGGGTGATCCCTGGGAGTACAGGTATGCAGTTGTCGGAACTTTTTAGCTATCGTCTTTTGCGCTGGTTGGGCCGGGGCACCCCGGAGAGCCTGTTTCAGCGTGCCCCCATCCTCGATACGCTCACCGAACAGAGCAGCACCACGCAAGTGCCCCAGGACATGGCGGCGCGTCTGCGTCAGGCGGCCTTCAGCGAAGCGGAGGATCTGTACCGGCTCTACAAGAGTTCTTCGGAAGGTTTGAGCGACGGTCAGGCGGCCTGGGTGCGCGAGCACGACGGCAGCAACGAGGTGCAGCACGAAAAGCCCATGCCCTGGTGGGTGCATCTGTGGATCTGCTACCGCAACCCGTTCAGCCTGCTGCTGTCCTTGCTGGCCCTGGTGTCCTGGTACACCGGCGATCCTACCGGCACCATCGTCATCTCGACCATGGTCGTGCTGGCGACCTTCATGCGCTTTTTTCAGGAAGGGCGCTCCAACCGTGCCGCTGACGGACTCAAGGCGATGGTCAGCAACACGGCGACCGTCCTGCGCCGCGATCCGGCGCGTGAGGTCGAGGACACGGCGCGCAAGTACTTCGGTGTCACTTTGCACCCGCGCGAACCGAGCTGGGAAGAGCGCCCCATGCGCGATCTGGTCTGCGGTGACCTGATCCGCCTGTCGGCCGGGGATATGGTGCCGGCCGACGTGCGCGTGCTCAGCGCCAAGGATCTCTTCGTCAGTCAGGCGGCGCTGACCGGGGAGTCCATCCCGGTGGAAAAACACCCGCGCTCGCACAAGCCTGACGAAAGCAATCCGCTGGAACTCGACACCCTCTGCTTCATGGGTACCAACATCGTCTCCGGTACCGCCACCGCCCTCGTCATAGGCACCGGCGGGCGTACCTACTTCGGCTCCCTGGCCGAGCATGTGATGACCCAGGATCGAGCCCTGACCGCCTTCCAGAAGGGGGTCAACCGGGTGAGCTGGCTGCTCATACGCTTCATGGTGGTGATGACGCCCATCGTCCTGGTGATCAACGGTCTGACCAAGCATGACTGGCTGGAAGCCGCCCTCTTCGCGCTCTCCATCGCGGTCGGTCTGACCCCGGAGATGCTGCCGATGATCGTCACCTCGACGCTGGCCAAGGGGGCGGTCTTTTTGTCACGCAAGAAGGTCATCGTCAAGCGTCTCGACGCCATCCAGAACTTTGGCGCCATGAACATCCTCTGCACCGACAAGACCGGCACGCTGACCCAGGACAAGATCTTCCTCGAGCGGCACGGCAATGTCGCCGGCGAGAAGTCGCAGCGGGTGCTGGAGCTGGCCTATCTGAACAGCTACTACCAGACCGGCCTGAAGAACCTGCTCGATGTCGCCGTGCTCGAACACGCCGACCTCAGCCGCGACAGCGGCTTGACCGCCCGCTACCACAAGGTCGACGAGATCCCCTTCGACTTCAACCGCCGGCGCATGTCGGTGGTGGTGGCCAGTGAAGAAGGCCCCCTGCTCATCTGCAAAGGCGCCGTCGAGGAGATGATCTCGGTGTCCAGCCATCTGCGCGACGGCGAACAGGTGGTCGCGCTGGAAGGCGAGGCCCTGGCCCGTATCCGTCAGGCGACCGAGAACCTCAACCGTGAAGGTTTGCGGGTGGTCGCTGTCGCCACCCGGGCTTTTCGCGAGGCGCGCACCGGTTTTAGCGTCAGCGATGAGAGCGAACTGGTGCTAGAAGGCTATATCGCCTTTCTCGATCCGCCCAAGGAGACCACCGCCCCGGCGCTGTCGGCGCTGGCCGAGCACGGTGTGCAGGTCAAGATCCTCACCGGCGACAACGATCTGGTCACCGCCAAGATCTGCCGTGAGGTCGGTCTTGACGTCACCGGCATGCTGCTCGGCCACCAGGTCGAGGCGATGAGCGACGAGCAGCTCAAGCAGGTGGCGCTGCAGACCACCGTCTTCGCCAAGCTGTCGCCCGATCAAAAGGAGCGCATCGTCAGCGTCCTGCGTGACGAAGGCCATGTCGTCGGCTTCATGGGGGACGGCATCAACGATGCGCCTGCCTTGCGCGCCGCCGACATCGGTATCTCGGTGGACACGGCGGTCGATATCGCCAAGGAGGCTGCCGATATCATCCTGCTCGAGAAGAGCCTGATGGTCCTCGAGGAGGGTGTCATCGAAGGGCGCAAGACCTTTGCCAACATGCTCAAGTACATCAAGATGACCGCCAGCTCCAACTTCGGCAATGTCTTCAGCGTGCTGGTGGCCAGCGCCTTTCTGCCTTTCTTGCCGATGCTGCCGCTGCAGCTGCTGGTGCTCAATCTGATGTACGACGTGTCGCAGACCGCCATTCCCTTTGACAATGTCGATCCGGACCTGCTCAAGTCACCGATGCGCTGGAACCCTGCCGACATCGGTCGTTTCATGATCTGTTTCGGGCCGACCAGCTCGGTGTTCGACATCGTCACCTACGCCGTCATGTGGTTCGTCTTCGGCGCCAACTCGGCGGCGCACCAGACCTTGTTCCAGTCGGCCTGGTTCATCGAGAGCCTGATGACCCAGACCCTGGTGGTGCACATGATACGCACCCAGAAGATCCCTTTCCTGCAGAGCCGGGCGGCGCCTTCGCTGCTCATCATGACCTTCCTGATCATGGCTTTGGGGGTGGCCATCCCGATGTCGCCGCTGGCGCACTGGTTCGAGATGCAGGCGGTACCCGCCTCATTCTTCTTCT
The DNA here is from genome assembly GCA_021804565.1 of Pseudomonadota bacterium. GTDB lineage: Bacteria > Pseudomonadota > Gammaproteobacteria > Pseudomonadales > Moraxellaceae > JAJZHK01. The sequence continues at coordinate 29,165 of JAJZHK010000023.1, read as the reverse complement.
GGCTGGCGGGTATTCTGGTGGCCTACATCATGCTCACCCAGGGCATGAAGCATTTTTATACGCGGCGCTGGGGCTGGCAATAGCAGGGACGTGGCCGCTTGCCAGATCGTCTCGGCGCTCCAGTCGAGGACACAGGCGCGGTCGCCCCGCGCACAGTGGCGGGGGGTGACGAAGGGGCGTGAGCAGGGCACACAGGCCAGCTCTGAGCGCAGGATGCGTACCCGTGAGCCTTGCGGGCCCTGTTCTTCGATGGCCGCCGGGCCGCTCAGGCAGACCAGGGGCAGGTCCAGGGCGTCGGCCATGTGCAGGAGGCCGGAGTCGACGCCGATGAGCAGGTCCAGGCTGGCCAGCAAACCCGGCAACTGCCCCAGCGACCAGACGCCACAGCCGTTCTTGACCGGCACCGTCGCCGCTAGCCCCTGCAGCAGCTGCGTCGCCAGGCTCTGTTCGGCAGGTCCGCCGAGGAGGATGAGCTCACAGTCGCCGGCCTGCTCAGCGAGCTCGATCAGACGTCGCAGGGTCGCCGCTGACAGCGCCTTGAGGGCCAGACCACTGCCTATCATCAGTCCGATATGCCGTGTTTGCGGTCCCAGCCAGAGCACTGCCGCCTGACGGCTCGCGGCCGCCACCGGCAGGCTCTTGCGACGGTCCTGGCTGTGCACGTCGAGGGCTTGCAGCAGGTCCAGCTGGGTCTGCACATAGGGATAGCCGCGCCGATGCGCGCAGCTGGCGCTCAGCAGCGGGCGCAGCAGCAGGTAGCTGGTTTTACGCACATCGGGCAGAACGCTCAGGCGCCGGGGCGCCGCTGCCCAGCACATCGAGGTCAGCAGCGCCGCGCTCGGGCACAGGCAGACCAGGATGGGATAGGGGCGCAACAGCCGGACCAGCTGCCAGCGGCCACGCCAGCCGCGTCCCTGCCGGTCGGGCAGGCCGAGCACCCGGTCGATGTGGGTGTCGGTGGCGAGCAGGTCCTGGTGGCGCGGGTCGACGAGGATGTCGATACGGGCCGCCGGAAAGCGCTCGCGCAGCGCCCGCGATACCGCCGTACTGCAGACCACGTCACCGAGACCGGCGACGTCGAGGATGAGGATCTTGTCGCTGCGCTGTCGACGCAAGCGTGAGCCGAGCCACCAGAAAGGCGCCAGCAGATAGGTCAGCAGGATGTAGGCCATGGGTATTTCTGCAGTTGCTGCCAGCAGGCCGCAAACACTTGTTCGGGGCTGATCGCCGACATGTCGAGCGCGAAGCTGCAGGCGGCGCTGGGGGTGGGGTGCTCGATCATGATCAGGCGCTCAGGATAGCGCGGCGACAGCACCAGCGGTCCCCGGCGCATGCAGTGAAACAGACAGACCGAGGGGACCGGCAGGGCCGAGGCGATATGGCTGGGGCCGGTGTCCAGACCGAGGTAGAGGTCGAGATGGGCGATGAGGGCCATGCTCTGGCGCAGACTCAGGCCGGCGCCCAGATGCAGGCGCCCACCGAGCCGCTGGCGCAGCACGGCGATCTTGTCCTGGGCCAGGTTCTGGCCGAGGACGATGACCTGCAGACCGGCGACCTGCTCCTCGAGGAGTTGCAGGCAGCGGGCGAAGTGTTCGATCGGCCAGTTGCGATGCGTCGAGGTGGGAAAGGTCTCGAGGACGATGCCCACCAGCGGTCCGGGCGCCGCCAGCCGGCGCCGGTAGTCCTGCGCCCAGGCGATCTCGGCGGCGCTGAGGGCAACCTCGACATGACGCTGCTCGGTGGAGATGCCAAGGCCGAGCTCGAGCAGTTGCAGCTGCCAGTGGCTGAGCGGCAGCTCACGGTCGGAAGGCAGGGTCACCGCCGCCTTCAGGCGGCGGTTCAAGGCGGCGTCTTTCTGGGTGCAGGCGACGACTTCATCGGCCTGGCGCAAGGCATAGCGCACCAGAGCGCTGTCCTGCCCCCAGACCACGGCCAGATCGTAAGCCCGGCCGGTATGACCGCGCCAGGGGGCCGAACGCTTGGTGATGCTGCCGACACGGTGCAGGAAAGGCAGATTTTGCAGAACCTCAGCACGCTGCGGATGGCCGAGAACGTCGATCTGCGCCGCAGGAAAGTGCTCGGCAAGAGCGCGCAGGGAGGGAACGACCAGCAGGGTGTCGCCGATGCGGGTCACCTGGATGGCGAGTATGCGCTCAGGGTTCACGGCGAGCTCCTCAGGATTCGGCCAGGGTTTTCAGCTGGCTGAGCGAGACATCCAGGATCAGCAGCTGCAGGATGTGCTCATCCAGGCCATGTTCGCCGCGCTGCCAGCTGTCGACCATGTGCTGGGTGCGTGCGGCATCGAGCTGGCCGGCGCTGAGCGTGGCCAGACGCCGGCCGAGCTCAGGCAGCCGGTCGGCCAGACCCTGACGCAGGGCAGCGCCGAGGGGTGGCGAAAATCCACGCTTTTTGTTCTTGAGCAGGCGCAGCGACGTGATCAGCGGGCAGACCTGGGTGAAGATGGCCTTGGGCACCGGCGTATAGAGCTCCTGCTGTGGCCGGCTCAGCAGCGCGCTGACGAAGCGATGATCGAGCATGGGTGAGCGCAGCTCGACGCCGTGGGACATCGAGCAGAGGTCGGCCTTGCGCAGGATGTAGTCGGGCAGCACATTGATGCGGTCGATGTCGAGCAGCTGCTGCAGAGGGTTGCTCGCCCGCGTCGGCGCTTGCCGCCAGTAAGTGTGCGGGCCGCAGTAATCGGGCTGCAGCCAGCGCCGCTGGTTGGGGGTCATTCCCGAGAAGCGCAGGCTGTAGGCGTCCTGCCAGGACATGCTGGCCTCGGTCAGGGTCTTGCGCCAGCCCTTGGCCTGTGCCTGAGCGAGTATCGGCAAGGGCAGGCGCAGCGGACCGCGCCAGGCCGAGTGCAGGTGCTGGCGGTAACGCTTGTAGCCGGCGAGCAGCTCATCACCGCCGTCGCCGGTGAGCACCACTTTCACCTGGTCGGCCAGCTGACGGATCAGGATCCACAGCGGGAAGGCCCCGGGATCGGCGAAAGGCTCGTCGAGATCGGCGACGATCGCCTCAAAATGCTGGAACCAGTCGCTGCGAAAGCTGATCTTGGTGAGCGGCAGTTGCAGCTCATCCGCCATGCGCTGGGTGATCGCCGACTCGTCGTACACCGGGTCGTCGAAGGCGACGGTGTAGGAACTGATCTCGCGGTGCTGGCTGGCGGCCAGATGCCAGGCGATCACCGCCGAATCAATGCCGCCACTCAGCAGAAGACCGACCGGACGATCGGCGGTGGTGCGCAGCTGGATGGCCTGGGCCAGCTCGTCCTGCCAGCTTTTGCTGGGTCGCTCGGCCTCTTGCAGCGACCAGTAAGGGTGCAGCTGCAGCTCACGGCTGTGCAGATCAAAGCGCAGGGCATGGCCGGGCGGCAGCCGGTGTATGGCGCTGAAGATGGTCGCCGGGGTGGGGATGTAGCGATGCGCCAGGTAGGCGTCGATGGCGGCGGCGTTGAGCTGGCGCTGCGCCGCCGGCAGAAACGGCAGCAGGGCGCGCACGGTCGAGGCGAAGGCAAACTCGGCACCGTCGTGGTAGTAGACGATGGACTTCTGGCCGAGGCGGTCGCTGAGCAGCCACAGGCAGTTCTGGCGCAAATCGAGCAGGGCGAGGGCGAACTTGCCGCGCAGTCGCGGCAGCATGTCCAGGCCCCAGGCCTCATAGGCGTGGAGGATGAACTCGGTGTCGCTGCTGGTGTCAAAATGGTAGCCCTGCGCCTGCAGGAGCCGGGCGTCCTCCTGCCAGTCGTAGACCTCGCCGTTGTAGCTGATCCAGACGTCGCCGGCGCGGTTGCCCATCGGCTGGTTGGAGCGCGGGCAGGGATCGATGATGGCCAGACGGGTGTGCAGCAGCGCATTGTGCGCCACCTCCGCGCTACGCTGCCACCGGGCGTCCCAGAACAGCAGCCCCTGGGCGTCAGGGCCACGTGGCCGCAAGGTGCTGAGCATGCGTTCGGCGACTTCCGGGGCACGCACGGTGCGGGCAAAATATCCACCGATTCCACACATGACTTCAGTCGACCTCGCGGCGTGCTTGGCTGAAAATGTTCTGCATGCGATCGAGCATCGTGTCCAGGCCCATGCGCTGTTCCGCCGCAAGGCGGGCGGCCTGCCCCATGCGCTGGCGCAGCTCGGGCTGGTCCATCAGCCGGCGCAGGGCCAGGCGCAGGGCGTCGATGTCACGCGCCGGCAGCAAAAGGCCGGTGTGCTCGGCGCTGACCACCTCGGCGATGGCGCCCACCGGGGTGCTGACCACCGGCAAGGCGCAGGCCATCGCCTGCATGATGCTCTGCGGCACCCCTTCATTGCCGAAGGAGGGCAGCACGAAGAGGTCCGCCGCCTGCAGCCAGTCTTGCACCGCCTCGACATTGCCGGCGAAGACGACGTCGTCCTGCAGCTGCAGCGTCTGCACGCGGTCCTGCAGATGCTGGCGTCTGGGGCCGTCGCCGACGATCAGCAGTTGCCATTCCGGTGTCTCCCGGTGCAGTTCGGCGAAAGCGGCGAGCAGGTCGTCATGGCCTTTCCAGTCGCGCAAGGTGGCGACGATGCACAGGCTGGGGCGGTCGCTCAGGTGCAGCTGCTGTCGCGCCGCCGAAGCTGACCGGCGGCGGCGAAAACGCTCAAGATCGATACCGGTGGGCACCGAACTCATGTGCTCGAGGCGGACGCCGTTGTCCGCATGGATCTGCTGGCGCAGCGCCTCGCCGGTGACGACGACGTGGCGGCAGGCGTGCTGGTAGAGCCAGTGCTGCAGGGCACCGGCCTTGATCGGTGTCGAGACATGGCGGGTGCGCACCACCGGGATGCGCCGGCTGAGGCTCAGCTGGGCCAGCGCCACCAGCCAGGAGTCGGTCGAGCTGTGGGTGTTGATGAGCTCCCAGTCCTGGCCATGGCGAGCCAGCCAGCGGCGCAGTGTGAGCAGCGCGGAGAGCTTCTTGCGGCCTATGGGCAGGCGTACGCAGGGGATCGCGAGGCGGTCGGCGGCAGCGGCGATCTGGGCCTCGGGCGGGCAGATCAGCTGCACCTTGTGACCCCGGTCGAGCAGGCCCCGCGCTTCACTCAGGATACGGATTTCCTGACCTCCCCATCCTGTCGAGGACTCGGTGTGCAAGATGCGCAGAGGGGTGTTCAGGCTCATAAAGAAAATTCCGGGGCGTAGCGTTGCAGCCAGCGCTCGAGCACCAGCAGGGTCCACAAGCGACCGGCATGATGACGCTGGCCGCTGTAGTGCTCCTGCTGCAGACGGCGCAAGGCGGTGGGCAGGAACAGACGGCGTTGCGCCAGCTGGCCCAGAGCCTGCTCGACGGCCCCTTGCAGGGGACCGGCCAGCCACTCGGCCAGGGGGAGCACAAAGCCTTGCTTGTTGCGATAGACGACCGCGGCCGGCAGGTAGCGCTCGGCCAGGCGCTTGAGCAGGTACTTGCTGGTTTTGCCCTGCACCTTCAGGCTCGCCGGGATGCCGCAGCAGAGTTCCACAAAGCGGTGATCGAGGTAGGGCACGCGGGCTTCCAGGGCGTAGGCCATGGTGGCGCGATCGACCTTGCTGAGCAGATCGTCGGGCAGCCACAGGTTGCGGTCGATATGGAGCAGGTGCTCGAGGTAGTCCGGCGCGTCACAGGCCAGGTAGTGGGCCTGGGCGTAGTCGGCGATGCTCTCCTGGTGGCGGGCGAGAAACTCGGGCGTGTACAGCTGCTGGCGCAGCTGCGCATCGAAGACACTCGGTATGGTGGCGTAACGCCGCGAGATGTCGGTGCTGATGGCTTTCAGGATGCGGTCCTTGCGCAGCCGGGCGGGCAGCTGACGGATGAGGGCGGGCAGCGGCGAGTAGCGCCCGCCCAGCCAGCCGGTCTTGCGCTCATCGAGCAGGCGGCGTGGGTAGTTGCCATAACCGGCAAAGACTTCATCGGCACCCTCGCCGGTGAGGACGACGGTGACGTGCTGGCGCGCGTACTGCGCCAGCAGCAAGGTCGGCAGGGCGGCCGGGTCGGCGAAGGGCTCATCGAAGATGTCGACAAAGCTGTCAAAAGCGGCGAGGACGTCGTCGGCCTGCAGCATCAGGGTGTGATGGCGGCTGCCGATATGCTCCGCGACGCGCGCGGCGACCTCGTGTTCGCTGCCGGCGACCGCCCCGGAAAACCCCAAGGTGAAGGTGTCGACGGGGCTGCCTTTGAGCTCGCCGACGAGGGCGGCGATCAGGCTCGAGTCGACCCCGCCGCTGAGGAAGACACCGAGGGGCACATCGGCCACCAGCATGCCGGCGACACTCTCGCGCAAGGCGCTGTCGACCCGCTCGAGGGCCTCCGCTTCACCACAAGCGGCCCAGGCTTGCGCGGAGCTGGCGTAGGGGGCCTGCCAGTAACGCTGGATCTGCAGCCCCCGAGGGTCGACGCGCAGCCAGTGGCCGGCGGCCAGTTTCTTGATCCCGGCGTAGATGCTGCGCGGAGCGGGAATGTACTGCGACTCCAGATAGAGGCCGAGGGCTTCATGATCGAGTGCCGGGGCGACCCCAGGATGCTGCAGCAGCGACTTGAGCTCAGAGGCGAAGGCCAGCTGCCGACCGTCCGCGCTCTGCGCGTAGTAGAGCGGCTTCACCCCCAGATGGTCGCGCGCCAGCAGCAGGCTGCGCTGCGCCTCGTCCCAGATGGCGAAAGCAAACATGCCGCGCAGTTCGTCGAGCAGCTGCAGGCCCCAGGCTTCGTAGCCGTGCACCAGCACTTCGCTGTCGGTGTGGGTGCTGAAGTGATGGCCGAGCGCCTGCAGGCGCTGACGCAGCTCCTGGAAGTTGTAGATCTCGCCGTTGAAAACGACGGCGATGCTGGCGTCTTCATTGAACAGCGGTTGCCGGCCGCTCTCGAGGTCGATGACCGCCAGCCGCCTATGGCCGAGATGCACACCCGGGTGATGGAAATGGCCTTGTGCGTCGGGACCGCGATGCGCAAGGCGGTCGGTCATGCGCAGCAAAATGTCTTGCGAATCCGGCAGATCCCCCAGGAAACCCGCAATCCCACACATTCTAAGCCTTCCTTTAGCAAGGACTCCTATAGTAGCGAAAGGCCCATGAAATAACTACCGCTGTCGGCGCCAGCCCACTGGATTTTGTGTCAGCAAAAGCGCCGGATCAGGCGCGTCGCGCCAGCAGGGTACGGGTGTCGGCGGCGTCCAGCGGGATGCGTACTTTATGGCCATTGCCCGCGGCGACCTGCACGGGCGCGCCCTGCTCATCGTGCATCTGCTCGAGCCGCAGCTCACGGTTGCCTTGCGGGTGGATGATCAGCAGGGTGTCGCCGATGGCAAAACGGTTCTTGACGTCGACGAGCGCCCAGCCTTCGTGCTGACTGAGCACCTGACCGACGAACTGGCTGTGACCCTGTTGCGAGCTGCCGGTGGCGTAGTTCTGGGTGGCATCGCTGCGCTGCCGCTCGAGAAAGCCGGTGGTGTAGCCACGGTGGGCCAGGCCATCGAGCTCGCTCAGCAGACGGGCGTCGAAGGGGCGACCGGCTTGGGCGTCGTCGATGGCCTGACGGTAGACCTGCGCGGTACGGGCGACGTAGTACAGGGACTTGGTGCGGCCTTCGATCTTCAGCGAGTTGACGCCCAGGGCGACCAGCGCCGCCACCTGCTCGACGGCCCGCAGATCCCGCGAGTTCATGATGTAGGTACCGTGCTCGTCTTCTTCGATGGGCATCAGCTCGCCCGGGCGCTCGCGCTCTTCGATGAGGTAGATGCGATCCGCCAGCGGGTGCCGCTCCATCGCCTGCAGCGGCTGTTCGAGCTCGGACTGCCAGCTAAAGCCGGACAGGGCGCTGGTGTCTTCCTCACCGGCGTGCACCTTGTAGTCCCAACGGCAGGCGTTGGTGCAGGTGCCCTGGTTGGGGTCGCGGCGGTTGAAGTAGCCGGAGAGCAGGCAGCGCCCGGAGTAGGCGATGCACAAGGCGCCGTGCACGAAGACTTCCAGCTCGATGTCCGGGCAGGCCTGGCGTATGCCGCCGATTTCGTGCAGGGACAGCTCGCGGGAAAGGATGATGCGGCGCAGCCCCAGCCCCTGCCAGAAGCGCACCGCCGCTTGGTTGAGGGTGTTGGCCTGTACCGACAGGTGGATGGCCAGGTCCGGCCAGGCTTCACGGGCCAGCATGATGAGGCCAGGATCGGCCATGATCAGCGCATCGGGCTGCAGCTCGATGAGCGGCTGCAGCTGGCGCACGAAGGAGCGCACTTTGTCGTCGTGCGGCAGGATGTTGCAGGTGATGTAGAACTTCTTGCCGAGCGCCCGCGCCTCGGCCATGCCCGCCGCCAGCTGCTCCTGGCGAAACTCGTTGTTGCGGGCGCGCAGGGAGTAGCGCGGCAGACCGGCGTAGACGGCGTCGGCGCCGTAGGCATAAGCCGCGCGCATTTTTTCCAGGTTGCCAGCGGGCAAGAGCAGTTCGGTGGTCATCGGTGGCCTTCAGACAGGTCTTGGGGAGAAGCGGCCATTGTAAGCTATCGTCAGCGGCTTTGCTGCGCCGTGTCAGCGTGCAGGCGGCGATACAGGGTACGTTCACTGATGCCCAGACGGCGCGCCTGTTCCTTGCGTGTCAGGGGTGCCGGGCGGGGCGCCGGCAGGGGGTCGCTGTCGATGTGCCAGGGCTGCAGCAGATCGCCATCGGCGAGCAGGCAGGCGCGCTGCAGGAGGTGCTTGAGTTCACGGATATTGCCGGGAAAGGGCAGCTGTGCCAGTTGCTCAAGAAAAGCCGTCGAGGCGCGTTTGGGGGCACTGGCCCCTATCGTTTCGAGCAGGTGCTGGACGAGCAGGGGCAGGTCTTCGCGGCGCTCGCGCAGGGGGGGCAGGCGCAGCGGAAAGATGTTCAGGCGGTAGTAGAGATCGGCACGAAAGCGGCCCTCGGCGACGAACTCATCGAGCGGCCGGTGGGTGGCGGCGATGATGCGCACCTGGGCGCGGCGCAGGCTCGACGAGCCGACCCGGCGATAGCTGCCGGTCTCCAGCAGGCGCAGCAGCTTGACCTGTTGCGAGAGCGGCATGTCACCGATCTCATCGAGGAACAGTGTCCCGCCCTGGGCGCTTTCGACCAGACCGATACGGGTCTGGCTGGCGCCGGTGAACGCCCCCTTCTCATGGCCAAAAAACTCGCTCTCGAAGAGGCTGTCGCTGATGCTGGCACAGTCGACGGCAACGAAGGCTTCGTTGTGTCGTGGCGATTGCCGGTGCAGGGCTTGCGCCACCATCTCCTTGCCGCTGCCGGTCTCGCCGAGGATGAGCACCGGCAAGTCGGTGCGTGCCACCTTGACGAGGCGTTCGAGCAGGCTCAAAAAGGCCGCTGACTGGCCGACCAGGGCGGCCTGATCGGTATTTTGGATGCCGGTCAGGTCGCGCAGGCGTTCGATGATATAGGCCCGGCCCTGGCGGTGCAGCGGCTGCAGGGTGACCTCGACGGTGCGCACACTGCCATCGCTGTGCAGGTGGCGGTGCACGACACGTTGCGCGCTCTCCTGGCGCAGCGCCTGCTGCAGGGGGCAGGGCTCGCCGAGTTCATCGCAAGGGCGCTGGTGACCATGGGCGATCTGATAGCAGCGGGCGCCCGCCGGAGGTGGCCCGTAGCGCTGGATGTAGGCCGGATTGACATGGACGATGCGATGTTCGGCGGTGAGCAGCACGTGCGGGTACTCGAGGGCATCGAGATAGTCGCTGAGGCTGGGCAGCTCGGGCGGTGTCATGGCAGCTCATGGCAGTAATGGCAGCGATCATTGTGCCAAAGACCTGTCAGGGCGGCAAGGGGAGAGTCCGGAAAACAGGCCAAGTCCTGCCCCTGGCCTTGTCACGAAGCTGGCATGAATTTTGTATTGCTGAACCCCGGGCCATCCATGGCGATCACGAAGGGGAGGTAAGCATGCGCGCTGGCGTGATGCGGATGTTCTCTGGGCACGGGCAGGGCCTCAGGCGTCATTTGGGTGCTCTGCTCGTCCTCAAGTTGTTGGCCTTGAGCTTGCTATGGTTCCTGTTTTTTCGCCAGGACGACCGGGCGCCGAGCACGATGCAAGTCCAGCAGCAGCTATTTTCGATTCCAGCAGGAGCTCACCTATGATCTCGGAGCATCTCGTCGATGTATCCCGGCTGCAGTTTGCCATCACCGCTTTGTACCATTTCCTCTTCGTCCCCTTGACCCTGGGGCTGACCTTCCTCCTGGTCATCATGGAGGGCGTCTACGTCCTCACCGGTCGCCAGGTCTATCAGGACATGACGCGTTTCTGGGGCAAGCTGTTCGGTATCAATTTCGCCCTCGGGGTGACCACCGGCATCACCATGGAGTTTCAGTTTGGCACCAACTGGGCCTACTACTCGCACTATGTCGGCGACATCTTCGGCGCCCCGCTGGCGATCGAAGGGCTGATGGCGTTTTTTCTCGAGTCGACCTTCGTCGGCCTGTTCTTCTTCGGCTGGGAGCGGCTGAGCAAAGGCCAGCATCTGCTGGTCACCACCTTGATGGCCCTAGGCAGCAATCTGTCGGCCTTGTGGATACTCATCGCCAATGGCTGGATGCAGGATCCGGTCGGCGCGGTCTTCAATCCTGCGACCATGCGCATGGAGCTGAGCAGCATGGCTGCGGTGATCTTCAATCCGACGGCGCAGGCCAAGTTCGTGCACACGGTGGCGGCCGGCTATGTCACCGCCTCCATCTTTGTGCTCTCGATCAGCGCCTACTACCTGCTGCGTGGCCGCTATGTCGACTTTGCCCGGCGCTCCTTCCGCATCGCTGCGGCCTTCGGTTTCGCCTCGGCCTGCTCGGTGATCGTGCTCGGTGACGAGTCCGGTTACACCTTGTCGGACGCCCAGCAGACCAAGCTCGCCGCCATCGAGGCGATGTGGCACACCGAGCCGGCGCCCGCTGATTTCCTGGTCTTCGCGTTGCCCGACCAGCAGACCCACAGCAACCGGGCGGAGATCCGCATCCCCTGGCTGCTCGGCCTGATCGGCACACGTTCGGTCGATCGTGTCCTGCCCGGCCTCGACGACATCGAGGCGCGCAATCTGCAGCGCATACGCCAGGGGGCTCTGGCGGTGGCGGCGTTGACCCGTATGCGCGAGCACGACCACAGTGCGCAGACGGCGGCGCTGTTCGCCGCCCATCAGCAGGACCTCGGTTTTGGTCTGCTGCTCAAGAAATACCGTGCGGACGTCGAGAACGCCACCCCGGCCCAACTGCAAGCCGCCGCCGCCGACACCATCCCGCAAGTGGCGCCGCTGTTTTTTGCGTTTCGCCTGATGGTGGTGTTCGGCTTCGCCATGTGGGCGCTGTTCGCCCTGGCTTTGTACAGCAGCTGGCAGGGTCTCTCGGGGCGCTGGCAGCGGCCGCTGCTCTGGGCGGCGCTGCTGGCCTTGCCCCTGCCTTACCTGAGCGCCGAGCTGGGCTGGTTCGTCGCCGAGTTTGGCCGGCAGCCGTGGACCATCTACGGCATTTTGCCGACCCACCTGTCGGTGTCGAGCATCTCGGCGGGCTCGGTGATCGGTTCGCTGGCCGGCTTCGTCGTGTTCTACACCGGGCTGCTCATCGCCGAACTTTATCTGATGATCAAGTTTGCCCGTCTGGGACCATCATCGCTCGGTCTTGAGCGCTATCAGGAGGAGAATCAGCATGCTTGACTATGGCCTACTCAAGCTGATCTGGTGGGTGCTGATCGGTGTCTTGCTGATCGGCTTTGCGATCATGGATGGCCATGACATGGGGGTGGGCGCGCTGCTGCCCTGGGTCGGGCGCAACGACGAGGAAAGACGGGTCGTCATCAATACCGTAGGGCCGCACTGGGAGGGTAACCAGGTCTGGTTCATCACCGCCGGTGGCGCCTTGTTCGCCGCCTGGCCGCTGGTCTATGCGACCGCCTTTTCGGGGATGTACTGGGCCTTGCTGGCGGTGCTGTGGGCCCTGTTTTTTCGTCCGGTCGGCTTCGACTACCGCAGCAAGGTCGCCGATCCCCGCTGGCGCAGCGCCTGGGACTGGGGCCTGTTCATCGGCGGGGTGGTGCCACCGATCATCTTCGGTGTCGCCTTCGGCAACCTCTTTCTCGGCCTGCCCTTCCACTTCGACGCGTTCATGCGCAGCACCTACACCGGCAGCTTCTGGGGCCTGCTGCATCCTTTTGCCCTGCTCTGCGGCCTGCTCAGCCTGTTCATGCTCATCATGCAAGGCGGCAGCTACCTGAGCTTGCGTACCGAGGCCGAGCTCAGTGAGCGGGCGCGTACAGCGGCGCAAGTGGCGGCGCTGTTGAGCCTGCTGCTTTATGTGCTGGGCGGCTTCTGGGTGGCGCAGCTACCCGGCCTGCACATCGTCTCGGCGATCCAGGCCGACGCCCTGCCCGACCCGCTCGCCAAACAGGTGGTCGTCGTGGCGGGCGGCTGGCTCGATGTCTACCAGCGGCTGCCCTGGGTACGCGCCCTGCCGCCGGCGACGGGCTTGGCCATCCTCGCCTGTGTCGCCTTCCTGGCGCGGCGGCGGCCAGGGTGGGCCTTCCTGGCTTCATCCCTGGCGGTCGCCGGCATCATCAGCACCGCCGGTCTGTCGCTGTTCCCCTTCGTCATGCCTTCGAGCAGCGACCCGGTCGCCAGCCTGACCGTCTGGGATGCGGTGTCTTCGGCGTGGACCTTGCAGATCATGCTCATCGCGACGCTGATCTTCATGCCCTTGATCATCATGTACACCAGCTGGTGTTACCGCATGATGGCCGGACGCATCACCCTCGACTTCATACGCCGTCATGACAAGGGCGCCTACTGAGCGCCCAAGGAGACCAGGATGTGGTATTTCGCGTGGATGCTGGGCTTGCCCCTGGCGGTGCTGTGGGCGGTGGTCAACGCCCTGGCCTTCGATGCGCATGAGGGCCAGGACCCTGAGTGAGACTCAGGCGGCCGACTTGCTCAGCGCCGCCGCATAGAAGCCGTCGTGGGCGTCGGGCAGCCACTGCTGCTCGCTGACGCAGCTCGCCTCGGGGTGTTGCTGCAAAAAGGCGGCGATCTGCTCGTGGTTCTCCTCGGGCAGGATCGAGCAGGTGACGTAGAGCAGACGGCCTCCAGGCGCCAGCAGGGGCCAGAGGGCCTCGAGCAGCTCTTTTTGCAGCTGCGCGGTGGCGGCGATGTCGTCCGGTCGGCGCAGGAACTTGATGTCCGGGTGGCGACGGAGAACGCCGGTGCCGCTGCAAGGAGCGTCGAGCAGGATGCGATCGAAGGGACGGCCCTGCCAGGCGGCGGCGTAGGCGCGCGCGTCGCTGTGCAGCAGCTGGGCGTGCAGGCCAAGACGGTCCAAATTGTCCTGGACGCGCTGCAGCCGGCTGGCGTCCTGGTCGAGGGCGAGCAGATCGAGGCTGTGGTTTTCCAGCATATGCGCCGTTTTTCCGCCCGGGGCGGCACAGGCGTCGAGCACCCGCAAACCCTCCTGCAGATCGAGCGCCTCGATCACCTGCTGGGCGCGGGCGTCCTGCACGCTGACCCAGCCTTCCTGCCAGTGCGGCAGGCGGGTGATCTCCATCGCCTGCTGCAGGAGCAGGGCCTGGGGGGCGGTATCGACCGCCGTCGCTGCGATGTCCATCGCCTGCAGCAGCTGCAGATAGTCGTCGCGCTGGCAGTGGCGGCGGTTGACGCGCAGGCAGATCTGCGGCGTGGTGTTGGCCGCGGCCATGATCGCCTCCGCTTGCTCCGGCCAGTCACGGCGCAGCCGTTCGGCCAGCCACTCGGGGTGTGCGTGCTGCCAGGCGGCGGCACGGCTGAGCAGCGCCTCCTGCTCGCGGAGAAAGCGTCGGAGCACGGCGTTGATCAGGCCGGTGCTGCGCTCCAGGCCGAGCTGACGGGCGGCCTCGACGGTCTCCTGCAAGGCGGCATGTTCCGGGATGCGCATGAAAACGAGCTGGTAGAGGCCGAGCAGGAGCAGGGCGTAGACACGCGCTTCGCTGGGTTCATGGCGCAACAGAGGGCGTAACAGGGCTTGCAGGTAAGGCCCCTGGCGGGCGCAGCCCTGCACCATCTCGGTGAGCAGGGCGCGATCACGCGGCAGGCTGCGCGCCTGCATCTCGGGCAGGGTCACCGCCAGGGAACGGCCCTGCCGTCGATCGAGCAGAGGCGCCAGGGCGAGGGCGGCGAGAACACGGGTGTTGGAGTGCATGTCAAAGTCCCAGTTGGAGGCCGGGCGCGAGCTCCGGTCGAGCGCGCGCCAGTTCGGCGGCAGCGATGACGCGTCCGCCCGGGCGCTGGACCTGGGTGACGCGTAACAGACCACGGCCGCAGGCGAGCGTCCAGCCCTGTCTGTCGACGGCGATCAAGGTGCCCGGTGCCGCATCGCTGCCGCCGGGCAGGAGCTCGGCGGCATGGATTTTCAGCGTTTCACCGAGGCATGGGGTCGACGCCACCGGCCAGGGCAGGTAGGCACGTACCGCGCGCTCGATGTCCTCGGCGCTGCGCGACCAGTCGATGCCGGCCTCTTCCTTGCTGATCTTGGCGGCGTAGACGGCGGCGCTGTCGTCCTGGGCCTGCGCCTGCCAGTGCGCGGCGTGCAGCACCTCGAGCAGGGCCTCGCCGCCGAGCTGCGCGAGCTTGTCGTGCAGGCTGAGGCTGGTGTCATCGGCGGCGATGGCCAGGCGGCGCGTCCACAGCACCGCGCCGGTGTCGAGGCCGGCGTCCATCTGCATGATGCTGATGCCGGTGTGGCTGTCACCGGCAAGCAGGGCGCGCTGTATCGGCGCCGCACCGCGCCAGCGTGGCAGCAGCGAGGCGTGGATGTTGATGCAGCCCTGCCGCGGCAGCGCCAGCACCGCAGGCGGCAGGATCAAGCCATAGGCGGCGACGATCATCAGGTCGGCGTCCCAGGCCGCCAGCTGACGCTGGGCCTCGTCATCACGCAGGCTCAGGGGCTGGCAGACCGGCAGCTGCGCCTGTTCGGCGAGCTGCTTGACGGCGCTGGCCTGCAGCTGCCGGCCGCGGCCGGCAGGGCGGTCAGGCTGCGTATAGACGGCGACGACCTGTTGTCCATCCCTGAGCAGGGCTTGCAAGGCGGTGGCGGCGAAGGCGGGGGTGCCGGCGAAGACGAGGCGCCGCGACTTCACGCGCTGTCCTTGACACGCTGCTGCTTTTCCAGGCGCTTGCGTATCCGTTCGCGCTTGAGCGAGGAGATGTAGTCGACAAACAGCTTGCCCTCGAGGTGGTCGACCTCGTGCTGGACACAGGTCGCCAGCAGGCCGTCGACCTCCAGGCGCAGCGGCCGGCCTTCGATGTCCTGGGCTTCGATACGCACCCGTGCCGGCCGTTCCACGGTTTCGTAGAAGCCGGGCACCGACAGGCAACCTTCGTCGTAGCAGCTGCGCTCGTCGCCGAGGGGGCTGAGGCGGGGGTTGACGAGAACCAGGGGCTGATTTTTTTCTTCCGAGACGTCGACGACGACCAGGCGCCAGGGCGCGTCGACCTGAATGGCGGCCAGTCCTATGCCGGGAGCGGCGTACATCGTCTCCAGCATGTCTTCGGCCAAGCGGCGCAGGCGAGCGTCGAAAACCTCGACGGTCTGGGCCTTGCGGCGCAAACGGGGATCGGGATATTCGAGGATGGGTAGCTGGGCCATGATCGCTTTCTATACAGGGAAATCATGCTCTATTATAGAGAAGTTCAGGCGCTGCGGCCATGGCCAGTGATGGAGTTCACCTTTGTTCGTAGAATGCCTTGCTAAGGTGATGAACTTGCTGTAAAAGTCTATAATCTATAAGATTTCAGCTCCTGCGCATAGACGCAAGGATGGGCATTGATGAAGAAGAAGATCCTGCTGGCCACCTTGCTGGCGAGCCTGCTGAGCGCAGCGACAGGGGCGGACGAGATACGCGCCGACGCGCCGCAACACTACACCGTGGTCAAGGGCGACACCCTGTGGGACATCGCCGCGCGCTTTTTGCGCGACCCCTGGGCCTGGCCGGCCGTCTGGCAGGCCAATCCGGCCATCCATAATCCCCATCTGATCTATCCGGGCAATGTCATCCTGCTCTGCACGATCGACGCCGGCAAGGTTCTCGCCGTCGACGCCGGCGAGGGCTGTGCCGGGGTGGTGCGCGCCCTGCACGATGCGCAGGTGGCCACGGTCCAGGGCGATGGCGTGGTGCGCCTGGAGCCGCAGATCCAGGACATGGACAACAGCACGGTCATCCCCACCCTGCCCTTGCGCACCATCCTGCCCTATCTCAATGAAGGGCGGGTGGTCGACTCCGAGGATCTGCGCACGGCGCCCTATGTCGTCGCCGGCAGCGACCAGCGCCTGCTCTCCGGCACCGGTGACTCGGTCTTCGTGCGCGGCACCATCCCGGCCAGCAGCACGGCCGGCTACGCCCTCTACCATCCGGGCGGGGCCTATATCGATCCCGACACCGGCGAGCGCCTCGGCGTCCAGGCCGACTACGTGGCACGGGTCGAACTCGGCGCCAAAGAAGAAAGTGTCACCAGTGCCCGTATCCTCAGCATGAAGGAGGTGGTGCGCAACGACGACCGCCTGCTGGCCCTGCCGCAGCAGGTGGTGACCGCGGTATTCACCCCGGAAAGCTCAAAAACGGTGAAGCCGGGCCGGGTGCTGCGCATCCTCGGTGGTGTCGATCATGGCGGCAAGTACAGCGTGATCGTCATCAATCGCGGCGAACGTGATGGTGTCCATCAGGGCCATGTGTTTGCACTCTATCGCCACGGCAGCGTCATCGATGACCCCCATGACAGCCAGCTGCTGCGACTGCCACGGGTTTATGAGGGTCTGGCCATGGCGTTTCGCACCTTCCCGAGCGTCAGCTACCTGCTGGTGCTCAAGGCGCACCAGCCGGTGATCGTCGGAGATGACACCCAGGCCCCGCAATCGGGCGATGACTGAGTCGCGACTCCCGGCGTGGCGCTGGCGTCTCGCCGTGGCCTGTCTGCGCCGCGGTGGCATCGTCGCCTATCCGAGTGAAGGGGTATGGGGTCTTGGCTGTGATCCGCGCAACGAGCAGGCGGTACGCCGCTTGCTGGCGATCAAGCAGCGCAGCTGGCGCAAGGGTCTGATCCTGGCGGCCGCCGATCTCGATCAGGTGCGGCGCTGGGCGTCACCGCTCAGCCCGGCGCAGCTGGCGATCCTGCAGGCCCACTGGCCGGGCGCCCACACCTTCGTCTTGCCGGTACCGCGCCAGCATCCGCGCTGGCTGAGCGGCCAGCATCGGCACCAAGCCTTTCGCGTCAGCGCCCATCCCGTCGTCCGTACCTTGAGCGCGAGCTTTGGTGATCTGATCGTCTCCACCAGCGCCAATCTGTCCGGGCGACCGGCGGCACGCACCGCCTTGCAGGTTCGCAAGCAGCTGCGCCGGCGCATCGACCTGCTGCTGCCGGGCGAGCTGGGGGGGCTGCGCGGACCCACCCCGATTACGGTACTGAGCAGCGGCGCCGTGCTCCGTGAGTCCTGCAGCAGCACGGCAAGCTGTGCTAGAGTTTCGCCCCATCCTGCAGGCTGAGGAGCATCCTGATGTCCGTCTCTTACGATGTCATGGCGGTACGTGACTACTTGCGTGATCTGCAAGATCGTATCTGTCAGGCACTTGCCGCCGTCGATGGCGGCAGTTTCCGTGAAGATGTCTGGACCCGGGCCGAGGGCGGCGGCGGTCGCAGCCGTGTGCTCGAGTTCGGTGCGGTCATCGAAAAAGGCGGGGTGAACTTCTCGGAAGTGACCGGTCAGAGCCTGCCCGCTTCGGCGAGCGCGCACCGGCCCGAGCTCAAAGGTCGCAGCTGGCGCGCCATGGGCGTGTCGCTGGTCATCCATCCGCGCAATCCGCACGCGCCGACCTCGCACATGAATGTGCGTTTTTTCGTCGCCGAACAGGACGGCGAGGCGCCGGTCTGGTGGTTTGGCGGAGGTTTTGACCTGACCCCTTACTATGCCTACGAAGAGGATTGCCGGGCCTGGCACCGTGTCGCGGCGGACACCCTGCAGCCTTTCGGCGCCGAGCTCTATCAACAATGGAAGCAGGCGTGTGACCGCTACTTCTACCTGCCGCATCGCCAGGAGGCGCGCGGCATCGGCGGCCTGTTCTTCGACGATCTCAATGAGGGCGGTTTCGAGCGTTGCTTTGCCCTGGTGCGTGCGGTCGGCGACGCCTATCTGCAGGCCTATCTGCCGCTGCTGCAAAAGCGCCATGGCCAGGCTTACACGGCGGCCCAGCGTGAGTTTCAGCTCTACCGTCGCGGCCGCTACGTCGAGTTTAACCTGGTCTACGATCGCGGCACCCTCTTTGGCCTGCAGTCGGGCGGACGCACCGAGGCCATCCTGATGTCCTTGCCCAACGAGGTGCACTGGCGTTACGACTGGCGGCCGGCGCCGGGCAGTGCCGAGGCTCGTCTCAGCGAGTACTTTCTGCAGGCTCGCGACTGGCTGCAAGGAGAAGCATGATGCGGCATTTCGCCGTCTTCGGCCACCCTATCGCCCATAGCCGTTCGCCGCGTATCCACAGCCTGTTTGCCGAGCAGATGGGCGATGATCTCGAGTACCGGCGCCAGGATGTGTCGCCTGGCACATTCACCACGGCCGTCCGTGAATTTTTCGAAGCCGGCGGTGCGGGCTTGAACATCACCCTGCCTTACAAGGAAGAGGCTTGCCAGCTGGCCGACTGGCGCAGTCCTGGCGCCGAGCGGGCGCACTCCGCCAACACCTTGTGGCGGGATGAGCAGGGGCGGCTCTGCGCCGACACCACCGATGGCGAAGGCCTGTGTCGGGATTTGCAGCGCCAGGGCATGCTCTTCCCGGGCGCCCGGGTGCTCCTGCTCGGTGCCGGAGGCGCCGCCAAGGCGGTGATCGCCCCCTTGCTGGAGAGCGGCATCGCCGCTCTCGATCTGTGCAACCGTACGCCGCAGCGCGCCTTGGATATCGTCAGCGAAATGCGCGAGCTCGGGCCTTTGCAGCGGTGTCTGGCCGGGGCCGAGGTGGCGCCCTACGATCTGCTCATCAATGCCACGTCGGCCAGCTTGCAGCAGGCCTTGCCGGCCATGCCGGCCTTGTCGACACTGCGCGGCAGTGCTTGCTACGACATGATGTACGCCGCCGCCGACACCCCTTTCATCGCCTGGTGCAAGGCGCAGGGCGCCTCGTCCTGCAGCGATGGGCTGGGCATGCTGGTCGAGCAGGCGGCGTCCTCCTATCAGCGCTGGTGGGGCCGCCGGCCGGAGACCCTGGGCGTGATCGAGACCCTGCGCCGGGAGATGCAGGCCGGGTGATGACCATAAGGCTATCAATGATTTTTTTCTTGCAGGATCAGGCAAGCAGCAATGTTTTTCTGAACAAATTCATCCCACGACATACTTTTTGAATAAATGCTTTGATATTGAGTCTGGGTATTGCAGATCTCAGGCCGAGATTCATAAATCCTGCATAATAGAGAATCCTCGTCAAAATTGCTGCAAACCCCATCACCTCGATCTAGATGCTGACCTTCCGCGCATAAGCCGACGTACTGGCAGCATTTTCCACAAGCTGTGCATGGAAATTTATAAGTGGCATGCCTAATCATGTCTTTTATTCTGTGAAATCGATTGGATTTGCGGATATGCTGGTCAACAGTTTCGGGGTGGCAAGCGTCACTCCAAGCGCAGCACAAAATCATCCCTTTCTAGGTTTTTACTGAGTTCGCTAATTTCCTTAAAAGGGCTTGATTTTACAAGGTCAACCATGGAGTCAATGGCTTTAGCTGCAATCTCGGATTTTCCTGATTTTAGAGCCTCTTCAATAATAAGGAATTGCTGGGTTATAACATGTCTGCGTTCCTCAAAAGATTGATCTAAGGCATGAATGATGATTTCGCGATGCGTACGTATCTTTTCAATGGTGACTTCTGCTGCTTTATTAATAAAGAGGCGCTTGGTTTTTTCTGTTTCGCGTGTTTTTTGGAGTTCAAGATATGATGTCATTATAGATGACAAACTCTGGCTTACATGTGTAGGCAATGCTTTCGATGTGCCTGTTAATAATATATTTTTCATTTTATTTTTCCTGTAGGATTTTCTGGCCATTTTCAATGGCAACAAGATTTGTGCTGCATACGCCCTCGTCATCAAAAACTTCTGTTCTAACTAGGTCATTAAGGGCTTTTGCAATTTTCGCGCACAAGGAGGTAAGGTTTTTATCTTTTTCTGAAAATACCTTGAAATCAAGTTGGTTTTGATAATTTGATTTTGGGCGCATTCCAAGAATCGTCAAGATGAATCTGATAATCCATGATTTACTCATGAATGAAGCTCGACGGACTAGACACTCCTGCTCAAGAACATTGTTAACTTCTGACTTGACTTTGATCATATTTCCGAAAGCAATCAATTGCTGGTCAAGTATATTTTGAAGTTTTTCTGTCGTCGTGTGAATTTCACTGCACCTAGCCATAATCGCTTCAAGGCTGGTGATTTGGCACTGCATTTTTTCAATGAGGAGTTGCGCATCAGCTTCGTGCTCGATAGCCTTAGTCATGGCCTCTTCAGACTTCTTGGCCATACTCAGACCAGCAATGGCAATAGCTGGTCCTGCGATAGCTCCACCCAGAACCGCCATTCCACCAGCCATGCCCAGCCCGCCTGCTGATAGTGCCCCCCCACCTAACCAAGCCAGAGTCGCATTTGTAGCGGCCACACCTGAAAGCGAACCTATGGCGGTACCCGTTGATGCGACTCCTATGCTGCTGGCGAGGCCACCTGCTCCGATGCCAGCCAAAATTCCAGCTGATACTGCTTGAGTGCCATCTTTTAATACTTCTAGGGCTGTATGGGAGGTTTTTTCAACTTCACCTAAACTTGATTCGTTAATATTCAGGGTTACTTCTTTAATTTTAATATCTGTGAAACTTATATTTCTGATGTTTTTGAAAATTTCAACAAAATTGGCCAGTGTTTTGCTTCCACATTCTATGCGTAAAAATCCAAGATTTTCAAGCGACTCCTGTGTCATGGTTTTTTGTTTTTCTAGGAGTGATTTGGTTTTTTCAAATTTTTCATTTATGTGTTTTATTCGTTCATCAGCACTATTATAGTTTTGTTTTGCATCATATATTTTTTTTGCGCCCAAACCACCTGCTGCAAGGGCTGCTGCGCCAACGATCAGTGGAATCATTTTTTACTTATCCTTTTTAATAATTACCATTAGCATGGATGGTTGTTCTCGGCTCGATAACTTTGTAGTCGGCACTCATCGGCTTGAATCATATTTTTCGGGCCATTCTGCCCTCCTGCGGATTGTTGCAAATGTTTCAATCACGCAGCTCTGCTGCTGTTGAGACATAAGAAAGTTTAGATTGAAAAAATTTATCATAATCCATGAGTTCTTATCATGTCAGCCAGATGCCCAAAGATCTATTAAAAATTTAATTTTATCATGGCAGTGCTACTTGGTATGAGTTGCTGCACTCGGGCTTTCATCAGCGGGTGCCAAAGATGACCATGGTCTTGCCTTTGACATGGATGAGGCCCTGCTCTTCCAGGGACTTGAGCACGCGTCCTACCATTTCCCGCGAGCAGCCGACGATGCGGCCGATCTCCTGGCGGGTGATGCGTATCTGCATGCCGTCGGGATGGGTCATGGCGTCGGGCTGCTTGCACAGGTCGAGCAGGGTGTGCGCGACACGGCCGGTGACGTCGAGAAAGGCCAGGTCGCCGACTTTGCGGGTCGTGGCGCGCAGCCGGCCGGCCATCTGCGCGGACAGCGCGAAGATCATGCCGGCGTTCTGGCGCGCCAGCTCCTTGTAGCGGCTGTAGCTGATTTCGGCGATTTCGCAGGCGGTGCGGGCGCGTATCCAGGCCGAGCGCACCGGCCGTTCTTCAAACAGCCCCATCTCCCCGAAAAAGTCGCCGGCATTGAGGTAGGCGACCACCATGTCGTGGCCGTCGTCATCCTGGATGATCACCGAGACCGAACCGCTGACGATGAAGTACAGGCTCTGTGAGCTTTCACCCGCCTGGATGATGGCGCTGCGGGCCGGGTATTTACGCAGCTGGCACTGGGCCAAAAACTCCTCGATATGAGGGATATGGGCATTGCTCGGCAGTCTTGCCATGGCGCGCTCTCTCGGGTGCTTTTGTGCACAACATACACGCAGGCGATCGGCTTGCCAATCGTTGCGCCTTGCTGCAGCGCCTGCAAGCCGTCACAATGCATTCTTGACCCGAGGAGGACCATCGATCATGCAAGCAAGAATCAAGTGGCTCGAGGATGTCACCTTCATGGCCAGTGCCGGTAGCGGCCATGCCCTGGTGATCGACGGGCCGCCCGACAAGGGCGGGCGCAATCTCGGTCCGCGGCCGATGGAGATGCTCCTGATGGGGCTCGGTGCTTGCGCTTCTTTCGATGTCGTCAGCATCCTCAGGAAGTCGCGGCAAAACGTCGTCAGTTGCGAGGCCCTGCTCGAAGCCGAGCGCGCCGATGCGGTGCCGGCGGTGTTCACGCAGATCCATATGCGTTTTGTCGTGCAGGGCCACGCCCTGAAGACCGTGCAGGTCGAGCGAGCCGTGCAGCTGTCCGCAGACAAATACTGCTCCGCTTCGGCGATGCTCGCCGCTGCTGGGGTGAAGATCACCCACACGGTCGAGATCATCGACCTCGACGCGACCGGTGCCACGCCTCAGACGTGATAGACGGTCTGCGTCATGACCTTGGCCATCGCCTGCATCAGCCGGGTCAGCTGCGGCGGCAGGTCGATGCCGCCGGCCGCACGGGCCATGGCGCCATGCCTTTCCTCGTCGTCGGCCATGGCCTCGACGATGGCCCGCGAACGCAGATCCTGGGCGGGCAGTTGCTGCAGATGCGAGCTCAGGTGACGGCCCACCTGGCGCTCGGTCTCGGCGACAAAGCCCAGGCTGATCTCATCGCCGGCGAGACCGGCGAGCGCCCCGAGCAGGAAGGACATCCCGTACCACAGCGGGTTGAGATAGCTGGTGCGCTGTCCGAGCTCGTGCACACGTTGTTCGCACCAGGCCAGGTGGTCGGATTCTTCCTGCGCGGCCTGCTCCATGGCGGCGCGCACCTTCGGCAGGCGTGCGGTCAGCGCCTGGCCCTGATAGAGCGCCTGGGCGCAGACCTCGCCGCAATGGTTGATGCGCATCAGCGCCGCGGCGTGACGCCGCTCCTCGGCGCGCATCGGCTGCTCGCCAAGTTGGGCGTCAGGGTGTGGGCGCTGGCTGCGGGTGGCTTGCGCGCTCAAGGTGCGTAAAGCGCTGTCGGCGCGGAGCACCAGACGATCGAGCAGACTCAGATGCATGGCTTACCCCGGTGGCCAGGACAGACGACGGCCGCCGAGCACATGCAGATGCAGGTGCTCGACGCTCTGGCCGCCGTCGTGCCGGCAGTTGATGACGCAACGGTAGCCGGACTCGGCGATACCCTGTTCGCGGGCCAGGCGACGGGCGCAGCCGAGCAGCTCGCCGAGCAGCGCATCCTGATCCTCACCGACCGCGTCGAGATTGGCGTGGTGGGCCTTGGGGATGACCAGAAAATGGGTCGGCGCCTGGGCGAAAAGATCACGGAAGGCGATGATGCGCTCATTTTCAAAAATCACCTGGGCTTGCGCCTGGTGCTGCGCGATGTTGCAGAAAATACAGTCCATGCCTGGACTCCTGTTGCGATAGGCTTCCCACTCTAGCGCCGCCGTGTGGCTCTCGCAAGCGGCTCAGGGCACGATGGTCTGGTCGATGAACGAGGCGCTGTCGATGGCGGTTTGCGGGCGCATATGGTCTTCATCCTTGTACAGGGGATCGCCTTCGTCGTCGACCGTCGGGCAGCTTTGCGCATCGCAGAACGAGTTCAGCGGATCGATCAGCTGGGCGCCACTGAGATGGGCGAGGACGCGCACCCAGGTCTGCGCATCGAGATTGATCTCCACGCGGCTGCGTTTGACGCTGTCGGGGGGCGGCTGCAGGAAGGGCAGACGCCGCACCTGGTTTTGCGGCACGAACTGGCGCCCGGCCGGATTCGACATCAGGATGTAGACACGTATGCCGCGCTGCCGCCAGCGTCGGATGTCGGCGGCCAGGCCGCGCATGCCCTGGGCGTAGCCCGGCCAGTGCAGGTAGCGCTCCCAGTAGTTGTCGATGACGATACGGCGTACGTGGGCGGCAGCGGCCAGCTGTTTCTCGGCGGCATAGACACGGGCACAGCCGCCGGCCGGAAAGTCGGGGCTGTTGGGGCGGTTGAGGCCGGGGAGGGCGGCGCAGCCGTCATAGGTGGCAAAGCGCAGGGTGAAATAGCCCGGATGCAGCTGGTAGCTTTGCGCGAAGCGCGGCCAGTACTGCTCCATATGGCTGTCGCCGATGAACAGCACCTCGTCATGGCTGCGTCCGCGCAGGACATTGCTGCGCAGATGCTGGCCATCGAAGCCGATGCCGGGGTAGTTCCAGTCGCCGATGGCGTCGTCGACCCCCGCGTAGGCCTGGGCCATCTTGCGCTCAGGCCAGCCTTCGTGGCGGCGTGTCTGGTAGCCGGCCAGACCGACCAGCACCATGAGCAGCGCCAGGGCCAGCGTCCAGCCTCGCCGGTGCGGGCTGCGGCGTATCGGCAGCTCGATGCAGCGGTAGCTGAGGTAGGCGAGGACGCCGGCGGCGAGCAGCACGGCGGCGGCGTGCAGGGGCGGCAGGCGGCCGGCGTCAGCCTGGCGGGCGAAGACCAGCAGCGGCCAGTGCCAGAGGTACAAAGGATAGCTGATCAGGCCGACGCTGACCGCCCAGGGGTGGGCGAGCAGGCGCCGGTTGAAGGGCTGGTCGACGCCGGCATCGATGAACAAAACGGCGGCGAAGACCGGTGCCAGAGCCCAGCAGCCAGGAAAGATGGAGTCCGGGTTGAGCAGGGTCAGCGGCAGGATGAGCAGGAACAGGGCGAGCAGGGTCTGCAGCCAGGGACCATGGCGGCCCATGCGGGCGTGCAGGCCGCCCCAGTGCTGTCCGGGCCGGTGCAGATAGGCGAGGATGCCGCCGCTGAGCAGCTCCCAGAAGCGTGCCGCCAGGCTGTAGAAGGCGGTTTCCGGGTTGTGCATGACGTCGAACAGGCTGATGCCCAGGCTGATCGCGGCGATCGCCGTGAGCAGGCCGAGGACATGGCGGCTCTCGTAGCGCCAGATGAGCGCCAGCAGCGGCGGAAAGAGGATGTAGTACTGTTCTTCGACCCCCAAAGACCACAGGTGCAACAGCGGCTTGCTGGTCGCCGCCATATCGAAGTAGCCGGCTTCCCGGCGCAGCACTTCGTTGGCGATGAAGGCGGCACCACCGGCGACGAGGGTGCCGAGATTTTCGTACTCGCTGGCCAGCAGGGTGTAGGCGCCGTAGAGCATGGTGCCGGCAAGGACGAGGATGAGGACAGGAAAAATACGCAGGATACGGCGCTGGTAGAAATCGAGGATGGAGTAGCTGCCGTTCTGCATGCGTTCCAGCAGCAGTCCGGTGATGAGAAAGCCGGAGATGACGAAAAAGATGTCGACCCCGACGAAGCCGCCGGGCAGGGCCTGCGGAAAGGCATGGTAGAGGACCACCGCGAGCACGGCCAGAGCGCGCAAACCATCGATGTCGGGTCGGTAAGCGTGTGGGGATGGAGACGCTGCAGCTCGGTTCATCGTGTTGAATCGATGGGTAAAAGCCGAGCATAGCATGGAGCCCTGAGAGGGCGCAAAACGGCGAGGCTTGGGCACGGGCGCGGAGGCAGTGTAGAATGGCGGTTTTTCAGCGGCAGGTGTGGCATGCAAAGGCGGGCGTTGGCCTTGATCTCCGGGGGACTCGACTCCATGCTGGCGGCCCGGCTCATGCAGGAGCAGGGCATCGCCGTCGAAGGGGTCAACTTCTACACCGGGTTTTGCGTCGAGGGTCATACCCATGCCATCCGTAACGCGCATGGCGACAAGCCCAAACGCAATAACGCCCTGTGGGTGGCCGAGACCCTCGGCATCCCCCTGCACATCGTCGATGTCAGCGAGGACTACAAGCGTATCGTCCTCAACCCCCAGCACGGCTACGGCGCTCACCTCAACCCCTGCCTGGACTGCAAGATCTACATGCTCGGCCAGGCCAGCCTGTTTCTCAACCGCGCCCGCCAGCTGGCCTGCGACGCCGGCCTGGACTTCATCGTCACCGGCGAAGTGGCCGGCCAGCGACCGAAGTCGCAAAGACGCAAGTACTTGCCGCTGGTGGCGACAGAATCCGGGGTCCACGATCGGGTGCTGCGGCCTTTGAGCGCCAAACTGCTGGAACCGACCTGGCCGGAGCTGCAAGGCTGGGTCGATCGTGAGCGCCTCTACGCTTTCAACGGTCGCTCACGGCAGCCACAGATCGCCCTGGCCCGCCGTTTTGGCCTCGAGGACTGGGCGCAGCCGTCCGGGGGCTGCTGCTTTTTGACCGATGAAAGCTATAGCCGCAAGTTGCGCGATCTGTGGGCGGCACGCGGCCGACGCGACTACCAGCTCGACGATATCCTCATGCTCAAGATCGGGCGACATCTGCGGCCGCGGCCGCACTTCAAGCTGATCATCGCCCGCGATGAGGGCGAGACCCATTTTCTCGAGGGCTACCGCAAGGACTTCACCCATCTCCTGCCACGCAGCCACCGGGGGGCCCTGTGCCTGGTCGATGGCGATCTGCACGCCGATGACTATGAGCTGGCGGCGCGTATCGTGGCGCGCTACAGCCAGGGTCGTGACGCCGGCCTGGTCGATATTGACATCCATACCCATGGGGGGGCGCAGCATGCCTTGCGGGTGCAAGCTTGCAGTGCCGATGAGATTATGCAGGAATGGTATGTCTGAGCCCTATCTTTTAGATGCGCGTCGTTTATTATGTCCGCTGCCGGTGATACGGACCCAGCAAAGGGTGCGTGATCTTCAGCCGGGCGATTTGCTCTGGGTCAGTGCCAGTGATCCTGGTGTCATGCAGGATATTCCGGCGTGGTGCCGGGTGCATGGCCATCAGGTGCTCGATCGTGTCGTGGAAGGACGCGATTATCGCCTGCTGATCGAGGTGGGTTCGCGCGATTTTGGTGCAAAATAAGTATTTTTGCACTCTTTTGGTGCCTTGCTCATGGTCTGGAGGCGACATGAGTATTGCAAGGTACTGAAATATAAGGCGTATCGATCGCTCTGCCGATCTGGTACGTAATTTGCCTCCTGCTGTGCGGCGGTGCGCCTGAGCCTGTCCTAGACAGTCGTTCAGGTCGAACGAAGAAGTTTTAACCTGGTTCGGAGGACCAAATGTCCAACAAGACGCTCGATTTGATCAAAGAAAATGATGCCAAGTGGGTCGATTTCCGTTTTACCGATACCCGAGGCAAGGAACAGCATGTCTCCTATCCGGCGTCGACGGTGGATGCCGAGACCTTCGTGACCGGCAAGATGTTCGACGGCTCGTCGATCTCGGGCTGGAAGGGTATTGAAGCTTCGGACATGATCCTGTTGCCGGAACCTGATTCAGGTTTCCTCGACCCCTTCTTCGATGAGCCGACGGTGGTCGTGCGCTGCGATATCATCGAACCTTCGACGATGCAAGGCTATGAGCGCGATCCGCGTTCGCTGGCCAAGCGCGCCGAGGCCTATCTGAAGTCGACGGGTATCGCCGATACCGCCTACTTCGGTCCGGAACCTGAGTTTTTCGTGTTCGATGAAGTCAAGTTCTCCATCGACATGAGCGGTGCCCGTCATACCATCTACGCTGAAGAAGCGGCCTGGTCGACCGACAAGGATTACGAGGGCGGCAACACCGGCCATCGTCCGCGCGTCAAGGGTGGCTATTTCCCGGTGCCGCCGGTCGACTCCTCGCAGGATCTGCGTGTCGCCATGTGCAACGCCATCGAATCGATGATGGGCCCGGGTCGCCTGGAAGTGCACCATCACGAAGTGGCTTCCTGCCAGAGTGAAATCGGCGTCTCCTTCAACACCCTGGTGAAGAAGGCCGACGAAGTACAGATCCTCAAGTACGCGGTGTGGAATGTGGCGCACGCTTACGGCAAGACGGCCACCTTCATGCCCAAGCCCATCGTCGGTGACAATGGTTCCGGCATGCACGTGCACCAGTCCTTGTCCAAAGACGGCAAGAACCTGTTCGCCGGCGACCTCTACGGCGGCCTGTCGGAACTGGCGCTGTACTACATCGGCGGCATCATCAAGCATGCGCGTGCGCTGAACGCCATCACCAACCCGGCCACCAACAGCTACAAGCGTCTGGTGCCGCATTTTGAAGCGCCGATCATGCTCGCCTACTCGGCACGCAACCGCTCGGCTTCGATCCGTATCCCCTACGTGTCCAACCCCAAGGGCCGTCGTATCGAAACCCGCTTCCCGGATCCTTGCGCCAACCCTTATCTGGCTTTCGCAGCCCTGATGATGGCGGGCCTGGATGGCATACAGAACAAGATTCATCCTGGCGATGCCATGGACAAGAATCTCTACGATCTGCCGCCGGAAGAAGAGGCCAAGGTGCCGACCGTGGCGCACAGCCTGGAAATGGCGCTCGAAGCCCTGCAGGCTGACCACGAGTTCCTGCTCAAGGGTGGTGTGTTCACCAAGGAATACATCGATTCCTACATCGAGCTGAAGACCGAAGAAGTGCGTCGTCTGAACACCACCACCCATCCGGTGGAGTTCGAGATGTACTACAGCCTCTGATGCTGGGCTGACAGGCCCAGGGGCGGGCTTCTCCCATCCCTGGACCTGTGATTCGGTGCGTATCGGGCCCCTTCGCGGGCCCGATCCATTGATTGGGGCCCGTCCTTGATCAAGGCCATCTCCGCCGTCTGACCGTCACCGTCATCCAGGCCCGCAATAATGCTGCATGGGCTGTCGTCCTCCAGCACCCTATTCAGCCGCCAGGTGAGCAATGTGCGCACCTGCCCCACAGCAGTGCATGATCGCGTTTGCCGCTATCGGGCTCTGGCCTCGTGCAGATCAAAGAATGGGCGGCGGGCATGGGCCTAGCCCATGTTTGTCGGTATGAAAAAAGTTTCTTTATCTATCAATAGGTTGAAGGGTGTTGTCAAGTAAACCTCTGTATGGTGCAATGAGGCATGACTACTGACCGTCGCTACCCTCGCCATCGTTTCCCCATTGACGTCATCAGCCAGTGCGTCTGGCTGTACTTCCGCTGTTGCCTCAGCTATCGGGACGTTGAGGAGATGATGGCTTACCGTGGTGTGATCGTCAGCTATGAGA